>CAINZT010000101.1 GCA_903855705.1 uncultured Synechococcus sp.
CCAGCAGCTGGCCATCGGCCGCCACCAGTTGCAGCCGCAGGGGCATCTGGCCGGCCGCATGGGTGGAGCAAGACAGGCAGGGGTCGTAGCAGCGGATCCCCGCCTCCACCCGGTTGAGCAGGGCCTCGGGAATCTCGGCGCCTGCGGCCACCGGCCCGGGGATGAACTCCCGGGCGATCTGCAACACGGTGCGATTCATCGCCAGGTTGTTCTGGCCGGTGGCAATGATCAGGTTGACGCGGGTGATCAGGCCGTTGTCATCCACTTGGTAGTGGTGAAACAGGGTGCCCCGCGGCGCCTCGCTAACGCCCACGGCGCCCTGGCATTGCAGCGATCCGCGTACCCGCACGCGCCGGTCCTGGAGCTGGGGATCACTAACGAGCTGCTCGATCGCCTCCAGGCAGGCGACGATCTCCACCAGCCGCGCCTGGTGATAGGCAAAGGAGCTGGTCACCACCCGGCCATGGCGGGCGCGGAGTTCGGCCAGTTCGGCATCGGCCCAGGGGCTGCCGATCCGCTCGCACACATTCAGCCGCGCCAGGGGCCCGACCCGATACATGCCGGCGGCAGGGCCGAGCGGCTTGTAATAGGGAAACTTGAGGTAGCTCCAATCCTCCACGGCCTCGGCCAAAAAACTGGCGTAATCGTCTTCTTTGAGGTGATCCGCCAGCACGGTTCCGTCGCTGGCGATGAGGCGCAGCTGGCCATCGATGCAGTCCCACTCGCCCGCTGGACCCACCAGGCCCATGAACAGGCTGGGGAATTGGCCAAACACCTGCTGCTCCCGCTCTAGAGGCCCATCCAGCAGGGGCTTGAACCGTTCCAGGGCCAGCCGGGCCGTGGCCCGCGCTTCGGGCAACCGTTCCAGGATCCAGGCCTTGGCCTCGTCGCTGAGGGGACTGCGTACGCCCCCTGGCACGGCCCAGGCGGCGTGGATTTTGCGGCCGCCCAGCAACTCCAAAATCTGCTGGCCGAACTGGCGCAGCCGAATCCCGGCGCGGGCCAGATCGGGATCGGCGGCCATCAGGCCGAAGAGGTTGCGGCGAGCCGGTTCGCACTCCCAGCCCAGCAAAAAATCAGGGCTACTGAGGTGAAAAAAGGAGAGGGCGTGGGACTGGCAGATCTGGGCCAGATTGAGCAAACGCCGCAATTTCTGGGCCGCCGGCGGAATGGTGAGCCCCAGCAACTTGTCACCCGTTTTGGCTGCCGCCAGCAGATGACTCACCGGACAGATGCCACAAATCCTGGCCGTAATTCCCGCCATCTCCTTGAACGGATGGCCCTCGCAAAACTTCTCGAAGCCGCGATATTCCACCACATGGAAGCGGGCATCAGTGAGCCGCCCATCCCCATCCAAATGGAGGCTGATCTTGGCGTGCCCTTCGATCCGGGTCACCGGATCAATGATCACCGTGCGGCTCATGCCTTAGGGCCCCCGGCTTTGCACGAAAATCTTTTGCAGACCAATCTTTTGCAGGCCAATCCTTGACAGGCCATCAGCCGAACCTCAGCATCGCGTCCCCCGCCTGGATGGGGCGCTGGCCATCCAGCAGGGGCAGCAGGGTGGCGGCGATGCGCTCGGCCGAAGGCGGACAGCCGGGCAAATAGAGATCCACCGGAATCACCGCATGGAGCGGCCACACCTGATCGAGCAGCTCGGGCACCAGGCCCGGGGCGTGGGGATGGCGGCCGCTGCTATCGGCCAGTTCCACGTAGCTGCGCTGCAACACCGCCGCGGCCCCGCCGCGGCCATCACGGTTGAGCAAATTGCGCAGACCCGGCACATTCGCCGTCACGGCGCAATCGCCAAAGGAGATCACAAAGGCCGTGCGGGCCCGCAGCTGCAGGGCCAACTCCAGGTTGGCGGTGTTAGCCACCGCCCCCTCCACCAGGCAGATGTCCACAGCCTCTGGATAGGTCTTGATGTCACTGGCCACGGGCGAATACACCAGCTCCACCCGGTCGGCCAGCACAAACAACAACTCATCGAGGTCGAGAAACGACATATGGCAGCCGGAGCAGCCCGCCAACCAGGCGGTGGCCAGGCGCAGGCGCGGCGCGGCTGCCGGGGCGGTTGATCCAGTCACGGCTGTTGCATCGGGCGCGGCTATTACATCAGGAGTGGCTGTTGCATCAGGAGCAGGGGCTGGGGTCATGGATCCGGCCTGGGGGGCAGGTCGTGGACCCGGCGCAGCTGCAGGGCCCGGGCCGGGTGGGGGTGCTTTTCGGCGGTGCTGTCGTCCTTGTGGACCAGGGCGCCGGTGGGGCAGGCCTCCACGCATTGGCCGCAGGAGGTGCAGGCGTCTACCTCGCCCCAGGGTTGGTCCAGGCCGGCCACCAGGCGGCAGTGGCGGCCCCGGCCGGCAATGGCCCACACATGGGCCCCCTCCAGCTCAGCGCAGACCCGCACGCAGCGGCTGCAGAGGATGCAGCGATTGGCATCAAGGCTGAACAGGGGGTGGGAGGCATCCACCGGGCGCAGGGGGTATTGGTAAGGAAAGCGGCTGTGGTCCATGCCCACGGTCACCGCCATGGCCTGCAATTCGCAGGCGCCGCTGGCGACGCAGTAGGCGCAGATGTGGTTGCCCTCGGCGAAAAACAGCTCCACCGCCATCCGCCGCAGCTCCCGCAATTCAGCGGTGTTGGTCGCCACCACCTGGCCCTCCAGGGCTTCGCTGGTGCAAGCGGGCTGCAACTTGCCCTGGCCTTCAATCGCCACCAAACACAGGCGGCAGGCGCCCACGGGCGTCAGGCCATCGAGGTGGCACAACACAGGAAGCTCCAGCCCCGCCGCCCGACTGGCCACCAGCAGGCTGGAGCCCGCCGGCACCGCCACCTCCTGGCCATCGATCTGCAGGGTCACCACGGCCATCAGGGGCGGCCTCCGGCCTGGAAGGCAGAGGGTTGGGACCCAGATGGGGTGGCCGGCCCGGGAGGCTTGGCTTGGGCTGGAACCGGATTTGGGCGTCGACTGGAGGCCGACTCGCCAGGATTCCCCCCTGGAGTGCCCCGGCAGGCCGCCAGGAACTCGGGGCGGAAGTGGCGCAGGGCGCTGAGCACCGGGTTGGGGGCCGCCTGGCCCAGGCCGCAGAGGCTGGTGGCCTTCACCATGCGGCAGAGCTGCTC
>CAINZT010000102.1 GCA_903855705.1 uncultured Synechococcus sp.
GCGAAGGTGTTGAAGGCTTCGGCCACCTGGATCGCCAGTTCCCGGGTGGGGGCGAGCACCAGCACCTGGGGGGTGCGCTGGTTGGGGTCGATCGCGGTCAGCAGGGGCAGGGCGAAGGCGGCCGTTTTACCCGTACCGGTTTGGGCCTGGCCGACCAGGTCGCGGCCGAGCAGCAGCTCAGGGATGGCCGCTTTCTGGATCGGCGAAGGCTGTTGATAGCCAATCGAAACCAGGGCTTCGAGCAGTTCCGGCGCGAAGCCGAAATGGGCAAAACCGTTAGCCGGTTCGGCGTCGCTTTCGGAGTCGCTGTCCTCCAGCTGGGACGGTTCGCTGGACTGGTCGTCGCTGGGGGTGGCCTTCAGGGCGCTAGCGACTTGCGCAGCAGCGACATCGGGCAAAGGGATCTCAGAGGGGATCGCAATGGCTCCCTCCTGATTCGTGGGTGCAGGGGCCGAACCCTGGGCAGCCGCTGGGCTTGCGCCTAGGTCGGGGGTGTTGTCAGTTGCATCAATCAATGCACTGTCGTTGACAGAGACGGGCGTCTGGGCAGTCGCGCTGAGATCTACCGAGGAGCTGACGCTCTCGCATGCAGGAGTCTTGGTCAAGTGATTGGGCCTGGAAAATCCTTGTCTCGCAGGCCGGCAGATACCCGTTGAACGTTGATCCGAAGCTGCTCAAACCTCTGGCCGTGGCCTAGTAGGTGACGATCAGCGCTGGGTCACAGCACGTTCAAAAAACTGCCTTGCCCTAAAGCAAAGGGTGAAATTAAAGTTTATCACCCCAGCGGCACCCTCTGGTCGACTCCTGCTAAGGCAGGCCTGGTAAGGCTTCTCTGGTCAGCCTGCTGCCCAAGGGCTCCTGCCCAAAGCGCTGGCCAGGCTGGGCTGCCCATTGGGTCTCAGTTGGCCGGCGCCTAGGCGACCGTCCGGCCGTAGTCGTCGCTGAGGCGCTCAATGTCGTCTTCGCTGAGCCAGCGGCCGTGTTGCACCTCAACGATCAGCAAGTCCTGGGCGCCAGCGCTGGCCCGGTGGACGGCGCCTTGGGGAATTGCCAAGCAGGTGCCCGCCTCGGCTGGGGTGCCGCTCCCATCACAGTCGAGCCAACCATCACCTGAGACCACCACCCAGTGCTCGCTGCGGTGCTGGTGCCGTTGCAGGCTGATGCGGTTTCCGGCTCGCACCAACAGCCGTTTCACCTGGTAGCCCTCACCGGACCCCAGGCTTTCGAACCAGCCCCAGGGCCGCTCGATCCGTTCGTTCAGGTGGAGCCTTGGGCTGGGCTTTTGGTGTAACTCGGGGCTGGTCTCTGCCATGGAGCGGGCCTGCCAACCAGCAACGGCCTGAAGCGTACAAGATTTAAGAACTGGGCTCTAGAGATTGGGGCTTAATCGTTGCCGGCTAAGGACTTCGCTTCAAGCGATAGCCGGCTGGGATGGGCCTCGTCCAACGATTTCAAAAAAGGCAATTCAACAACCGGGATCGATCGGGCTGGAACCCGGTTCATCGAAAGCTGCAGATCAAGCCAGGCCAGGATGGACCTAGCCATTGTGATTAATAATGGGATTAAAAAGGGTTGTCAGAGCCTCCTGGGGCCAGGGGATCAAGGGGGTCATTCCGGCACCCTTGGGCACCTCGATGACAGGGCCAGGCCGGGCCTGGGGTGTCACGTCAGCGATGCGGGGGGTGCATTCCGAACCGGACTTCCGAGCTGGAATGGGGAATGGCCTTTGGGGGAGACTATTGGAGCAGGGGCTCTGACGGTGTTGTTGTGTTTCGCTGTCGTTTCTGCTTGCGCAGTTACTCAGTTGGCACGGGCTGTAGTAATCAATAATGCGCTAGTAAAAGTGCATCGTGACTGCTGCAGATGCGGCTTTTGGATTTCTCCTGGTGCCGCTGAAAGGACTATGGGGCAAGTTCGCGATCAAGTCGCCTGGTGTTTACTTTTCTTTGGGAAAGAGTGGCCTTATCGATCAGTGCGCCACCAGCCAGCTGGGGGCGTTGGTGGTGATCAGCCAGGCCCGTTCGCGGGCCCGGGTCAGGCCCGTATAGAGCAGGCGCGGATCCCAGTGGCGCGTCTGGGGGACCAGCAGCACCACCTCCTGGTATTGGCTGCCCTGGGACTTGTGGATCGTTAGGGCCAGGGCCGGTTCGGCTGCCCCCAGGCGGGCGGGGTGGAAGAGGCGTGCCCCTGGGCTGACGTTTGCGGGGCTGCTAGCCCCTGGCCCCTTGGCCCCAGGGGCTGCCCCTGCTGGGCCTGTCAAGGACCCTGGAAACAGCACCAGCCGTTCGCCCGACCGCTCAACCAGCACCCCGATGTCGCCGTTGGCGAGCCCCTCCTCGGCCAGGTTGCGTTGGCAGAGCACGGGCGTACCCAGGGGCCAGTGCTGGATGGCTTTGCCGGCGGCCTCGCCCAGCAGCTGGCGCTGCACGGCCTCCACGCCCCAGGCCCCCTGGCGCACGGGGCTGAGCAGCACGCAGGACTCCAGTTCGGCCAGCAGGGCAGCGATGGCATCCGGGCCTGGATCTGGGACCGAATCCTCTGCTGATCTGGGATCGGCCCTGGGTGCGTTGGGGCTTCGCTCACCCTTGGGTGCCCCGCTTGCTAGGGAGTCGCCCACGCCAACCGTCCCGGCGCTCCAGGTTCCCCAATCGATCGCCTCGGCAAGCTCCTGGAGCCGTTGCTGGTGACGCCGCAAACGATCCAGGGCAGCTGCAGGCAGGCGGCCTGGTGGGTGGCGCTGCCAGATCAGGTTGTCTTCGGAGCTGAGGCTGCCGAGATGGGCCAGCAGAGCTTCCCCTGTCCCCGGTCGCAGCATTGCTTCCCCTGTCCCAGGACGCAGCAGAGCTTCCCCTGTCCCAGGTCGCAGCAGAGCTGCGAAGGCGGCGATGGCGCCGTTGTTGCGGTAGGTGGTTGTCAACTCGATGGTGGCCTCCCCTAGGGCGTCGAGGCGGCCGGGCTGGCTCAGCTCTTGCAACACCGCTCCGGGGCCCACCGGCGGCAGCTGGGCCGGATCGCCCACCAGCAACAGCTGGCAGGCGTCGGGCAGGGCCTCCAGCAGGGCCGCCATCAGGGGCAGATCCACCATCGACAGCTCATCGACGACCAGCAGGTCGAGGGCGAGGGGATGGCGGCGGTTGCGGCCGAAGCGGTCGCCGCTGCTCTCCAGCAACCGGTGCAGGGTGGTGCAGGGGGCCTGGCCCAGCCGTTCGGCCAGGGGCCGGGCCAGCCGTTGGCTGCCCTCCTGCAGGGTGCTGCGCAGCCGGGCCGCCGCCTTGCCGGTGGGGGCGGCCAGGTGCAGCCGCAGCTGGGGCCGTAGGGCCAGCAGCGCCCCGAGCATCTGCACCACTGTGCTGGTTTTGCCCGTGCCAGGGCCGCCGCCCAGGAGCACCAGGCCATGGCGCAGCAGGGCCGCCACCGCTTGCTGTTGCTGGGGGTCCAGCCCCTGGGCGGCGGCGCTGGCCACCGCCTGATCCATGGCCGCCGCCTCCAGCGGCGGGGACACGGCGGCCCGGGCCCTGGCCGTGAGCTGCCCCAGGCAGGTCTCCAGCTGCAGGTGCCAACGGCGCCAGCGCAGGCGCCTCCCGCTCCAGACCAGGGGGGCCTCTGGCAGGCGCTCGAGCTCGCTGTCCCGCACCGCCAGGGGCGAGGCGGCCAGGGCCAGGCGCTGCCGCTCCGGCCAGCCCTGGGGGTCGATCCCTGCGGGCGCCGGGCCATCCAGGGCGAGCTCCAGCTCGCCCTGCTCCAGGGCGGCGGCCATGGCCCCAATCAGTTCCGCCAGGATGGCGTTCGTTGGGCTGCCATCCGGGCTGTCACCACCGCAAAGCCGGGGTAGGGCCTCGATTAGGGCCTGGGCCAGGGGGCTGGGCGCCACCGGGGGATGGGGGATCGGTATGGCCTTTCCTGGTTCTGGATCGGCCTGGTCGTGGGGTGACATGGGTTTGCTGGAGACCACCGGATCGGGCGGATTGGGCGGACCGGGCGGATCGCCCCCAAGAACTGGCTTGGCCGGATGGTCTGGATGGCCTGGCTTGCCTGGTTTGGCTTGCCGGCCGGGCTTGGGTGGATTGGCTGGGGTCATGGGGTTCCCTGGCGCAGCAGGGTGTCTAGGGCCAGCACCCGGCTAAGGGGCGGGCGCTCCACCAGGCAGCCGGGAACCGGGTCGGCGGCGCTGGGGCCGGGCAGGCCGCGCAGGAACAGGTAGGCGTAGCCGCCTAGATGGCTGCTGGGCTCGTAATCAGGCAGGCGCCAGCGCAGGTAGCGATGCAGGGCCACCAGGTAGAGGTGGGCCTGCAGGGGGTAGTGGTGGTGCACCATCTGACTCACCATTGCCGCCTGGCCGTAGTGGAGCGGCCCGCAGGCGCTGGGCTGGCCGTCTGGGTCCCGCTCGCCGAGCCAGTTGCTTTTCCAATCGATCACCCACCAGCGCCCGGACACGCAGCAAACCAGGTCCATGGAGCCGGTGAGAAAGCCGCGGCTGGCGATGCTGAGCCGCTCTAGCTCGCGGGCATAGGTGGGCCCAAACAGCCCCCCCGGGTGGCTGGCGAACACCTGGGCCAGGCCCTTTGTTGTGATCAGGGGCTGAGCACTCCCCCCAGCGCCAGGGCCGCCGTCTCGGGCCACGGCCAGGGGCAGGTCGAAGCCCATCTCGTTGAGGCGTTCGCCGGGGGGGAGTTCGGCCAGGCAAAAACGACCCAGTGGGCCGCCGAGCGGGGTGTGGCGCAGCTGGTCCAGGGCCTGCTGCACAGCGCCCAGTTCCGTGGCGGCCAGGCCGGCCCGGGCCAGTTCCCGGCGGATCACCGCCGTGCTGGCCTCGCTGTCGCCGGCCTGCTGGAAGTCGACCAGCTCCAGGATGCGGTGCAGGGCATCCCCCGGCCCGGCGCCCCGGGGAAAGTGGCTTAAGGGGCCGTTGGCGCTCCAGGCTTCGGCGCCTGGGGCGCTGGGGGGATCCCCGGCTGGGCCCGGTGCTGCGGGCCTGGGGGCTGGGTTGGGTTCTGGACCCGGATCCCCGCTGCTCCCGTCCAGGGGGTCGTTCTCGGCCAGCAGCAGGTCCGCTTCTCGGCCTTCCTCGCTCACCTGGGGCGGTAAGTGGTCCTGGCTGCCATGGGTCCAGCCCGAATAGCTGCTGCGCCCCCAGCTGCGGTCGAGCCTGTGGCGGGGCACCGGCCCGCAGGCGAGGGTCTCCGGCGTTGCCGGCGGTTGCCAGCGGCCTGGCAAGGCTGGCAGGGCGCCGGGTTCGAGCCGCTGCAGGGGCAGGTCCCGCTCGCGGCCATCGGCCTCGAACAACCAGGGGCCGATGGCTCCGGCCTGGCTGGCGGGATCCTTGGGCAGGCCCAGCACCAGCAGGTGCCGGGCCCGGGTGGCGGCCACATAGGCCAGCCGCTCCCGTTCCTGGGCCTGGGCGGCCTGGTCCTGGAGGCTGGCCTGGCGGCCGATGCCCCAGTGGGGGTCGAGGTGGAGGTCCAGCCGCGGCCGGTTGGACCCGGCGGGCTGCCAGCGGCGACCGAGCTGGGCCAGGCCGGCCTTGATCGCCGCCTGGCCCTGCCAGAGGTAGGGGCAGATCACCACCGGGTATTCCAGACCCTTGCTGCGGTACACCGTGACCACCGCAATCGCCGCTTGGGCGGCATCGCTGTTGAGCTGGTGGTTGGCGGGCACGGAGCGCTCCTCCGCCAGCCGCAGGCTGCGCAACCAGTCGGCAGCCGCCCCGGCTCCGAGCTGCTCCCGGTGCATGCGTTCCTGCACCAGTTCGGCGGCCTGCATCAGGTCGGCCAGGAGCCGGCCGCCCAGGGCCAGCCGGGCCAGGCCCTGGTGATCGAGCAGCTGGGCCAGGCTCGCGAGAAGCCCCTGACGGGGTAGGTCGAGGGCCAGGTGGCTGATGGTTTCCGCCAGCCGATCCCAGCGCCCCGGATCGGCCTCGGCCAGCTCCTGGGCGCTCCAGGCCAGCAGCGGTGAGGCGGCCAGCAGGCGCAGGCGCCGGCTGCTGCCCGGATCAGCCAGGGCATCGAGCAGGCGCTGCAGGCCCGTGGCGCCGGCGCTGGCAAACACATCGCCCACGCTCACCAGCCGGCTGGGCAGGCCGCGCCGTTGTAGGGCCAGGCGCAGGGCCTCCGCCTCCCGGTGTTTACCTACGAGCAGGCACAGATCACCGGGGCTGAGGGGCCGCTCTTTGTTGATCGCAGGGAGTTCCGTCCCTGCTTCCCGTTCTTTTGCAATGTCGCTGCTGGTAGGGGCGGTTCCAGGCGGGTTGGTTTTGGCGCCACTTCCTGCTGCTTGCCAAGCCGCTGCCGCGTCCAGGCGGGGCTCGTCCCTGCTGGGTTCGGAGTTGCTTCCTGCCTTGTTTCCTACCTTGCTTTCGACGAGGCCCCGTGCGCTGTCCTGGCCGGCTGGGGACTCACTTTTGGTTTCACGCAGGATTAGCTGGCGCTGCAAGAGCTGCAGGCACAGGCCCGCCACCTGGTCGGCCAGCTGGTCGCTATCGAGGGGGAGGAGTTGCAAGGGCTGCTCGCCTGCCTCCAGCAGCAGCTCCCCCTTCTCGGCGCAGGATTCCACTTCGGGCACCTCCAGCTTGGATAGGGGCAGCCCCGGCGCCATCAGGGCGTTGAAGGCCTGCACCAGGGGCCTGGAGGAGCGGCGGTTCTGGCGCAGGCCATGGAGGCCATCGGCCCGGGCCCGGGCCCGTTGGTAGGTGGCCAGGTCACCGCCCCGGAAGCGATAGATGGCCTGCTTGGGGTCCCCCACCAGCACCACCAGATGGCTGGCCCTGGCGCCGGGTTCGGCCAGGAAGGCCCGCTCCAGAATCCGCCACTGGATCGGATCGGTGTCCTGGAATTCATCGACCAGGGCGACCCGGTAGCGCTGGCCCAGGGCCGCGATCAGGGCGCCGTGGTCCTGGCCGGAGGGGCCGGGATCGAGGCCCTCGAGCAACTGGGCAAAGCCCATGCGGCCGCTGCGCTGGCGCCGCCGCACCAACTCCTGGCGGGCCCAATGGCCGAAGTGCAGCAGGGTCAGCTCCAGGGGCCCATCCACCAGGTCGGCGATCGCCTCCAGCAGGGGCCGCTGCGGCAGGGAGATGGGGTCGTCTTCGTAGGGGGCCACCATGCGGGTAAAGGGCCCGGGGTGGAAGTACTCCCGCAGCAACTTCTCTTGCACGAGCGCCCGGTAGCCGGGCGGGGCCGATGGTGATCCCGCTCCACAACCCGGCGCACCCTCTGCCACCCCTGGCTGCCCACCTGGGCGCTCCTGCTCGGCGATCCAACCGTTGAGGGCCCCGACCCGGTTGGTGCGGGGTTTGGCGGAATATTTGCAGGCCGATGGGATTGCCTTGGCGCCGAATCGGGCGCGCAGGTCGGCGGCGGTGCTGCAGAAGGCCTGCTCGAGGGCCCCAGCGTTCTGGTGCCAGAGGCTGACAAACCGCTGCCAGCGCTGGGGCCAGAGCGTCACCAGCTGGGGGGCCAGGGGATGCTCGGCGTGGATCTCCGGCGGCAGGGGATCGAGCTCCAAGGCGGGATCGCTATCAAGCCGGTTGAGCACGCTGGTCAGGTGCTCGAAGCGCAGGCCCCGCTCCTGCAGGCCCCCCAGCAGCTCCGGCGGTAGGGGCAGCAGTTGCCCTTGCCAGTAGTCATTCACGATTTCCAGCCGCAGCTGGCTGTCGTCGCTCTCCAGCTCCACGGCTGGACCCAGGCCTGCCTCTAGGGCCTGGCGTTGCAGGCTGCTGCGGCAGAAGCCATGGATCGTGGTGATGTCGGCCCGATCGAGATCCTCGAGGGCTTCGAGGAGGCGGGCGCGCAGGGCCCACTGGGCCTGGGGGTCGGGGTTTTGGCCCTGGTGCCATTGGGCCAGGGTGTCGTCTGGATAGGCCAGGGAGTCGCCTGGGGCTTCCAGGGCTTCGAGGCCCTGCTGCAGGCGCCGGGCGATGCGATCACGCAACTCCGCCGCCGCCGCCTCGGTGAAGGTCACCACCAGCAGCTCCTGCAGCCGTTGCTGGCGTTCGGCCACCAGGCGCAGCACCAGATGGGCCAGGGCAAAGGTCTTGCCCGTGCCGGCGCTTGCTTCCAGCAGTTGCAGGCCTGGATCAAGCGGGAACTGGTTGGCGTCAAAATCCTCGATCGGCCGTGCTTCCGCTAAGGCGGTCTGGCTGCCTGGGCCTGGGGCCTTGCCGGGCGGGTTGGGTGAGGACGGGTGCTCCCCGGGGGGGCGACCTATCGGCGGAATCGGCTTGGAGGAGCTCATGCTTTGAACGCCTCCAGCCGCTCCAGCAGGGGGCCATGGAAGGACCAGGCCAAATCGCCAAAGGGCCCGTTGACCAGCTCCCGCCCGGGCCGGTCGGCACCGAAGCAGAGGGCCAGGCTTGCTTGCTGCCGTTCGCCGCGGCGGTTGGGCCCCCCTTCCCAGCACTCGATCGCCTTGGCCCGGCCGCTGCCGGCCTGGCGCCGTTCGGCCTGGGCATAGGTCCAGCCCGTTTCCGGCGGCAAGGGCCAGCAGTGCTTTCGGCCCTGCTCCCGCCAGGCCATTAGTTGTTCCAGCAGGTTGGCGGCCTCCTCGGGACTGGCGGGCGGGTGGATCTGGGCCACGGGCCGGAACTGGTCGCCATCGCGGCCGATCAGCAGGCCGCGGCGCGGCGCCGCCCCAGCGGCCGTGGCCAGCAGCAGGGCCAGCCAGAGCTCCTGGTGGTGGGCGCAGCGCACCTGGGCCGAATGCCAAATCACCAGGTCTTCGCCATGCCAGAGCAACGGCGCCTGCAGGCCCCCATGCACCACCAGGCGCCGCTCGCCGGGACCGAGGGACTGCAGGCTCTGTTGCAAGGAGCCATAGCGCTGGCTGAGGCGCCCCGCCTCCAAAATCCCGGCCGAGCGGGCGGGCAGCAGCCCCTGACCCCGGTGCTGGACCAACCAGTCCGGCGGGGCGAGGCGATCTCGGGCGGCTGGATCCGGGGGCCCGTCAGGTGGATTGGCCTGGTCGGTTTGCCCCGGGCCCGGTCCCCCTACGGCTGCTGGGGCCTCCAGGCTCTGGCGCAGCAGGCTGGACCGCAACCGTTCATCCAGCTGCAGGGGATCGAAATCCTCGAGGCCCAGGTCCCATTCCCGCGGCCGCAGGCCCAGCTGCTCCAGCCAGCTGTCCTGGGGCTGGAGCAGCCAGTGGCGCAGGTCGTCATGGGCCCCATCGCCCCCCTGGCGCCCGGCCAGGGCGCCATCGCTGGGGGGGGGGCCTTCAGCCAGGGCCAGGGGGGCCTGGACCGTGCTGGCATCGAGGGCCTGCCGGGCCGCCAGCAGGCGCCGGTCGCAGCTAGGGGCCGGCCGGGGGCCGAGGGGCAGGAAATTGTCCCGCTCCAAGGGATTGGGGCTGTGCTCGACCAGCAGCTCCTGGGCCTGCTTGGGTCCGAGTTGCTGCTCCAATAGGGCCAGCCACTGACGCACCGGCGGGGCCGGTTGGCGCCCGTCGCCATTGCGCTCGTCGCGGCTACACCAGCTCACCAGCAGGTGGTCCCGGGCCGAGAGCAGGCTTTCGAGCAGCACATAGCGGTCCTGGTCGCCGGGGTTGGGATCGCCCAGGAGCCGCTGCTGCTCCATTAGGTGGAAGCCGGGCCGCTCTCCCTGGCGCGGGAAGCTGCCGCCATCGAGGCCCATCAGCACGATCACCCGGTGGGGAATGGCCCGCATCGGCTCCAGGGCGCTGATCGTTAGCGAGCCGCTGCGGTGGCCGAAGCGGCCGCTGTCGGCATTAAGGCGCTCGGCTAACACCTCCGCCAGCACCGGCGCCCCCAGGCGCAGGGGGCTGCTGGCTGCCACCTCCTGCCAGTCGGCGATGGCGCTGCGCAGCAGTTGCAGTTCCCAGGCCCGCTCGCCCCCGTCGCCGAACCAGCTGAGCAGGAGCGTTTCCAGCACCGGCGCCCAGTTGGCCGGGGTGCGGGCAATGGCCAGGCCCTTGAGGCTGTGGCGCAGCCGGTTGAGCAGCTGCAGCCAGCGGGCCTGGCGCTCCAAGCTGCCCGCCATGGCCAGGGGCGCGCAGGCGCCTGGGGCCAACCCGGGCTGCTCCGGCAGAACCAGCCCAAGCACCAGCCGGTCGATTGCCCAGGCCAGGCTGTGGGTCGGGTCGCCGCCGCGATCGCCCGCATCGAGGCCCCAGCGGAAGCCAGCCCGTTGCAACAGCTCGCCCAGCTCCGCCAACTCGCCGGCCCCCAGACCCAGGGGCTCCAGCAGGGGGCGGTGACTGAGCAGGGCATCTAGGCCGGAGGCGGTGAGCCGTTCACCGCCCAGCCGCAGCAGGGCCAGCAGGCTGGTGGCCAGGCCGCCCTGGTCCTGCTGGCTGCGGTCGGTGAGCCGCCAGGGCAGGGCAATGCCGGTGGCGGCCGTGTCGCCGAACACCGCCGCCACCAGGGGGGCGAACTCCTCCACCTGGGGTGTCATCACCAGGATGTCCCTCGGGGTGAGGCTGGCATCGGCAGCGAGCAATTGCAGCAGCCGATCCCGCAGGATCTGCACCTGGCGCAGCCGCCCCGGGCAAGCGTGAAATTCCAGGGAGCTATCGCCCGGGAGCCGCTCCAGGCGCCGGTCCTGGTCTGGATCCACCAGGGCTTGTTGCAGCTGCTCAAGCAGGCTGGCTGGCCGCGGCTCCTGGCTGGGGGTGCCCGCTTCGGCGATGGCGGCGGCGGCGGCAAAGAGGTCTTGCTGCTGGGATTCGCCCAGCTGGGTCTCGCCGCTGCCCTCAAGCAACTGCTGGAATTCGGCCCCGAGCCGGCCGAACCGGGCCTCCAGGCTGGGTACCCCCAGGCGCCAGTCGTCCCCGAGGGGATCCAGGCCCCCAAGATCCTCGTCGGCCTGGCCCTGGCGAGCCAGCCCAGCCGCCAGGACCCCGGGGCCGCGGCGTTGCCACAGGTCTCGGCAGGGGGTGAGCAGGTAGATCTCCACCGCCAGCTGGCCGGAGAGGGCCTGGAGCAGGTCCACCTGGATCGGCGCCATGCTGCTGAGCCCGAATAACCGCAGGGGTGAGGGCAGGGCCCTGGCGGCCGCCAGGGTGGCGGGATCGCCGGTTTTGAGGGCAGCGATCGCCTCCAGCACCCGCAGGCCGAAGGGCCGCACCCCCAGGTGGTTGGCCAGTTGGCGCAGGAGCAGCGGTTGCCAGAGCTGGTGCCCTGGCAGGGGCCGGCCCAGGCCGTCCAGGTCCTGGCCTTGCCACCAGGCCGCCACCATGGCCGGCCGGTAGAGGGTGTAGTCGTCAAAGGCATCGGCGATGGCCCGGCCCAGTTGCCAAAGGGCCCGGTCCACCACCGCCAGCCCCCGGCCCGGTTCCCTAGCCAGCCCCGCTTCGGGTTCAGGCTCCAGCCCTTGAGCCAGGTTCGAACCCGCCTCCAGGTCCCTGGCCAGGCTGCCCCGGCCCCGCAGCCACTGGCCCAGTTGGCCCGCCTCTGGCCGTTCCATCAGCTCGGGCAGCAGCTCCAGCAGGGGCCAGACCAGCTGGTTGGCGCGCCAGGGGTCGTTGCCGCCGCCGGCCGCGGCGCCTGCCGGCGGTGCCTCCGCCTGGCTGGCCGGCAGCGGCAACCCGTCCACAAGCCGCCGCAGGTGGCTGCCGGGAAAGGGAAAACGCAGGTTGGCGCTGATGCCGCCGGCAAAGGCCCCATCGGCCGGGTCGCTGCCCAAATCCAGGGCCAGCTGTTCGCCCAGCCAGCGGCTGGTGGGCCAGGTGTTGACCACCACCTGGGCCTGGTCAAACGGACCGGGGGGATCGGCTTGCAACTTGGCCGCCAGCACCTGGGCCAGCCACTCGATCCGGTTGCTCCGGTACAGGGTCAGCAAGGATCGGTGCCGGGGGGATCAGGGGGTGTCGCTTGCCTGGGTCCTGGACGGGGCGTCTGGGGAATCGTTGGGATCTAGGGCTGCGACTGGGATCTGGGACGGAGCCGTTCCTGCCGCCAGCCTCTCGAGGGCGGCTAGGGATGGCCGTGCGGCCAGGGCCTGGGCTGACCACTCCCTGGCCGCCAGGCTGGGGTGGCCGCCCCGCAGGGGATCGGGCAGGGAGCGCAGGCCGGGGCTGGTGGTGACCAGGCCCGTTTCTGGGCAGTAGGCCGTCAGGTCGCCGCCGTAGCAGGCGCCCGTGTCGACCATGACGATGCCATTGATCTTGCGCAGGCCCGGTCCCGGCGTGTGGCCGATCACCACCTCACCGAAGCGGCCGTCGTAGGCCTGCCAGAAGGCCATCCGCACCGACAGATCCGGACGCCAGCTGATCGGATCGAAGCCGGCATGGGTGGCCACCCAGCCCTTGCCCCAATAGGCCAATGGCAGGCTGTCGAGCCGCTCGAGCCAGGTGCGGCAGCGGCGCTCGCCCAGGTGGCGGAAGGTGTCGCAGCCGGCCAGGCCCTGCTGGGAGCGCCAGCTGCCCAGGCGCAGGGCGTCCACCAGATCCTGTTCGTGGTTGCCCTTCAGCCACACGGCTCGCTCCTGCTCCACCAGATCCCAAACCCGCTCCATGGAGTCGCCGATTTGGGGACCCCTATTGATCACATCTCCGCAGAAGATGAGGCGATCGGAGGCCGGAAGTTGGTCAAGCAAGGCCTCCAGGGAGGCAGCGCAGCCATGAACGTCGCCGATCACCCAGTGGCGACAACTACTGCTTGAAGACGCCATGAAAAGGACGCGTTAGGCCAAGTCTGGCCCCAGGAGGTGGCATCTGTCATCCCTTTGGCCACCAATCCCTCCCCCACAGGCCCACCCGAGCCCGTCACAAACCAGGCCAAACAGCGCCCAACTGTCCGTTTGCTGGCGCACCAAACCATGTGACGCTGTTACTTTGCCGGCACCACGCAGCCAAGCCCATGGACCTCCAGTCCCTGTCCGTGGGCCAACGGATCGGCCTGTTGGTGAAGGCCCTCGACGGCGCCGAGCGCACCAATCAGGCCCTGGCCCGCTGCAGCGACGGTGAAGCGATGTTGGAGGTGCTGCTGGATGCCTCGAAAAAATTGGGCCTGGGCCTGACCCGCCAGGAGATCAGAACCACCCCGCCGATCCGGGACTGGATCTGGTGGAAAAACAAGGAAGCCCTGCTCACGATTGGCGATAACAAGCCCCGCTACCAGCAGGACGGCAACCAGGGGAGGGCTGCCGGTGGGGCCAAAAGCAACTCACCGGCCCTGCAAAGCCCGGGCGCTGAGCCGGAGCGCAAGAAGTTTCTCGGCCTGTTCTGAGCTGCCCTGATTCAGCCATTCCCTCCAGCCCAAGCCCCCCTCAGCCCAGGCTGGCCAAGGGGTCCACGATTGAGCCGCTGGGAGCGCTGAACTGCCCCGTGGCCACAAACTCCAGCCGCAGTTTCAAGAAGGTGATGAATTGGGCATCGCTCGACACGATCGCTGCCGCTGGCCGGGGCACCTGGGCCGCCACGCTGGCCAGTTCGGGCGCCTCCAGGAAGGCCGGCCGGGTGACCAGCCAGAAATCGATCGTCTTGCCCTGCTCCTGGTAGTGGCGCACCCGCTCGCGCAGCACTTCTTCCAGGGGTTCTTCCACCGTCAGGAAGGTTTCGCTGGCTGCCACGAAGTGATAGGTGGTCGCTGTGGGCTCGCTCATGGGGTGGGGCTGCCGAAAAGGGGATCGCGGCGCGGATTCTGAACCAGGGCCTTCATCTGGCGCACGGCCGTCTCTAATCCCACCGCCAGGGCCCGGGCGACGATTGTGTGGCCGATGTTGAGTTCCTCCATGCCTTCGATCGCCGCCACCGGCTCCACGTTCTGATAGGTCAGCCCGTGGCCGGCGTTGACCCGCAGGCCCAGGTTGCGGGCGATGAAGCTGCCTTCGCATAGGCGCGCCAGTTCCAGGGGTTGGGCCTGCCAGGTGGCTTCGGCGTAGGAGCCCGTGTGCAATTCGACCCAGCGGGCCCCACTGCGTTGGCAGGCTTCCAGCTGGTTCCGATCCGCATCCACGAACAGGCTCACCGGGATGCCGGCGTCCTGGAGCCGGCCCACGA
>CAINZT010000103.1 GCA_903855705.1 uncultured Synechococcus sp.
CGTAGTCAGCTCCGTACCCGTCGAGTAAGACTACTCTCTTAATTAGCCTTACAAACTCAACTTAAAATCCACACTGCAACTCTATTCGTGATAGCCCAGACCGTATCGCATACCAGGATTCCGGATCTGATAGTCGTAGCAGATCGCCAAGAAAATCATTCTCCGACTTATGTTAAAGACATACCCTTTAAAGGCCTCTCTCGATTGCGCTTTCGGGTTTCACTCGATCCGAACGCGCTAGATGTCCTTGAAGAACACATCAAAAGTTGCCAGGAGGTCCGCCACGTGCGGATTAACCGCTTGGCCAATAGTTGCGCAGTGAGTTTTGAGGCCAAGAGCTCCTCAGACCGCGATCTCGACCTGTGGCTTTCACAGCTCCCAAGCGCACGTGAGTTGTCTCTCCTTTCGGCCACCCTTAGTCAGACAACCAATGGTGCTTCTCCATCCAGCGATGGGGATGGGGATGGGGATGGGGAAGAACCATTTGTGCCAACGCGGATTGTGCTGCCCGTGGCCTCGCTTGGGCTGGCCCTATTGGCAGGTCCCCTCTCCCTACCCCCATTGGCCGTGGCCGGGTTCATCATGGTGGCCGCTCAACTGAGCTTCCGCCGGGCCTGGCAAGGATTAAGCGAGGAACGCAAGATCAATGTTGATTTCCTCGATGGGCTGGCAGTGATTTTGCACAGTCTTGATGGCTTTCTCGTCGGCCCGGCTATGATGATCACGATGATTGAAGGTGGGGAAGCCGTTCGCGACGCCACCCAGCGCATCGCCCATTCCGCCAATACGGATCTACTGGCTAGCCTCCAAACCGATGTGCGCCTGCTGCGGGACGGTGAAGAACTGATCGTACCAAGCAGCAGCCTTGAGGCCGGAGATCGTATTCAGTTGTTTGCCGGCGACCAGATCCCTATCGATGGCATCATTGAGAGCGGTGAAAGTTCCCTCGATGTCGTCAAATTAACAGGCGAGTCCGTACCCCGCGAAGCGGGAGCTGGCGATGACGTTCTGGCAGGATTCATCCTGTTGGAAGGGTCCCTAATCATCCAAGTATCTGCCGTGGGCGAAGCTACTCGGATTGGCCAGATCACCTCAATGATTGAATCGGCCCCGGTATTTGATACACGCGTCGGCAATTATGCTGGCAAGATTGCCAACCGCTTTGTTCTGCCTACCCTTGCCCTCGCTGGCCTCTCACTAGTCCTTAGTGCCGGCAACATTGCCCAGGCGGCCTCCCTGCTGATGTTTGACCTGGGCACGGGTCTGAGGGTTTCTGTGCCCACAGCAATCATGGCGGCCCTGACCAAGGCCGGCAGTCAGGGCCTGTTAATCCGCAGTGGTCGGGCCCTAGAACAATTGGCCGATGTTGATGTGGTGGTCTTTGACAAGACCGGCACCCTCACCGAGGGCCATCCCTCGGTTGTTGAAGTTGCCCTCCTAGGCAACGCTGATCTCCACCGATTGATTCAGCTAGCAGCATCGGCCGAACAGGGACTCAATCATCCCGTCGCCGAGGCCGTGATTAACCACGCCACGTCCCTTGGAATTGATACCAGGCCTTGTGAGCGATGGGATTACCGCATCGGCCGGGGGGTGAGCGCCCAGATTGAGGGCCACTCTGTGTTGGTTGGCAATGCAAGGCTGCTGCGCGAAGAGGGTCTTGAACCTGCCAAAGCGACGAATGCGGAGCCACACCTGGCGACGGCGACGCCGGTCTATCTGGCCGTCGATGGCGTGCTTGAAGCAGTGATCTATGCGGCAGATGCGATCCGGCCCGACAGCCGCCAGTTGATTCAGGAATTACACCGGAGGGGTATCCAGGCCCACATGCTGACCGGGGATGTGGCCGCTGTGGCCCATGCAGTGGCCGAACGGTTGGGATTGGCGCCTGAAGAAGTTCATGCCGAAGCCTTGCCAGATCAAAAGGCTGAACTGGTCAAACAACTTGCCCAGCAAGGCCACAAGGTTGCCTTTGTTGGCGATGGCATCAACGATTCAGCGGCCCTTGCCTATGCCGATGTCTCGATTTCGTTTGCATCCGGCAGTGATTTAGCCCGGGAAACCGCCGACATCGTGCTGACCAATGACAAGGTTTCGGGCCTACTCGTGGCTCAAGATCTCTCGCGGCGCACCTTTGAACTGGTCAAGCAGAACATCGGCATCGTCGGTGTGCCCAACCTCACAGCCCTGGTGATTGGCACCTTCCTGCCGATCAGTCCTATTTTGGCGGTGCTTCTCAATAATGGCTCCAGCCTGGTTGCTGCGGCTAATGCCATGCGTGTTCTCGGCTTCCGTGCCAAGGATTTGCCCCCTGCCAACGAGATAACCGTTCAACCCGTCCAAACAGGTCGTTCAGGGTCTGGCAATGGAAAGGAATCTGTTGAAGCCAGCATCCAACCTGACGCTAGTTCCCAAGAGTTGTCCAGCCCCAGCAACAGCCTTGAAGTGAGCCTGGTAGAACTCTCAAGCCGCCTGAGCATCAAACATCAAGCGATCACGGCCAGGCGCCGGCGTGCGGATTTTTCCCATTGGGTGCGCAGCCATGATCCCGAAGGCCACGGCTGGAGCTACTGCAGCCAAAGCAAGATGTATCGCAGCGTTGTGGCCTAAATGGCTGGGCCCCCTGCCGCCCTCCAGCTGGAGCGCTGTGCCCAGCTGGTCCATTCCATGCCCCTGCGCAAGCGCTATCGGTTGACCTCCACAACCACAATTGTGTGGCCCCTACTGGAGAAGCACCTTAAGGAGCACCTGCCTGGCCGAGGCTTGCACTGGCGACTCAATCCATCGGCTCACTCCGTTGTGATCTGCAGCCAGCCAGATGGCAGTTCGGCGCCCCTAGACCAGGGATTGCCAATCCTGATTGCCGCCCTGGCCCGCGCCGGTGCACGGCCCCCTGCAGCGGAGGTGGTGAGGATTTCGCTGGGCAAGACGAGCCAAGCCCTGCGCCCATGGTGCTTGCTGCTCTGGCCCGTCAATCTTGCCAGTCTGGGGCTGAGCCTGTCCTTTCTTTCCTTGGCAGCCTGCCTGTCCCTGCTAGGAATTGTTGGGCTGATGCTGCCGCTGGCGCCTGGTGCCCAATTGTTAATCCTGGCCAGTCTCATGGTGGAGCTTGCTTTGCTTCTGCGCAGCCCCTTTCTTGCCCGGCCAGCCGCCTGAACAATCCGAGTCAGCTCCTTAGTACCCCTTGTTGAGCAGTCACCATGAGAGCCATCAGTGGTCAGATCGTGATTCCCAGCGTTTGCAACCTGATCAGTGATCTGCCAGGGCGGATCAGACTGCGCTCTGACCAACTGATTGACTCAGAGGAGCTGCGGCGGCACTGCCGGCTGACCCTCTATAGCTGCCATTGGCTGGTCTCCTTTCGGATCAATCCACTCAGTGGCTCCCTCAGCGTTCGCTTTCCAGATGGGCGGCGCCAGGAGCTGGGCTTACTCCTCAAGGATGCCTTCGCACCGCCGGATTTACTGCCTAGCTCGACAATCGCTGAAGGAGATCTCAGCCTAGGCGGGGGCCTTAAACGGCTGAATACCCGTCAGGCCCTGCGCCATGGAGGTGTAGCGGCCTTGATCGTGGGGGTGGACCTGATCTTTCCAATTCCGGCACTTCTGTTGTCTGGTGCAACCGCCCTAATGCTCTTTCCGCTGATGGGAAGTGTGATCAAACATATTCGCAGCCACCACGAATTACCGGTAGATAGCCTTGATCTTGGTTTTTCAACCGTGTTGATCAGCCAGGGCCTGGCCGGTGAAGCCCTGATTGACCTGGCTATCGGCGATGCCAGCACGGCTTTGCAAAGTGCCTTCCTGCAGGGGGGGCTCGATCCGTTGGCCAGGGGCCTGGTGGATCGACTGGGTCATGCCATCACCGTGACCATCACCGCTCCCTGGGCGGGTGAAAAACAACTGCTTGAGATCAAGGTGGGGGATCGCTACAGAGGGGAACCCCAGAGTTTGATTTACCTCAAAAGCCGGATCCACTCCGGAGAACTCACTGTCTTCAATCGGCTTGTGGATGGCGAATGGGCACCCCGGTTGCTGAAGGCCGGCGACTCCTTACAACCGGGCTCCTTTGTGATCCAGGGTCAGGCTGAGCTGGTCGTGGAGCAAACCATGCTCAACCATGCGATCTATACCCAATCCCACAGGCCCTCCGGCGCCCGCTTGCAACAGACCCGTGTGCAACAGGGCCTGAACCTTTACAAGCAACTGGTGGCTCCTGCCCTGCTGGCCTGCGGTACCTTCTGGTATTTCAGCGGAGCGATTCAACGGTCTTTAAGCGCCTTCCAATTCAATCCCCTTAACGACTGGCAAACCAGCAATCTTGCATCCCGCCTGACGGCCATGGCCGAACTGCGGTTGCACAGTCTGCAGATCCGCGACCCTGATTCCCTCACGATCCTCGGCAAGATCAGCCATATCGTGATCAGCCGCAGTTGCCTTGACCAAATAGGTGGCATCATGCCGATTGAACACCTTCAACCGGGCAGCGCCCTTCCTGACCATACCTTGCTCAGCCTTTTAGCCGGAATGCAGCGATATCTGGTGACCAATGACAGCATTCCGATCTGGTCCACCCAGCTGAGCCTGGGCGAAGATCCCCTGGCTGTGAAACAACTCGACCTCGATAATGGAGCAGGGGGCTGGCGGGTGCAACTAGACGATGGCAGGGTGTTTGATGTCGCCCAGCAAGCTAATCCTCCCGCTTCAATCCCGCGCACCCATCTCAATCCACTGGAAATCCGCCTAGACGACCAGGTGATCGGCTACGTGGAACTGCGCACATCTCCCGATCCCAGCTGGATTGAGCTCAGCAAAGCCCTTAGCGAGCTGGGCGTGGTGATCCACATCGTTGGCTCCGATAGGCGCGAGCGCATCGCCCAGATGGTGGAGCCCTTGGCGCTCCCCAATCCTGAAACCATCCACGGAGAGTGCTCGTGGTCAGAGCGGCTGGATTTAGTGAAACAGCTACAAGCAGATGGTTCCGGTGTGGCCTATGTGGGCTATGTGATGAATGACATGCCAGCCGCATTCCAGGCCGATGTTTCGATCAGTATTGACGTGGATGATGACAGTGCCTTCACCGAGGGGATCTGCGATGTAGTGATTGATGAAGATGCGGCCTGGATTGCCCGTCTGATTGACATGAGTCGCCGACTAGAAGCAACCGCAAACAGTAACTTTGGCCTAATTGGAATCACCCACCTGCTTTCCGCTGCTGCCACGGCTACAGCCTTGATCAATCCCCTGCAAACGGTTCTGCTAGCCGATCTACCGCTCGTGCTCGCCGAATTGCGCAATCTAGCCGTGATGAGCAACCTGAAGGGCCGTAAACGCTTCAACAGCCCATCAGCCGCCTAGAAAAGGCCCACCTGGCTCGACTCAAACTCCAGATCAGACAAGCTGAATCACCCGTAAAAAACAGCAACCATCTGGCCAAGACTTAGTAGCAAAGTCGCCATTATTTGGCTTCCATCCAGTTTGGGCCCACCCCCGTTTCCACCAGCAGTGGGACGGACAGCTGCACCGCCGTTTCCATGGTGCGTCGGGTGATAGCCAGAACCGATTCCAGCGCGTCCGGGGCCGCCTCTAGCACAAGTTCATCGTGCACCTGCAGGAGCAACCTGGCGGGCAAGCCTGCGGCGGCCAGTTCCCGGTGCAGCTGGACCATCGCCAGTTTGATGATGTCGGCGCTGGATCCCTGAATCGGCGCATTGGCGGCTGCCCTCAGTTGCTGGGCCTCCATGCCGGCGCGGCGGGCCACCTCCAGATCAATCTCGAGGGGGTCCTTGCCCAGGAGTCGGCCCAGGCCATTGGGATCAAAGGCAAAGGGTCGGCGCCGGCCCAGGATTGTTTCCACGTAGCCGCGGCTGAGGGCGAGACGCTCCTGCAGTTCCAAGAACGAGAACACCCTGGGATAGCGCTGTTTGTATTTGGTGAGGAACTCCTTGGCCTTGGCCTGGCTGACGCCGGTTTCGCGGGCAAAGCGTTGGGCGCCCATGCCGTAGATCACACCAAAATTGATCGTTTTGCCAAGCCGGCGCTCATCGGCGCTCACCTCGTCTTTGTCAAGCAGCAACCGGGCCGTGAGGGCGTGCACGTCGTCGCCGCCTTGGTAGGCCTCCACCAGCACCGGTTCGCCCGAGAGGTGGGTGAGGATGCGCAGCTCGATCTGGCTGTAATCGGCACTGATCAGCTGCCACCCCTCCTGGGGCAGGAAAGCCTTACGAATCCGCCGGGAGAATTCCGTGCGGATGGGGATGTTCTGCAGGTTGGGATTGCTGCTCGACAGGCGCCCGGTGGCGGTCACCGCCTGGTTGAAATCGGTGTGGACCCGGCCCGTTTCTGGCTCCATCAGGGCCGGCAAGGCATCCACGTAGGTGCTTTTGAGCTTGCTCAAGGTGCGATGTTCCAGCACCAGGGGCACCACCGGATGGGCGTCCTCGAGTTTTTCCAGCACGGCCGCATCGGTGCTCCAGCCGGTCTTGGTTTTGCGCGATTTCTTGCGATCCAGGCCCAGCTTGTCAAAGAGCAACTCACCGAGCTGCTTGGGTGAGGCCAAGTTGAAATCCAAGCCAGCGGCGGCGCGGGCTTCCAGCTCCAGCCGGGCCAAGGTGGTGGCCAGCTCGACGGAGAGCTCCGCCAGGTAGGCGGTATCAATGCGAATGCCGGTGGCCTCCATCAGGGCGAGCACGGGCTCTAGGGGCAGCTCCACCCCATCCAGCAGGGCGGCAAGGGCCGGGCCCAGGTCAGCGAGTTGCTGGCGAAGCTGACCCGTCAGCCGCCAAGTGAGGTGCACGTCCATGCCGCAATAGAGGGCGGCCGCCTCAATCGGCACCGAGGCAAAGGTCGCCCCCTTCGGCACCAGCTCAGCGAAACCGGTGGGACTGAAGCCGAAGTTGCGCTCGGCCAGGGCGTCGAGGCCATGTTTGGCATTGGCATCGCGCAGGTAGTCCGCCAGCAGGGTGTCCATCACCACGCCGCCCAGGGGCAGGCCGTGGCGCATCAGCACCAACCGGTCGTATTTGGCGTTTTGGAGGGTTTTGGGGTGGTCGGCGCTGGCCAGCCAGGGGGCGAGGGCCGCCAACACATGCTCCAGGGGCAGCTGGGGCGGGGCCGGTGGCGCCGCGCTGAGCAGGTCGGCGGCGGCGGGGGGATGGTGGCCAATCGGGATGTAGGCCAGATCGGCCAGACCCTCGCCCCAACAGAGGCCGATCCCGACCAGCTCCGCCTGGAAGGGATTGAGGGCTGTGGTTTCGGTATCCAGGGCAATGGGGCTGGCTGGATCGGTCGTCGCCCACAGTCGCTCCACCAGGGCTTGTAACTCGCCCTCGCAGCCGATCAGTTGGGGAGCCAGGGGGGGCAGCTGGCCCGGCTCGTTGTTGGGCTGGGCCTGGCCCTGGACCTGCTTCCCTAAGGACTTGGTGCCAGGGCCGGGCGGTTCAGCCTGCTTGGGAGCAGGCCCTGCCGGGGGAGCATCCACGCTTGCTTCAGGCGGCGGCTCTGCCGAGAAAATCCGCGCGAAGTTGCCCACCTGTTTCACCAGGCTGAACAACTCCAGGCCCTCCAAACTCTCCGCCAGGCTGGTGGCATTCACCGCCCCCAGGGCCAGCCGTGGCTCGCTCGGCAGGGGGATGTCGACCAGGATCTCGGCCAACATGCGCGAGCGGTAGGCGTTGTCGCGATCGGCGCTGAGTTTGGCCTTCAGGGCCCCCTTCAAGGCGCCTTTGCTGTCCTTGTCGCCCAGGCCATCGAGGGCGGCATAGACGCCATCGAGGTCGCCGTTCTCCTTCAGCAGGCTGATCGCCGTTTTTGGACCCACCCCCTTCACCCCAGGGATGTTGTCGGAGCTGTCGCCGGTGAGGGCCTTGAGATCCACCACCTCCTCGGGGGGCACGCCCAACTTGGCAATCACCCCCTCGCGCTTGATTTCCAACGGCCCACTGCTTTTGGCGTAGGGCCCACCGCCCATATACAAAACCGAGATGTCACGGCCGTCATCCACCAGCTGGAACAGGTCCCGGTCGCCCGAGAGGATCCGCACCCGCCAGCCTTCGTCCGCAGCCCGGTTGGCCAGGGTGCCGAGCACGTCGTCGGCCTCGAAGCCGGGGGCCATGCAGAGGGGCAGATCAAGGGCGGTTTCGAGGATCTGCTGCAGGTTTGCCAGGTCGGCGAAGAAGTGCTCTGGCGCCTGATCGCGGTGGGCCTTGTAGGCGCTATCGGCCTCATGGCGGAAGGTGGGATGGGCCGTGTCGAAGGCGATCACAACCCCCTGGGGGGCCAGGCCCTTGCAGTTGTCGAGCAGGGCTTTGAGGAAGCCGTAGGTCACCGAAGTGGGCACACCCTCCTTGGTGCTCAGGCCCCCCTCGCCTCCCTTGGAAAAGGCATAGAAGCTGCGAAAAGCCAGGCTGTGGCCATCGACCAACAGCAACAGGGGGGCTGGGGCAGCAGGGCTGCGAGTACCGGGCTCTCCAGCTGCTGAACCCGCCGCGCCTGTGGGTAGGACCGTCGCCGTGGAAAGCCGTCTTTCCGCACTGGCTTCGCCAGCCCCTCCACCCCTATTCGGATCCAAGCCCACTGCTCCCATGGTCCGCCGGAACCGCCTCAGACTGGCAGAGGGTCCCTCCCGATTGGGCGGCCCGCCTAGGTGCCATGACCCAGGCCCCTGCCGGATGGACCCGATGGGGCTCGGCCCCTCCATGCCAGCAGAGCAAAACTGAATCGCCAGTGCCCCTGGGGCTACGGCATCCTGGATTAGAGATCCTTCAATGGCGTCTACAGCAATGGCCCGTACGCCCAGCCACTACGCCATTCATCTGCTCTTGGCCGGTGGTCACAAGCAGGTGGTTCAATTCGCTGACCTAGCCGCTTTTCAACAGTGGTACGGCAACGTGTTGAACGCTGGTCCGGCCGAGGCCTTCGTGAACGTGCCGATTACCGATCTGCAGGGGGAATACCTGGTGGTCCGTCCCAGTGGCGTGGTCGGGATCCGGGTGGAACCCCAATTCACCTCCTTCGCCGAATGATGTCCATGGAGCACGCCGTTTGAATCGCCTTGAGCTGCTCTGGAGCGAGTCCTTCTTTGCCGGCTCCCTGGCCCAGTTGATCGCCAGGCTTACGGGCCTGCCGGCGGTGGTTCTGTTGCTCGGGGTTGGCCTGATTATTGGCCGGGCCGGATTCAACTTGGTCGAGCCCGAAACCCTCGGCCGGGGCCTGGAACCCCTGGTGGGCCTGCTGGTGAGCCTGGTGCTCTTCGATGGCGGCCTCAACCTGCGCCTGGCCGGCCGGGACCTCCAACGCACCGTCGTGCAACTTGTGGTGGTGCGGGGGGTGCTGGGCCTGCTTGGAGGCGCCCTGCTAGCCCACCAGCTGGCCGGGCTGGCCTGGCCCCTGGCCTGGGTGTTTGCGGCCATTTCCCTGGCCACCGGGCCCACGGTGGTGACGCCGATGGTGCAGCAGATGCGCCTGGTTCCCGGCCTGGGCCAGATTCTCCAAGCCGAGGGGTTGATCCTCGAGCCGATCGGCGCCGTGCTGGCCCTGCTGCTGCTGCAGCTGGCCCTGGGCGATCTGGCGGGCTGGGCCGATGTGGTGTCCCTGCTCGGATTAAGGGTGGGCGGCGGAGTCGCGATTGGCGCCGCAGGCGGCTTGCTGCTCAGCCTGGTGCTGGAACACCTGCCCAGGGGCTCGGGCACAGAGCAGGAGGACCCCTTACCCCTGCAACTGATCCTTGGCGCCCTGTTCCTGCTGGTGAGCGGCACCGAATGGCTGCTGCCGGAAGCCGGGTTTCCTGCTGCCGTAGCGGCGGGCGTTGTGGTGGGCCTGCGGCTCGATAAGGAGGCCAGCCAGCTAGATGAACTGATCGCCCAACTGGCCCAGCTGGCGATCACCGTGCTGTTCCCGCTGCTGGCAGCCGACCTGTCCTGGGGGGAACTCAGCCCCCTGGGCCTAGGCGGGGTGGGCTGTGTGCTGGCCCTGATGCTCTACCGCTGGATCGTGATCCAGCTGGGTTCCATCGGCCTGCCGAGCCTGGGTTGGAGCGAGAAGCTGATTCTCAGCTGGATCGCGCCGCGGGGCATCGTGACCGCGGCTGTGGCCAGCCTGTTTGCCCTGCAACTCGAGGCCGCCGGGGTACCTGGAGCCTCGGACCTCAAGGGCCTGGTGTTCCTGATGATCCTGCTCACCGTGGGCCTGCAGGGCTTCACGGCCCCCAGCTTGGCCCGCCGCCTGGGCCTGGTGCTGGAGCCAGAACCGACGGCGATCGATCCCCTGGCCGGACACCCGAAGGCGGGAGATCCGTTGGAAGCCGATGCCGCCAAGGGCCCATCCCCCCAGGTCGAATCCCCCGGAGCAGGGCCTTAGGCCCCTAGCGAATCAGAGGCTGCGGCGGATGCGCGCAGCCGCCTCGCCGCTGGGTTGGAGTAGGAGCCAGGTGCTCAATAGGTCGGGGCCTTGAAGGCTGCCGAGCAGGGCGGCCCGCAGGGTTTTCATCAACACCCCCTTCTTGACCCCGGCAGCGGCCACCGCCTCGGTCAACAGGGCTTGGGCCTGCTCAAGGGTCAAGGGTCCCTCAGCTAGGCGCTCGAATAGGGCTTGCAGGGCCTCGCGGGCCCCCGCACTCTGCAGTTGGCTGACGGCGGCTTCACTGAGCTCGGGCCGGCTGAAGAAGGGCCGGGCCTGGTCGATGCCATCTCGCAAGGTGACCAGGGAAGGGCCGATCAGGCCACAGAGCGACTCCAGCCAGGCCTGATCGGGGCCGGCAGCAGCAGCATCTCCCATGGGATCCAGCCAACCCTCAACCGCCCAGAGGGGTTGCAAGGCGGCCCGTAAGTCCGCTGGGCTTAGGTCATGGAGCACCTGGCTGTTCAACCAGTTGAGCTTGTCCCAGTCGAAACGGGCTCCGGCCTTGTTGACCCGATCAAAATCGAACAGGGGGGCGGCCTCCGCCAGGCTGAAGCGCTCGCCCATGCCCTCCGGCGGTGACCAGCCCAGCAGGGTCATGTAATTGGCCAGGGCGGCGGGGCTGTAGCCCTGGGCGCGGAAATCGCCCACGGAGGTGACCCCATCGCGTTTGGACAGTTTCTTGCCCTCTTTGTTGAGGATCAGGGGCGTGTGGGCAAAGACCGGCAGGTCCAGGCCCAGGGCCTCGTAGAGCAGGATTTGCTTGGCTGTGTTGGCGATGTGGTCTTCACCGCGGATCACGTGGCTGATCGCCATGGCGGCGTCATCCACCACCACCACAAGGTTGTACAGGGGATCACCGATCTGGTCGGCGGGGGCCCGGCGGGCAATCACCATGTCGCCGCCAAGGTCGGCGCCGGCCCAGCGCATTTCGCCCCGCACCAAATCGGTCCAGCCAATGCTGGCGCCATCGTCGATGCGGAAGCGCACCGTGGCCTGGCGCCCTTCGGCGACGTAGGCCTGCTGCTGCTCAGGGCTCAGGTCGCGGTGACGGTTGTCGTAGCGGGGAGGCTTGTTTTCTGCCGCCTGACGTTCGCGCATCTCCTGGAGCTCGGTCTCGCTGGCGTAGCAGCGGTAGGCATGGCCAGACGCCAGCAGCTGGACGATGGCGGCGCGATGGGCCTCAATGCGCTCGCTTTGAACCACCGGCTCCCCATCCCAGGCCAGCCCGAGCCATTGCAGGCCTTCGAGGATGTTGGCGGTGAATTCGGGCTTGCTACGTTCCCGGTCGGTGTCCTCGATCCGAAGCAAGAATTGGCCGCCGTGGCGTTTGGCGAACAGCCAGTTGAACACCGCCGTGCGGGCGGTGCCGATGTGGAGGGTGCCGGTGGGGCTAGGAGCCAGACGGACACGCACCGAACCAGTGTTCGCCATGGTCGCGTGACTCCTAAGTGGATTGAACAGGTTGGTTTGAACGGGACTGACGGGGCTCGAACCCGCAACTTCCGCCGTGACAGGGCGGTGCTCTAACCGATTGAACTACAGTCCCAAGTTGGTTTTGAAACCAGCTTTGTTTGGTATTACAACCAAAACCACAGATTGGCCTGAAGCCAGATCTGGACCGCCCGGGCAACAGCTGCTGCCCTGCGCTTCGAACAGTATCCGCTGCGACGGGCCCCTGCGTCAACCAGTTGGTTGCACCGGAGGCGCCCCCCAAACAAGGCAACAGACCATCAAAAATCCCCTGACCGGGCTCTGGGGGAGCGCGATCAGGGGACAGGCGTTAGGTGCCAGGAAAGCACCAAAAACAACGGATGGTGTCAGGGACGGAAGCCGGCCGGTTCAATCAGGCGAACCTGATTTCCCCGGGCCGTGAATTCCCGACCCTGGTCGCTCTGAACAACGACTCGACCACCGGATTTGACACGGATCACCCGAGCCCGAACCCAGCCAAGGGCTGCGGACTCGAGAACTTTGACCACATCACCAGGCTGTAGATCCAACTCCATGTCCGGAACCACGAAACTGCAGGAGGGGGAATCGGACGCGCCGTGGAGGACTTGAACCCCCGGCATCAGGTTTTGGAGACCTGCGTTCTACCAACTGAACTAACGGCGCAAGGCGATCCCCCCCACGGTCAAGGCCCATGCAAGATGGACATTGACCTGAACAAATGAGGCGTAAGCCTCAGCGATCGAAGCGCTGCTTGACGCGAGTGGCCTTGCCCACCCGATCGCGCAGATAAAAGAGCTTCGCTCTACGCACCTTACCGCGCCGCTCCACCTTGATGGAAGCGACTTGGGGGCTATGCAGCATGAAGACACGCTCCACGCCAACCCCCTGGAAGATGCGACGCACGGTGATGGTCTCATTGAGACCGCCGTGGCGCTTAGCAATCACAACACCCTCGTAGGGCTGGATGCGTTCCTTGTTGCCTTCACTGATGCGCACACCAACGCGGACGGTATCGCCCACGTAGATGTCGGGCAGATCGCTCTTGAGCTGATCGGCTTCGAAAGCCCGGATCAGGTCCTGGGCACTGAGTTTGCCCGTGGTGGCCTTTACAGGCTCCAGGGTTGCCACCGCAGGGGTGCTGGTCTCCAAGCTGGTCTCCACCGTGGTGGTCTCCGTCTCGCTGGTCATGTCATTGATCTCGTTGGAATCCGCTGCCATCCCAGCTCCGAAAGACGCCTGGCCAAACAACAAGTGTACCGCTCAGGCAGACCCACCCTTGGCTGCTCATGGGCCGGGTTCGGCTGGCCGGCTGGGTTCGGCAGACCGGCCAACCCGCTGGCCCTGGCGCCAGCGTTGCAGCACCAGGGTGGCCCCCGTGATCAGCATCCAGAGCAGGCCCAGGCCGTTAAGCAACACATAAATGGGTTCGAGGGCCTTGCCGAGCCATTCGCCCTCATGCAGCACCATCAGCAGATGCACCTGGTCCCGGCCCAGGCCGGCCCAGTCCTTGAGCAGCCTGTAGGCCATGCCACTGCACACCGTGATCAGGAGGGGGGCCAAAACAAACGGAGCCACCGCCCCATGGAGCCGGCGGAACTGCTGGAACCTCTGAGGCGTCAGCCCAGGCAGGGACATCACAGGGCGGGAACGGGGCGGACAACAGGGAACCGGCCTCCCGTTCTACCTTGACAATCGGCCCTGGACCTTTCGATGAATCTTTTCGCTGATCTGCTGGCCACCACCAACCGTCAAGCGGCCGCCAGCCCGTCAGCAGCGGCCCAGGCGGCCGCCACCCAGACCGGCCCCCGCATCCAGAAGGGGCGCCGGGGGGTGGAAATCAAATCGGCCCGTGAAATTGCGATCATGCGCAAGGCCAGCCGAATCGTGGCAACCGTGCTGCGGGAAATCAGCGAGCTGGCCGCTCCGGGTATGACCACCGCTGACCTGGATCGCCACGCTGAGCAGCGGATCCGGGAAATGGGGGCCACCCCCAGCTTCAAGGGCTACCACGGCTTTCCCGCCAGCATCTGCGCCTCGATCAACCATGAAGTCGTGCATGGAATCCCCAGCAGCAAACGGGTGATCCGCTCCGGTGACCTGGTCAAAATCGACACGGGCGCCTACTTCGAGGGCTACCACGGCGACAGCTGCATCAGTCTCTGCGTCGGCGAAGGGGCTAGTGAAGAAGCCCAGCGGCTCACCCGGGTGGCCCAGGAGTCGCTAATGAAAGGCCTGGCCCGCATCAAGGCCGGCAACAGCCTGCTGGATATCGCCGGCGCCGTGCAGGACCACGTCGAAGCCCATGGCTACGCAGTGGTGGAGGACTACACCGGCCATGGCGTGGGCCGCAACCTGCATGAGGAGCCCTCGGTGTTCAACTTCCGCACCCGGGACCTCCCCAACATGACCCTGAGGGCCGGCATGACCCTGGCGGTGGAACCCATCCTCAATGCCGGCAGCAAGGCCTGCCGCACCCTCAAGGACCGCTGGACCGTGGTAACGGAAGACGGCAGCCTCTCGGCCCAGTGGGAGCACACCATCGCCGTGACCAGCGACGGCTGTGAAATCCTCACCGACCGAGATTTCTAAGCCGATCAGGCTGGGGACTGGTGCCCGGGCCGGCTGAAGAGGCCCATGTAGATCCAACGGATCAGCGCCACCAAGGGCATCAAGACATAGGTAAGGGGGTTGGGCGTGACGATGATCAACCCCCAGTCCCAAGCGGCCAGCCTCAGAACGGCCTGGGCCACAAAAGCGGCACCCATAACCCCGATCGGATTGAGGTTGGAGCGGAAAGGTCCCAGCACCAGCCGGCGAATGCGCAATTTCGGACCGGCAAGATCGAAGGCCCTCAGGCTGATCAACTGACCCAGCAGCCGCTTGCTGATCTCGTAGAGGGGGCTCACGGCCGGCAGGATTTCCGCCTCGGAGCTGTTGATCCAGACCTCGCGGCGGGGCGGCTCCCCTGGGCCTGGCTTCACGGAACCATTGGGGTCCTGGGCTGCTGAGGCAAAGAGCTCAAGCAAGCGAATGCTGCTGAGGGCATTCACCTCAAGGGAGCGTTCCAGGGCAGCGGCACTGCGATCGGCATGGGCATTGATCCCGTGGTTGATCACGAGGATGTCGATGTGGCTGAGCAGCTCGCTGAGCTCGGCTTCTTGGCCGCAGCGCCAGCTGCGCTGCTCCAGGGGAATGGGGTCTCCGCTGGCTGACATCAGCTGCAGGGGCTCGGAGCTGGTGGTGAGGGCCACCAGGCTGGCGCCGCAGCTGTGAAAGGCCCTCAACAACTCCCTCCCCAGGCTGCCGCTGGCACCGGTGATGGCAACGCGCCGGCCCGCGAATGGACTGCTGCGACCAGCGGACATCAGGCTCCCCTCGTATCAAGCTTCAGCATGCGCCATCCTTGAAGCCGAGAGCTCGACTTGATGGAGAGGGATCTGAACGATCGTGAAGCCCAGGTGGCCCTTTACGCCCCCTATTGCGAAGGGCTTGAAAAGCCCCAGCAGCTGGACCAGGCTTTAGAGGTGCTTGCCGCCGGCCGATTCAACGGCAGTCGCCGCCTCAAACCCGATGGCAATCACCCCTATGAACTCTCCTGGCTCCACGGAGACTCACCCCAGGAGCCCTGCCGCTGCCAGCTGATCTTTCCAGCGTTCACGTCTGTCACTTACCAGTTTTCCTTGCCCACGGCCCAGCTGGTGCTTTGGCTGATGGAAGCCTTTGAGCACCGGGCCGGCCCTCTCCCCAGGCCTGCAGGTGTGCAGATCCCTCCCCCACCCCAGCCAGCTTCAGGCCCCTATGTCCCGGGGCTGCCAGCTCCCGCCTTGCCCCCACCGCCCCTGCCTTTTGGGGTACCGGCCCAGGCAGCCGATCGGAACGTAGGCCCCTTGGATCTGCCCGATAGTTTCTGGTGCTGGTTACTCGTGGGGGTCTTACCCGCCGATCGATCCGCCTAGATTCGCGCCACCGCAACTGCGCACGGGGCAACCACGATGCCGTCGACCAGGGTTTCCCCTTCCGCCACACCATCAGCCGGTCCGAGTTCCGTTCTGCTGGTTGGCTCCTGCGAACCCTTCAGTGGTAAGTCGGCTCTGGTCCTTGGTCTGGCACGCCACCTCATGGGGAAGGGGGCCGTGATCAGTTTCGGTAAACCCCTGGCCACCAGTGATGAAGCGGAACGGCGAGCGGCTAGTGCGGAATCGGAGCGCAGCAGCAGCGCAGGCTCCTCCCAGGGGGAGCGATCCCCGGCAGACCAGTTGTTGGACAAGGGGTCTGGCAACAGTGAACTGGTCCTTGATGCGGACGTGCGATTTATCGGCGAAATTCTGGGCCTAGGGCCTGACCAGCTCCTGCCCTCCTTGCATCTCTCTGATCCGAGCACGGCCAGGGATCGGCTGCTCTGCGGTGATCTCGATGCCGGTAGTGGCCTGACCCAGCTCCAGACCCAATTGGCAACTGCGGGTCCCGATCGGATCACCCTGTTAGAAGCGGCGGGAAGCTTTTCTGAAGGCCTGCTCTACGGCTTGAGCTTGCCCCAACTGGCCCACCAGCTCCAGGCTCCTGTTGTGCTCGTGCACCCCTGGAACGATGCCCGCAGTGTCGATCCCCTACTTGAGGCCTTCGGCCAACTCGGGCCCCTGCTGGCTGGGGTGGTGCTCAACGGGGTCGCGCCCGAGGCCGTTGCCGGCCTGCTTCAGGCTGAAGTGCCAGCCCTGGAACGGCTGGGTATCCCCGTGCTGGGGGTGATGCCCCGTAGCCCCCTGCTGCGCAGCGTCACCGTGGAGGAACTTGCCCGCCGCCTGGAGGCCAGGGTGCTCTGTTGCCGGGAGCGGCTCGACCTGCTGGTCGAGACCTTGAGCATCGGCGCCATGAATGTCAATTCCGCCATGGAGTTTTTCCGGCGCCGCCGCAACATGGCCGTCGTGACTGGAGCCGACCGCACCGATATCCAATTGGCGGCCCTCGAGGCCTCCACCCAGTGCCTGATCCTCACAGGCGCCGGCGAACCGCTGCCCCAGCTGATCTCCCGCGCTGAAGAGCTCGACGTCCCATTGCTGAAGGTCGACCATGACACCCTGACCACGGTCGAAGTGATCGAGCGCACCTTTGGCCACGTCCGCCTCAACGAATCGGTCAAGGCCACCTATGCCTTCCGGCTGGTGGAGGAGCACTGCCAGTTCGATCGCCTCGATGCGCGACTGCACTTGCCGGTTCCGGCCTGAAGCAGGCCTCGTTTTCGCAAGCACCACGAGCTCATCACTGCTAGTTTCACAATGCAAATAGAGGGCGATTAGTGACCCGGTCCCTAGATCTCCCTGCCATGGACCGCATCGACACCCTGGCCCAGGAGCTGGCCTTACTCCAGGATCGGGGCAAGCGTCGCATCGCCATCCTGGGCAGCCGCCATGTGCCTGTGGTGTCGGTGCATCTGGTGGAGCTGGTGGCCCGCTCCCTCGCCCAGGAAGGCCACAGCCTGGTCACCTCCGGAGCCCTCGGTGTGAACTCGGCCGTGATTCGCAGTGTGCTGGATGTGGATCCAGCCCGCCTCACCGTGTTGCTGCCCCAAAGCCTCGATCGCCAACCCAGCGAATCCCGGGAGCAACTGGAGCGGGTGTTGAATTTGGTCGAAAAGCCGGAACACGACGAGTTGCCCCTGCCGATGGCCAGCAGCCTCTGCAACCAGGAAATCATCAGCCGTTGTGACCAGCTGATCTGCTACGCCTTCCACGACAGCGAAACCCTGCTGGCCAGTTGCCGCATCGCCGAAGACATGGGCAAGGTTGTCAGTCTGATGTTCTTTGACTGAGGCTGGCAACCAACGTCAGGCTGCGATCCCATCTGCTCGGGATTGGGCCCGGACCATCAGACCAGCCCGCTCCGCGCAAAAGACTGTCGTCGAAAGGATGGGGTTCCACCTTTTTCAAGGACAGGTCGCCCGTCTGAGCGAGATTCACTCCGCCAAGCGCAGGCCCCGGCCAAGCAAGGGACCCAGGACCTGGGCAGCAACGAGGCCAGTCAATTCGACCTCCTCAGGGGGCATCGCTCCAGGGGCAAGCGGGGCCTCAGCCAGCGCTGAAAAATGCAAACCTTGGTGGCCATTCAAGCTCCGAAGGGATTGCAACAACTCAGGAAAACGTCTGGTTTGGAGCAGAGCTGTCGCAGCCCCAATGAACCAAGACCAACACCATGTGGGCCCAAAGCTGCCCAATCAGGGCTTAGGCCAAGACCATTGCCTGCTTTGGCAGCAACGCCCGATTCCCATCGACCCTAAACCTGCTGACAGGTAGCCCAACCAGAAACCCTGGACGGGCTGCCCAGGCTGGGGGGGTTTAGCTGAATCCAGGCCCCTGGATCTAGGTCCCATCCCCAGGCGATTCACGGGCGAGCACCTGCAGGCGGATCCCTTCTCTGCCCAGCACGCTGACGCGGTTGCCAATCGCCAGCCCCCGTGACGGTTCGAGATTGACCGCCGCCCAGCTCTGACCCTGCCAGCGCACCCGACCCAGGCCCTCCCGATCAAAGGCTGCGATCACTTCGGCCTGGTCGGCCGAGGCCGCCGGCGCAATGGCCCTCGCGCCCTGACGACGGGACCAACGCCGCAGCAGTCCATAACCGCCGCCAGAAACCCCAGCAAAAAAGATCAGTTGGCCCACCAGGGGAACCGACGGCGCCAGGCTGGTGACGAGTACCAGCAGCAGTCCGCAGAGGCCCAGAACCAGCAGCAGGCCGTCACTGTCCGCCCCCAGCAACACCAGGACAAGGGCCAGGGCCGCCAGGAGCAACCAAAGCAGGGGAGGCGCCAGAGCCATGCAGGAAACAGCCGAAGGAAGGGTGCACAGGATTCGGCTGGTTCCAGGGAACCAGCTCCAGGCCGATCGCTCCACTGTGCCTAGATTTCAGCCCGTTGCCCCCAAGCCATGGAAGCCCTAGTTCCGGTCGTGCTGGCCTTGCTCGCAGGCCTTGGCTTTGGCAGTTTGCGCGTCACCAGCAGCAGCCGCTCCATGCTGGTGGAACGACTTGGCAAATACAACCGCCAGCTAACTCCGGGCCTGTCCCTGGTGCTTCCCGGCATTGAGCGGGTGGTGAGTCATGAGTCTTTGAAGGAACGGGTGCTCGACATCCCGCCCCAGCAGTGCATCACCCGCGACAACGTGTCCATTGAGGTGGATGCCGTGGTCTATTGGCAATTGCTTGAGCATGCCCGCGCCTATTACGCCGTCGACAACCTGCAGGCGGCGATGGTGAATGTGGTGTTGACCCAGATCCGGGCCGAGATGGGCAAGCTCGACCTCGACCAAACCTTCACCACCCGCTCGGAAATCAATGATGTGCTGCTGCGCGAACTCGACCAGGCCACCGACCCCTGGGGAGTGAAGGTAACCCGGGTCGAACTGCGGGACATCCAGCCGTCCCATGGGGTGCAGCAGGCGATGGAGCAGCAGATGACCGCCGAACGGGAGAAGCGGGCCTCAATCCTGCGCTCCGAGGGTGAGAGGGAGTCCCAGATCAACGCCGCCCGCGGCAGGGCCGAAGCCCTGGTGCTTGATGCAAAGGCCAAACAGGAGGCCCTGCTGCTGGAGGCCGATGCCCAGGCCAAGCAGCAGGGCCTGCTGGCCAGGGCCCGGGCCGACGCCGCCACCCAACTGGCCGAGGCGATCGAGGCCCATCCCGCCGCCGCCGAGAGCCTGCGGTTGCTGCTGGCCAAGGACTGGATCGCCATGGGCGAACAGCTCTCCAAAGCCCCGGGGGGCTCGGTGCTGCTGGTGGATCCCCAGAGCCCCGCCTCCCTGCTCACGGCCCTCCAGGGCCTGCAGAACCAGAAGGGCTAGGGCCTTGGTCCCCCATTGCCGGGATCAATCAGTTCGCCAACAGCACCAGCAGGCCTGCCCCGTAGAGCAGGGAGCTGCAGAACAGGGCCGTTGCCCAGCAGAGCGAGCGCAGCAGTGGCTTGTTGCCGACGTAGGCGCCGATATAAACGAGCCTCAACAGCGGATGCAGCAGCGCCGCCGCTGCCGCCCAGGGAGCCGTCACCCCCACCAGCAGGCAGAGCAAGGCCGCCGGGGCATGGAGCACGAAGGCCTCGAAACAATTCTGATGGGCCCAACTGGCCCGCTGGCCCCAGCCGGGCAGCCGCTCAAACATCGCCCGGGGGGCGGCGATGTCGGCCATCGTGAAATTGGATTGGGACCGGGCCGCCCCCAGGGGCACGATGCTCACCACCACCACCCCAGCAGCCAGCACTAGGGACCAGGCGAAGGGCGCCAAGGCCGTGGAGGCCGTGGGGCCCAGCAGGGCCTGCGACGCGAGAGCAAAGGGGATCAAGGCGGCGATGGCGACTGACTCTTTCTAAGTCGCCAGTGGTGAAACCCTGTTGCAACGGGCCTGTGAAGGCCGACCCCAGTGGGGCCAAGGGCTGGCCCCTCAACCATTGGCAACGCTGCTCGGGCCGCCGCGAACGATAAGCAACGCTGTGCTGCCCGGTTTTCCCCGGCTGTCCGTTGTTTTCCCCAGAAAAGTGGACCTTTTCCCCCAACGTCCTGGCCGAGACCCCGCCAGGGCTGATGGCCGGGGCCAATCCCTGGGGAATGGTCCCCTTGCCCTTGACGGGGATGGGGTGAGGCCCTCACCGGGGACCTGGCAAAGCAAGACGGGTCCGAATGACAAGTGGCTGGCAAATTCCCAGAGGTTGTCCCACGGGTCCCGGATCCCAGGGGCCGCTTGCACGGCAGGGGATGGTTGGGGGGTCTTCGGCCTTCGGGCAGTCAAGAACGCATGAGCCATATCCCCGACCACGCACCCCGCAGTGTTTCCGTGGAGAACCAGTTCCCTGAGGACCTCTTCGACGCCATGCGGGAGTTCGTGCGGGTGCATCCCCAGTGGGACCAATACCGCCTGATGCAGGCAGCCCTGGCCGGCTTCCTCTTCCAGCAGGGTTGCCAAGATCGGTCCGTGGCACGCCATTACCTTGACGGCCTATTCCAGCGGGACAGCAGCCCCCACCGAAGCGCTGGCTGAGCGGTCCAGGGCTGCAGGCAAGGGGAACCCCGGCCTAGAACACTCACTATCGACGGCAAAAGACCATGCTCCTAGCGGTCAGTGGAGCCTCAGGCAAGACAGGCTGGCGGGTGGTGCAGGAGGCCCTCGCCCGGGGCCATCGGGTAAGGGCCCTAGTGCGCCCAGGGTCCGATGTGCCAGCGGGACTGCAGGGCGCCGAGCTGGTGCGACTGGAGCTCAGCGATGGTCCAGCCCTGGCCAACGCCCTGCAGGGCTGCGAGGCCTTGGTGATCGCCACCGGCGCCAGGCCGGGTATCGATCTGACGGCGCCCCTGCGGGTTGATGCCTGGGCCGTTGACAGCCAGATCCGGGCCTGCGAAGCCTTAGGAGTGAAGCGGGTGCTACTGGTCAGCTCCCTTTGCGCCGGACTGTTGTGGCACCCCCTAAACCTCTTCGGTCTGATCCTGGTGGTGAAGCGGCTGGGCGAACAGGCCCTCGAACGCAGCAGTCTCGATTGGACAATCATCCGCCCGGGCGGACTGACGGAATCAGAAACGGGGCTTGAACAGCAGACCATCCACTATTCCAACACCGACCAACAACAGGACGGAAGCATTCCGCGCCGGCTGGTGGCCAGGGTGTGCCTTGATGCCCTAGAAACGCCCCTGAGCCACAACCGCATCATTGAAATCACCAGCAGGCACCCGGCCGAAGCCGGCAGTGAATCAAGCAACAGGGAAACAAACAACGCTGTAAAGTTGGCAGCGCCGTCAGAGACAAGCGTCCGGAGTCTTTCCAACTGGCTTACTGAAAGTTAACAGCACATGGGCAATTGGAGGTGATCCATGGCGGATTCAGACGCATCAGATCTGGCGCATAAGTTTCGTTGCCACTGGCATTCTCTGACCACTACTTGCCGCTGATGATGGTCAAGGTTGCACCGATCAAGCGCTGTGTCCAGGCTCAACCTTGGTCAACGCGAAAGGCGGCAAGGGATTAGGCAGGGTCCCGAAACTTGCGTTCAACCGGGATAAACTCCTCACCCGACCATCCCATGGGCACCTTGGCGAAGGCGCTGCTGATCGCCAATCTGGCCGCCAGCCCCAGCGCCTGGCCAGCGCCGCCCTGGGGCCCGGCCCCAGCCCCCATGCTGTACCTAACGTCGATTGATAATGGCCGCAGCCTGGACATTGAACAGGGCAGCGAGATCCAGCTAAGATTGAGCGAAAATGCCTCCACCGGCTATCGCTGGAGCCTGGGCCCCCTAGACCCGGCCCTGATCGAACTGGTCACTGAGCGGACCCAAACCAACCCCAGCGACGCTGCTGGCTCCCAGGGTCAGCCCGTGCCCGCCGGCAACCCTCGCCAGGTGGCCTTTCGCTTCAAGGCGCTGCGCCCCGGGCGAACCGAGATCACCTTGCGGCACCTGCGCAGTTGGGAGGGGGATCGTTCCACCATCGATCGCTTTCGGCTGAGCTTGCACATTGATGCCAAGTCGGCACATCAAGGTGGCCCCCACCCAGGCCTGCCGGTTCAACCGTAGGGCCCAACGAATCAATTTAGATCCCCAGCCCTAATTAACATCAGGGCATAGCACTCTCGCCCAAAGAGTTGTAACAAATTAATCATTTCTGACTTAATTCAGCCAAGCAATAGCAGCAGTGACAATGAAATCTATGCCGCAGATCTGAGGCTCGATCAAGGCCAGGAGTCCAATCGAGGGTGACTAGCCTGAAGTTGGTCAAGGCGGCGTTAGCGGATCCATCGCCAAGGGAGCCATCGCCCCTCGGGCCCTACAGAGCAGGCTCGCCCGATCCAACCAATCCATCCAATCCATCCAATCCAATTGGAGTTCTTGCCATGGCCTTAATCAAGTGGGAGCCCTTCCGCGACATCGAGGATCTGGTTGGCCATTCCCTCGCCTGGCCCCTAGGACGGGCCCAGTCGATGCTGGGGCTGGGGCTGGGGGATTGGAATCCCCGCGTGGACATCAGCGAAAGCAACGGGAATTACATCATCAAGGCCGATATTCCGGGCGTTGCCAAGGAGAATCTCAAAGTGACACTAGATAATGGCGTACTCACCCTTCATGGCGAACGCAAACAGGACAAGGAGGAAGACAACAAACGCGGCCATCGCATCGAACGCTTCTATGAGAGCTTCTCGCGCAGTTTCTCCCTGCCAGAGGATGCGGATGCCATGGGCCTTAAGGCCACGGCCTAGGAGCGCCAGTTAGTCGTGAGTGTGCCCCGTAAAAATGTGCCCCGTAAAACAGTTGCTCCCTCAGCTGAGGCCCTACAGGTGCCGATCGAATAAGGCCCTCGACCAGGATGCTCGAAGGCCTTAAATTAGGGCCAAAATCTGTCACCCCGTTGATCCCAACACCGCTTGCTGCCCATGGCCCCTGATTCCTTGGCGCTTAAACAGAGCATGGCTGCGGCGGAGGCCGATCCCCAGGTGGATACGGGCCCAGCGGCCGTTGCCCTGATGCAGCAATGGCTGGCCCGCCACGAAGGTGAGATCATCAAACGCCGGCTGGAGTCACCAAGGGAGTTCAACGGCACGATGATTCAGTGGTTTCATTGGTATGGCGAGGCTGATGGCGGCCACTGGCGGCGCCTTAGCCAGGAGGCGACGAACCTGGCGGCAGCAGGCTTTACGGGGATCTGGTTGCCACCGGCTTTCAAGGGCACAGGTCCAGTCGATGTGGGCTACGGGGTCTACGACCTCTATGACCTGGGCGAATTTGACCAGAAGGGCACGATTCGCACCCGTTATGGAACCAAGCAGGAGTATTTGGCAGCGGTGCAGGCCTGCCGGCAAGCGGGCCTGCAGGTGTATGCCGATGTGGTCTTCAACCACAAGATGGGGGCCGATTCCCCTGAAGACTTTGGCGCCACCCCCTTTGATCCAGCCAACCGCAACCAGCGGCTCGGCGACGAGCGTGGGATCCGGGCCTGGACGAACTTCCGCTTTGAGGGGCGCCAGGGGTGCTATTCCAACCTGATCTGGCATTGGTATCACTTTGATGCCGTTGATCACAACCTGCTGGATCAGGGCATGCAGGCCATCTGGAAGGTACATGGTGCCGATTTCGAGCACAACGTAGATCTAGAGAAGGGAAATTACGATTATTTAATGGGCTGCGATCTTAATATGAATCACCCAGAAGTGCGCACCGAACTCAAGGCTTGGGGCGAATGGACGCTCAATACGGTGGGCGTGGATGGCTTTCGCCTCGATGCGATCAAGCACATCGCCAGTGATTTCCTCATCGACTGGATTGGCCATGTGGAACAGTATGCCCAAAGAGATCTGTTTGTGGTGGGTGAATACTGGAGCAATAAACTGGAAAGCCTGAGCTGGTATGCGGCTAACAGTGGCGGCCGCATGAGCCTATTTGATGCACCTATCCACTACAACTTTCATGCCGCCAGCACGAGTGGCGGCCAGTTCAACATGCAACGACTGCTTGACGGCAGCCTGATGCAAACGATGCCGCTGCTGGCCGTCACCTTGGTCGACAACCATGACACCCAGCCCCTGCAGGCGTTGGAATCCACGGTGGAGCCCTGGTTCAAGCCCCTGGCCTATGCGGTGATCCTGCTGCGCGACCAGGGCTATCCCTGTGTGTTTCACGCCGATTACTACGGGGCCCACTATGACGATCAGCGCAATGGCCAGGAGATCTCCATCAGCATGGCGAGCCATCGCTTCCTGATTGATCGTTTCCTGCTGGCCCGTTCTAGTTGCGCCTATGGTGCCCAATACGATTACTTTGACCATTTCAATTGCATTGGTTGGACTCGCCTAGGAACGGCTAGCCATCCAAGGGCGATGGCGGTGTTGATGAGTGATGGCGATGCCGGCTGGAAATGGATGGAGGTGGGCAAAGCCCATACGGTGTTCCGGGATCTGAGCGGCCATATCCGCGATGCCATCACCACGAATGCCGATGGCTGGGCCAATTGGCGCTGCTTGGGTGGCTCGGTGTCGGTGTGGGTGGAGCAGGAGCTGATCACGGAGCTGGGTGTGGTGCTGGATTGAGGCTCCGCAACGGTGGGGCTGCCTAGCCGGGTCTGCGACCAGCCAGCATCGGGCCAAGCGACTAGGACAAAACCCTGCCGATGCCAATCGTTTGCGCCGAACGCCTCAGCAAGACCTACCGGGTGGCCCAAAAGCAGCCGGGTTTGGGCGGCACCCTGCGCCATTTCTTCTGGCGCCGCAGCCGCGCCGTGGAGGCTGTGCGCGAGCTCAGCTTCTCGATCGAGCCCGGCGAAATGGTGGGCTTCCTCGGCGCCAATGGGGCGGGAAAGACCACCACACTGAAAATGCTCAGTGGCCTGGTCCATCCCAGTGGCGGCAGCCTGCAGGTGGCAGGCCACCGGCCCCAGCGCCGCCAGGCCCCTTTTCTGCAAAAAATCACGCTTGTGATGGGGCAAAAGCAGCAGCTGATCTGGGACCTGCCACCGCTCGATTCCTTTCGGGTCAATGCCGCGGTCTATGGCCTCGATGACAGCGAAGCCAAGCGGCGCATCAACGAATTGGCCGAGATGTTGGAGCTGGGCGAGGAACTCACCCGGCCAGTGCGCAAGTTATCCCTGGGGGAGCGCATGAAGGCCGAACTGCTGGCGGCCCTGTTGCACCGCCCCTCGCTGCTGTTTCTCGATGAACCCACCCTGGGCCTCGATGTCAACGCCCAGGCGCGGGTGCGCACGTTCCTAGCCGATTACAACCGTCGCTACGGCGCCACCGTGCTGCTCACTAGCCACTACATGGCCGACATCACCGCCCTCTGCCCCAGGGTGCTGCTGATCCACCAAGGCAGCCTTTTCTATGACGGCAGCCTGGAGGCCCTGACCCAGCGGCTCTCCCCCTGCCGAATGGTGCGCCTGGAGTTGAAAACGCCCCTGCCAGCCCCAGCCTTGGCCGCCTATGGCCAGGTGGAGGCCATCAATGGCCGCGAAGTGCGGCTGCTGATCGAACGGAACCAACTCACTGGCACCGTGGCGCGGCTGCTGGGGGACCTAGAGGTGCTGGATCTGGAGGTGGCGGATCCACCGATTGAGGATCTGATCGGCCAACTCTTCCAGAAAGGGGTGGTGTCTTGAAAGGGATTCAAGCGATTCGCATTGCCCGGGTCTTGCTCTCCAGCCAATACGCCTACATGCTCGAATACCGGGCAGAAATTGCCCTCTGGGCCCTCTCTGGGGTGGTGCCCTTCATCATGCTGGCCCTCTGGAGCCAGGTGGATGCGAGCGGCGGCAGCCCTGGAACCCTGGGCCTAAGTCGGCTGCAGCTGGGTCGCTATTTCCTTTCGGCCTTCATCGTGCGCCAGTTCACGATCGCCTGGGTGGTGTGGGCCTTCGAAGAAGACGCCCTGCAGGGGCGCCTCTCCCATGCCCTACTACAACCCCTGCATCCACTCTGGCGCTACCTCAGCGCCCACCTGGCCGAACAAGCGACCAGGCTGCCCTTTGTGGCCGTGCTGGTGGGGCTGTTTTTTCTGCTGCAACCAGACACCGTATGGCTGCCGTCTTTGGCTCAGGCCCTGACGGCGCTGCTGGCGATCTGGATGGCCTTTGCGATCAACTTCCTCCTGCAGAGCGCCATCGCCATTCTCTGCTTCTGGAGTGAACGGGCCAGTGCCCTGGAGCGGCTGCTCTACATCCCCTATCTCTTCCTCTCGGGGCTGATGGCGCCCTTAGAGGTGTTTCCGCCAGCCGTGCGCGCCTTCGCCCTCTGGACCCCCTTCCCCTACATGATTGCCTTTCCAGCCCAGCTGCTCTCGGGTAACCCCCTGACCTTCAGTGGAGCCTTTGCGGCCATGGCGGGCTGGATCGCCCTGTTGCTGCCCCTGGTTGGGTTGCTCTGGAGGGCAGGGGTGCGCCGCTACTCCGCCATGGGGGCCTGATCGATGGGGCGATACCTGCTCACCCTGCGGCGCTTCTGGGCCACGGCCCTAGCCGGCCAACTCGAATACCAACTCAATCTGCTGATCGACCTGCTCGCCATGGCCGGCAACCTGGCCGGCAGCCTATTTGTAATCAGCCTTTTTTACGGACCCGGCCGCAACCTGGGGGGCTGGAGCTGGGAAGCGGCCCTGGTGGTGCTGGGGGTTTACACGGTGCTGGATGGCGCCTGCAGTTCGCTGCTTCGGCCCAACCTGGGCACGATCGTCACCCACGTGCAGCAGGGCACCCTGGATTTCATCCTGCTCAAACCGATCGATAGTCAGTTTTGGCTGTCCTTTCGGACCTTTTCGCCCGCAGGCCTGCCGGAGATTGTCACGGGCCTGGGCCTGACCATCTGGGCCGCTGCCAAGGCCGGCGCAACCCCCAACCCGACGGGTGTTCTAACTGCGGCGTTGATGCTGGCCTCAAGCCTGGTGATTCTCTACAGCCTCTGGTTTGGCCTGGCTACGACCTCGATCTGGTTCGTCAAAACCTGGAACGCCACCGAGGTGTTGCGCGCGGCCCTAACGGCAGGGCGGTATCCGATCAGCGCCTATCCCCTACAGCTGCGCAGCCTGCTCACGGTGGTGCTGCCGGTGGCCTTCCTCACCACGGTTCCGGCCGAGGCCATCCTGGGGGGAATCAGTGTCAACGCCGGTGCGGCCTCCCTGCTGATGGCCACGGTCTGTCTACTGCTGTGCCGGGGGTTCTGGGGCTATGCCTTGCGCTTTTACACCTCGGCGTCGAGTTAAACGGGCTAAAGGGTGAACAGGGACGCTGCTCCCTGTCGGCAAGATCACCGGCCCCGTTGCCCGTGATGCGAGAAGCTGGAATCACGACAAGTGCTATCCATGCCCCAGACCCTGCGGGACCGCCGCTCACCGCTAATGAGTCTGCGCCCGGCCACCAACGATCAAACTGATGCGGCCAACACGGATCCGAACTCCAAGGCCGGGGCGTCCAGTCGGAGCAATGGCTTTGGAGGGGGCTCCAAGAAAGGCTCGGCGAAAGCCGGCAAGCCGGGTGCCAAAGGCCGCAAGAAAAAGGGTACCGGCCTGAGCGCTGCCGATCGGGGCCCCCTGGGCAAGGATCCAGACCTTGAAGCGATTGTGGCCAGGCAACGGTTGCACCTCCCCCTCTCCGGTCGGCTGGGAGAAGCCGAAGTGACCCGGGCCTGGAAGCTGGCAGCCGGCGAGCACCATCCAGACCGGGGCGGCCTGCACGACACCATGCAACTCATTAATGGCGCCCGGGACCTCCTACTGGGCAGGGGCCTGGTTTGAATGGCCGCCTAACTGGGGATTGAACCAAAGAAAGGGCTTAACCGCCTAATTTAACGACAACTTCAACCGCAGTTTTAGCCCCAATGCCAACGCAAGTGGCCTGGCCAGTAATGGGTTACTACATAACGGCCGCATCCATGGCCCTAGCCGATTAGTTTCGTGTCCTTGACAACTGATCCTTATGAGAGAACGAAAATGAGAGACCTATTTCATGCCGCCCTTGAACAGATACCAGCATCTACTTTAATTTCAAAGTCGACCACCAGTCCCCTAGCATTATCCGAATACTGAATCCGAATACTGAATAGGTATCTCTAGCAATTGCCATGCAGTCTCCCTCGCCCAACCCCAGCCGAGCAAGGGAAACACTTCTGATTGGCCCGCTCGCTTGAACGTCCACCAAGGTCGGCATGGACTAATTCCCATTCCCAATGGGATTGCGACCCTGACACCCCTGAGCCTGTGGCCAAGCCCCCCTATCCACCGCCACCGGCCCGACCCGATTTTCCGCCGCCCGCCCGGCCGCCCCGGCCAGGCGAGTTGAAGGGCCGATGGGCCTGACGACGGCTGGGCGCCGGCCCCTCGGCAATCCATTGCCCAGGCTCGCTACCCACTAGTGCGGCGACGGCCGCGGGTGGCTGGGGCCAGCAGCGCCGCCAGTCGCACCGATTCGGCCCCATCAGCCAGGCGCCATTGGCCGGGGGCCAACCCGACGAGGCCCAGGGGATCGCCGCCATCCATCAGATCAATCGCAACTCGAATCAGCCGCAGGGTGGGCAGACCAACGGCCGCCGTCATGCGCCGCACCTGGCGGTTGCGCCCCTCGCGCAGCTCCAGCTCCAGCCAGGCGGTCGGCACCTGCAACCGGTGACGAATCGGCGGCTGGCGTTCCGCGATCGCCGCCGCCTCGAGTTCCGCCGGTTCAAGCGTGCGGGCCCGGGCCTGCAGGGTTGGCCGACCTTGGATCAAGAGCCCCTGACGCAGGGCCGCCAGCGCTTCCTGGGTGGGCATCCCCTCCACCTGGACCCAGTAACGGCGCCAATGGCCCCAGGCCGGATCGGTGAGCCGGTGTTGCAGCCGGCCGTTGTCCGTTAACAGCAACAGGCCCTCGCTATCGGCATCGAGGCGGCCGGCTGCATAAATCCCAGGAACCTGGATGTGGTCGGCCAGGCAGCCCCAGCGACTCCCCGCCTCGGGGGTGAACTGGCTGAGCAGCCCGTAGGGCTTGTGGAACAACAGGGTGGTCAGGGGCTCCAGGGGGGCTGGGGTTCAGGAAGCCTGGCGGGCCTTCCAAAGGTTGACGGCACCGATGCAGATCAATAACAGGCCCAGGTCCATCGACAGCGGAGGCAGGATCATCAAAGGAAGGGCCAGGCCGGCGCTAGGGATAGTGGCGTGACCCTAGGCGCCAGTCCCAAGCTGCGGGGATGGGTTTCTCCCACCTGTCCGGGAATGGCGCCGCCTAAGGTGGATGGTGCAGTTCGAAATGGTCCTAGCGGCAGCGCATGATCGAGACATCCGGCGTGATCGAGAAGGAGCAGGGCAACGGGTTTTACCTGGTGACGCTCGAGCAGCCGGCCGGTCACCAGTGCCTCTGCCGGGCGGCGGGCAAACTGACGAAATTCCGCATCAAGCTGCTGGCGGGCGACAAGGTGTTGGTGGAAATCAGCCCCTACGACCTGACCCGCGGCCGCATTACCTATCGGGAGCGCAATGCAGGCGCCACCGGTCCCCGTCCCGGCGGCAACAGGCCCGGCGGTCCCCGCCGCCGTTGAGCTGGCGGCCCTAGCAAGCAGGCTGGTCCTGGAAGTGCTGGCTTGGATACTGGGACGAATGCCCTCAGGGCTATAAAAACCAGCGCCCTAGGCCGAATCAGCCCAGGGTTAGGTCGTGGAGCGCTTAAGCCCCAGGCCTAGGCCCCCACCCCAAGGCCGGGGTAGGGGCACCAGCGGCTCCAGCCCTACAGCAGGGCCTCTATCGCAGCTTTGAATTCGCTGCGCTGCTTCACGCCTTTGAACTGCTGCTTGAGTTCCTTACGGAAGAACAGCTGCACCGTTGGGGTACCGGTCACACCGGCTTGCTCGGCAATCGCCTGGTCGGCCTCAATATCGATCTCCACCCCTTGGGCGGCGCCAGCGAAGTCTTGGAGCACCCGCTTGAGCTGGGGCTTGAGCACATGGCAGGGGCCGCAGCTGGGCGACGAATAGACCACCAGCAGGGGCTTCTCGCAATCGTGGTAGAGCTTGCGCAGGGCGTAGCTGCCCTTCTGCCACAGGGCTGAGGGGTCGTAGTTGGCCTCATCGCTGATCGCCGTGCGCACCGGCTCTCCGGCCGGAGCCGGATCAACCGGGTCGTGGCTGACGGTGACCGCCAGGTCGTTGTGGGTGAGCCAGCGTTCCGCCGCCAGGGCCGCCTGGCAGCCACTGCCGGCGGCCGTGATCCCCTGGCGCCATTCGGTATCGGCCACATCACCGGCGGCAAACACCCCCTCAACACTGGTTTCGGGCCGGCCGGAGCGCACCTGCACGTAGCCCTGGCCATCCAGCTCGATCTGGCCAGCCACCAGGCCCGTATTGGGTGTGTGGCCGATTGCATAGAAGAGGCCCTTCACGGCCAGGGTTTCGTCCTGGCCACTGGCCGTATCGCGCAGCTGAATCGTTTCGAGCCAGTCGCCTCCGGCCACATCGACCAAATCCCGGTTCCAGTGGACGCTGATGGCGGGGTTGGCCAGCACCCGATCGGCCATGGCCTTGCTGGCCCGCAGGGCATCGCGGCGCACAATCAGATGGACCTGGCTGCCGTATTTGGTGAGATAGACCGCTTCCTCACAGGCCGAATCGCCGCCGCCGACCACGGCCAGTTCGGCGTTACGGAACTGGGGGGTGGCACCATCGCAAATGGCGCAGGCACTGATGCCCCGGGTCCAGAAGTCCTGTTCATGGGGCAGGCCCAGCCGGTTGGCCCTGGCGCCAGTGGCCAGGATCAGGGCCTGGGTTTCGATCACCTGGCCCTCGACGCTGAGGCGATAGGGCCGTTGGCCCAGGTCAATGGAATCGGCGTCAGCCTCGATCAGGCGGGTGCCCCAGCGCACGGCCTGGGCCCGCATCCGGTCCATCAGGTCGGGGCCCAGGATCCCATCGGGGAAGCCGGGGAAATTTTCCACATCGGTGGTGGTCATCAACTGGCCGCCGGCAATGCCTCCCGCCTGGAAACCTGTGATCAGAAGGGGGCTGAGGTTGGCCCGGGCGGCATAGATGGCGGCGGTATAGCCAGCGGGCCCGGAGCCGACGATGACCAGGTTTTCCGGGGCGACCTGGGGGGCAGCGGCAGGGACCATCGGGTAAAGCGGACTCACTTCGCCTTGAATCTAGGGCTCCCAGCCTCAAGGTTGGGAGCCAGGGGCCCTAGGGGCAGATCCGGGAGCTCAGCCCAGGAGCGGGGGGCCAGGGAATACGGCGATTTGGGCGCGGAACCGCAGCAAATCCGAAGAAATGCTTTAAAATTCGATTCGTCCGTCCGACTCCCTGCCCCGCCAGTCCCGCAGTCCATCGCCCGTCGGGCGATCGGCCAGGGGATCCCCTGGTAAGGCCCTAGGAACCATCAACACCGATTCAGCTAGGAGCTCTGGCTGGTCATCCAGGCAGAGGATCCACTCCCGAAACTCCTGGGTTAGGGCGTAGCTGTCCTCATAGCGCTCGCGGGCGTCCAGGTTGGCAATACGCGCTACAGACCAGTTCATCGCCACCGAGAGGCGCCGCTGGATCGAACCGTGCATGATTCAGCTCCGTTAGGGCCACGCTGGTCGACACAGGGCCGGGCCAGGGCGGCAAGTTCGCAGAAGTTCGCATTTTTTCTGGAATCAGACTGTAATCACGGCTGCAGCAGAAAGTTCGGCAGTTGGGGACCGCGCAGACGAATCAGCTCTCCAGCTCCGTCGGCCATGGCCTCTAAGGGCAGCCCAGGCGCCCGTCCCCAGCCCTGGGGTTCGGCATCTTCCCCTAACCCAGGCCTGGTACGCAGCAGATAGGGCTCACTGATCGTCCAGCTGCGGGCGTATTGCATCAGCAGCGGGTCCGCTGGGGCGAACACATAGGAGGGATGGCGGGGCACGGATTCCAGCTGGCTGCGATGTCCATCCATGCGCACCGCCCGGGTGATCGCTTGAACAAAGCGGCTACGGGTCACCACTGTTGTGAGATAGGCCACGACCCGCAGCCGCGGCGCATCGAAGCCCTCCGAGGCCATGTCGATACTCACCAGCCAGTCGGCACGGCCGTTCTGGAAATCGGCCAGCCGGCTGGCGGCCTCCGGGTCCTGGGAATGGACCAGCAGCACCTGGTCTCCCTCTTCGACCAGCAGCTGGCCGAGGCGGCGGGCGTGGGCGATGTCGCGGGCAATCACAATGCCGCCGGCGCCCGGATGGTGGCGTCGCACCATCTCCAAGCGTTTGCGGGCGTTGAGCAGCACCCGCAGGGCGATGCTGCTGCCATCGCCAAGGCGGATGGCCCGGCGCAGGTTGCGGGCCCGCCAGCTTTCCCGTTCCTCGGCGGACAGGGGCGAGCGTTCCAGGTCGGGATTGGTGCCCTCCTGGCGGCCGTGGTCGATCCAGCCATCTTGAAAGCGGAATTCCAGGGGCCGCACATCGCCTGCGGCGATCAACTGACGCGGTTCCACGCTCAGGTCCGGCGCTATCAGCTCAACCAGGGCGCCGGCCTCCTCCACCTGGATGCGGCGGGCGGAGCAAAAGCCCAGGTTGTCAGCCCGAAAAGGGGTGCCGGTGAGGCCCAGGCGCAGGCTGGCCCCGGCCGTTAAGGCGCTGAAGGTCTGGCCCCAGGCGCTGGCCTCCGGTTCTTCCGGATCGAGGCCCAGGTGGTGCACCTCATCGGCAATCGCCAGCCAGGCGCCAAGCTCGGCGCCGGCCAGCTGCTCCTGCAGGGCCGCCTGGTTGCGGCTGGCCGCCTGGTAGGTCAGCAGCAGGCCTTGCCAGGGGCCAGGGCTTTCGCTTGGCAGATCCAAAGGGGAGGCAGGGTCCCAGTCGCGCAGCTCCAAACCGAGGCGACTGGCGGCCAGGCGCCATTGGCTGGCGATCGAACTGCGGTGGGTGAACACCACAAACCGCTGCAGCCGCCCATCGCTAGCGAGGGCTTGATACCCCAATAGGGCGCCGAGGGTTTTACCGGCTCCAGGACCGGCGTGGATCAGCACGTCTTGGCCGCCGGGGTCCTGGCGCTCCAGGCGGCGGCGCAACAACTGGATGAGCTGGCTCTGCCACTGGCGCGGCCGCGGCGACTGGGCTCCCTTGGCGGGGCCGGAAACCAGGGTGAAGGACGGTGCTGCCATGGCGCCATTGTGTCCCCGCCCCTCGAATCGGCATCCGGACTGCAGATTGGAGCCTTGATTGCAGCAAACAATGGGTGTTTTGGCCCATTCCCAATCGAGCCAGGCTATTTAGTTTCAAGCCATCAGCCAGCTTCAGGGTCTTGCCCTGCCGGCCCATGGATGCCTGCTTCCCCTTCTCTTTCGCGGTGGACCATTGGCGCGAGCGTTTCGAGCACGCTTGGCAGCAGGATTGCGACATTGATCCGATCATCCTGCGCACCCGCCTGTTGCGCTTACAGGGCCGCTGGCAACAGGCACGCTGCCTAGATCAGGAGTTGCTGCCCTATTTCTGAAGGGGCTGTTGGCATCAAGCGAAGCGGGGTCCCTGGCATGAACCAAACAAAAACCCAGGCTCTCGCCTGGGTTGGCAAAGCTCAATACATTAGAAGCGATTTCTAAGCACTATCATTACCATCAAAACCAGCCAATAGGCCCTAGGCCAGGGTTGCCCTAAGCCGTTGAGCAGGATCACCAGCTTGGCCATGCACGACCAAGCTGAATAACCACTCAAAAGCACTCTTTATCGCCTTCTCTTCGATAGTCGGTTGGTATAATCAATAGGCGCCGATAGCAAGCTTGGAAATGGCTTTGGCGCCCTGGGTTGTTCAACCGATCGCTTCGGTGTGGTTAACCAAGAGGTGCTGCACCTCATCAACCCCTTCGCTCGCAACCTGGCGGGCCAGATCCTGGGTGGCACCTGCGGTTTCGATCAACACGGCGGCCATGCGCTCAACCAGGGCCTGGCGTTGGCTGGTGAGGTGGCTGATCAGTTCCTGCTCAATCAGGTGGCGCACAGCCTTACCCCGCAGGCCGTTCTGGTCGGCTTCGGCCAGGGTGCCTTGCACGAGCTCCTTGACGAACAGGCGCTGCACTTCGGTGCTGCGCAGGAAGCTTTCCATCGCATTGATGGCCCCGTCCACGACGGTGCGCTCCACTTCGGCGGGTTCCTCGTTGAGCTTGAACTCCCAGTCGAGGTGACGGCGCTGCCAGCCCTGCTGCTGCAGGTTAGGCATCACCGTTTGGCAGAAACTATCAACAGAAATTTCATAGACCCGTTCTGCCAGGCGCTCGCACCAATCGGAGCCGTGGGCGTGCAGGTTGTCGCGCAGAACTTCGCGCACCACCGCATGGCCGCCGTGGTGACTGTGGCAGACGCCATCGGGGCATTCGACCGCCGTGATCGCCATGGGAATAGGGACGCAAAGAACAGACCATGGCCTAGCCAGGCCCCGAACTCTGGGCAACAGGGCAAGGGCCAGTAGGGGCAATTGTGCTGGTCTGCGCACAATTGAGCTGGATCGCTTGTCTTGTCAGGAGCGAATGACGATCACTGAATGGACAGCTCAAGGAGAGCTTGGTTTGACGACTGTGTTAGTTGCCCGCGAACGGCGGGCTGGTGAAACGCGGGTGGCGGCCACACCGGAAACGGTGAAACGGCTGGTCGGCCTGGGCTGCAGCGTGCAGGTGGAGCAGGGGGCCGGCATGGCCGCCGGTTACCCGGATGGCGCCTATGGCGACGCCGGGGCCGAGCTCTTCGATGGCACCGCTGGCGAGGCAACCGATCGCTGGGCCGGGGCCGATGTGCTCCTGGCCGTCCAGGCCCCCCAGGCCGGCGCCGGGGCTGGCCTGGCCCAGCTGCGGCCGGGCGCCTTGGTGATGGGGCTGCTTGATCCCTTTGCCAACCGGGACCTGATCGGCACCCTGCTGGAACGCAAGCACTCGGCCATTGCCTTGGAGCTGCTGCCCCGCATCAGCCGGGCCCAGGCCATGGATGCCCTTTCCTCCCAGGCCAACATCGCCGGTTACAAGGCCGCCCTCCAGGCCGCTGCGGCCCTGGATCGCTTCTTCCCGATGCTGATGACCGCCGCCGGCACGGTGCAACCGGCCAAGGTGGTGGTGCTTGGGGCCGGCGTGGCGGGCCTGCAGGCGGTAGCCACGGCCCGCAGGCTCGGAGCCCTGGTCAAGGTCAGCGATGTGCGTCCGGCCGCCCGGGAACAGGTGGAATCCCTCGGCGCCCGCTTTATTGAACCGCCGGTGATGGAGCAAAGCCCCGGCGAAGCCGGCGGCTACGCCAAGGAGGCGGGTGCCGTATTCCTCGAAGCCCAGCGCCAGCTGCTAGCTCCCCACCTAGCCGAGGCCGATGTGGTGATCACCACGGCCCTCGTGCCTGGGCGGCCAGCCCCCCTGCTGATCACCCGCGACATGCTCGGCCTGTTGCGGCCCGGTGCCGTGGTGATGGACCTCGCCGTGGCCCAGGGCGGCAACTGCGCCGCCAGCCAGCCGGACCAGGAAACTGTGGTGGAAGGCGTGCGCGTGATTGGCGCCGGCAACCTGCCGGCATCGGTGCCCTTCCATGCCAGCTCCCTCTACGCCCGCAACTTGGCGGCCCTGCTCGAGTACGTGCTCAAGCAAGGCGGCCTAGCCCAGCTCGATCCGGAGGATCCCCTGATCGATCCCTGCCTGATCACCCACCAGGGCCAGTGCCGGCGCGCCGACCTCAGCCCCGTGGGCCAGGAGGTGGCGGCATGAGCGACTTTTCCCTCAACGAGGCCCTCTGGGTGTTGCTGCTCGGCAGCCTCCTCGGCTTCGAGCTGATCGGCAAGGTGCCCCCCACCCTGCACACACCGCTGATGTCCGGGGCAAACGCCATCAGTGGCATCACCCTGCTGGCAGCCCTGGCCCTGATCGGCCAGGCCCCCTCACCGCCTTTACAAGCGCTTGGGGCCGTGGCCCTGGGCTTTGCCCTCTTCAACGTGATTGGTGGCTTCCTGGTCACCGACCGCATGCTCGCCATGTTCCGCCGCCGCGGAGGTGCCGCTTGAACCAGTTACTGCTTGATCTCAGCGCCGTCCTGCTGCTGGCCCTGGGCCTGCGGGGATTGGCCAAATTGCGCACCGCCCGCATGGCCAACGGCCTCGCCGCCCTGGCCATTGGCCTGGCGGTGGTGGGCCTGCTGGTCAGCCAAGGCCTAGCCGGCTGGCCCTGGATGCTGGGCGGCCTGGCCGTCGGTGGCGGCATTGGGGTGGTGCTGGCCCTGCGGGTGCCCATGACCGCCATGCCCGAAACCGTGGCCCTGTTCAACGGCTGTGGTGGCATGGCCTCCCTACTGGTGGCCCTCGGGGCCGTTGGCCTGCCCGGCCCCATGGGCCTGCTGGCGACCGTGTCGGTGTTGGCCTCCGTCTTGGTTGGGGCGATCACCTTTAGCGGTTCGCTGGTGGCCATGGCCAAGCTGCAGGAATGGCTGGATACGCCTGCCTGGACCCAGCGCCAGGCCCGCCACGCCGTCAACATCACCCTGGCCGTGGCCTGCCTGGCCTGCTGCGTGGTGGTGGTGCAGGGCCAGCCCTGGGGCCTGGCGCCCTTGACGGTTTTGGCCCTGCTGCTGGGGATCGGCCTGACCCTGCCGATCGGCGGGGCCGACATGCCGGTGGTGATTTCCCTGCTCAACTCCTATTCCGGGGTGGCTGCTGCCGCCGCCGGCTTTGTGGTGGGCAGTGCCCTGCTGATCGTGGCAGGCGCCATGGTGGGCGCCGCCGGCCTAATCCTCACCCAGGTGATGTGCACGGCCATGAACCGCTCGCTCACCTCGGTGCTGTTTGGTGGGGCCCTGGGGGCCAGCGCTGGCGCCGGCGGTGGCGAAAAGAAAGAAGCGGAGTCGTACGGGCGCATCACCAGCTGCAGCGCCGAGGAATGCGCCATGGCCCTGGAGCAGGCCGAGCGGGTGGTGTTTGTGCCCGGCTACGGCCTGGCCGTGGCCCAGGCCCAGCACAGCCTGCGGGAACTGGCCCGCCTGCTCGAAGGCCATGGCGTGGAGGTGAGCTACGCGATTCATCCGGTGGCCGGCCGCATGCCCGGCCACATGAACGTGCTGCTGGCCGAAGCCGATGTGCCCTACGACCAGCTGGTCGAGATGGACGTGATCAACCCCGAGTTTCCGCGAACCGATGTGGTGATCGTGCTCGGGGCCAATGACGTGGTGAATCCCCAGGCCAAAAATGACCCCAGCAGCCCCCTCTTTGGCATGCCCGTGCTCGAGGTGGACCAGGCCCGCTCGGTCTATGTGGTGAAGCGGGGCCTGGGAGCTGGCTACGCCGGCATCAAGAACGGCCTGTTCGAGCTGCCCCAGACCGCCATGGTCTTTGGCGATGCCAAGGCCGTGCTCAATGGCCTGATCACCGAGCTGCGCGGCATGGGCGTGGGCAAAAAGGCCCTGGCGGCGGTTTGAGGCCCAGGGCCTCGGGCCGCTGAGCGGACGACGCCAGGCCTGTTGATCAGCTCATGTTGGATGGATTGGCGGTGCCTTTTCAAAGGCCGCCGCCTTTTTGATTGACCAGGGATCCACTCCGCAGGACTGGCTCAGTGCGATCGCCCCCTCGCGGGGAGGGGCCTGGCCGGGTGAGCCCAATGGACGGGCTTGCTGACAAGCTGCCAGCCCCAAGCGAGCGTCTTGCCTTGAAGTCGTCCCTGGCCGCCGAGCTGGGTCTGCCCCCGTTTCGGCCACGCTGGCCCTGGTGGGGCGCCGACCTCCAAACCCTGCGGGACACGCTGCGGATGTCGCCCTTTGGGCCCGATAAGGGCCAGCCCGTCCTGACGGATCTGGGGCCAGGGGAGCGGTTGCTGTCGTTCCTTGATGGGCCCCTTGATGGGCCAATCAATCAGCCCCTGCCCCATCCCCTCACGGCGAGGGGCGATCTGGGCCAAGCCCGGGGCCTGGTGCTCGTGCTCCACGGTCTGGGCGGTTCGAGCCAGGCCCCGGGCGTGCGGCGCCTGGGCCAGCTCCTGCAGCAAAATGGCTTTGGCGTGCTGCGTCCCAACCTGCGCGGCGCCGGCCTGGGCCGCCCCCTGGCCCAGGGCTCCTACGCGGCCCAGTGCAATCGCGACCTGCTGCCGTTGCTCGCCCAGGCGCGCCAGCTGGCCGAGGGGCGTCCCCTGCTGGCGGTGGGCCTTTCCCTGGGGGGAACGGTGTTGCTGAATGGCTGCCTGGCCCAAACTTCGCTGGGCTCGCCGGCCCCAAGCCCCCCGGGCCTGCCCTGCCTCGATGGCCTGGCCTGCGTCAGCAGCCCCTTGGATCTGGCCGCCTGTTCGGCCCAGATCGACCAGCCCCGCAACCGGATCTACCAACGCTGGCTGCTGCAGCGGCTCGATCAGCAGGTGCGAGGCGATGCCCGGGCCGATCGCCCGGATGGCTTGTCAGCGGGCCCAGGCGGGCCGGCGCCATCGATCCGCAGCTTCGATGCCCAGATCACGGCTCCCCGCTGGGGCTACCCCTCGGTGGACGCTTACTACGCCGAGGCCAGTCCCCTGGCACCGCTGCTCCAGGGCGCCCAGGGCCAGGGGCTAGGCCTGCCGCCGACCCTCTGGCTTCATGCCAGCGATGACCCCTGGGTGCCCGCGAACGGCACTGAAGCTCTGGCTGAAGCTCTGGCTGGGGCTCTGGCTGGGGCCCTAGCCGGATCCTGGGACGCCCAAGCTCCTCGGCGAGGGCCTTGGGAGGTGCTGATCACCCCTGGCGGCGGCCACAACGGCTTCCATGGCCAAGGGGATCCGAGCACCGCCAGCTGGAGCGATCGACTGGTGTTGGCGTGGCTGCTGCGGCTAGTGGGATCAGCCGGCTGACTCAGCTGCTGACCCTGAATGGCTAAGGCGATCCCGCTTGGGCCTCAAGGGGCAAGGACCGCTCCTGGAACGGCCATCGCTGCAGAATCCAGGCCTCGATTGGCTGGCCGCCGACCACATGCTCCGCAACGATCCGCTCGATCCGCTCTGGCGTGACCCCGCCGTAGACGATGCCTTCGGGCCAGATCAACAGGATCGGGCCATCCCGACAGATGCGCAGGCAGTCGGCTTTGGTGCGCAGCACGATGCCCCCGGGGCGGCCAGGGATCTCGAGGCCCAGCTCGCGCACTAGGGCCTTGAGCCGCTCCCAGCTGGCTTGGCCCACGGCTGGATCCGCCGGGCAGCAAAGGTTCTTGCTGGGGGTAGCGCAGAGAAGCAGGTGGTGGGCGATCACGGTCGGGGGGGCGATCAGGCGGGTCGATGGGTCCGATCAATCCGGCAGGTTCATTGGGCGGTTCAACCGGCCGCCGTGACCACCGGGCGAGCGCCCGATCCGGCGGCAGCCTCCCGCACGGCCTGGCGGGCCCAGGCATCCGTGGCCAGCACATCGGCCAGGGCGGGATCGGCCTTGAGATCGACCCGGTGGCGATCACAGACCCGTTCGATCAGCCTGGGAATGTCCACAAAGGCGATCTGTTCCTCTAGGAACAGGGCCACGGCCTGTTCATTGGCGGCATTCATGGCCGCCGGCATGGTGCCGCCGGCCCGGCCTGCCGCGTAGGCCAGCTGCATGCAGGGGTATTTGGCCGGATCGGGCTGGCGGAACGTGAGCTGGCCCACGGCGGTGAGATCGAGGCGGCGCCAGGGGGTCTCCAACCGCTCGGGCCAGCTGAGGCAGTAGAGGATTGGCAGTTTCATGTCGGGCCAACCCAGCTGGGCTAGCACCGAGGAATCGGCCAGTTCCACCATCGAATGGATGATCGATTGGGGGTGGATGATGATTTCAATCTGGTCGTAATCGATGCCAAAGAGGTAGTGGGCCTCGATCACTTCGAGGCCCTTGTTCATCAGGCTGGCGCTATCGACCGTGATCTTGCGGCCCATGCTCCAGTTGGGATGGCTGGTGGCATCGGCCACCGTGGCCTTCACCAAGTCGGCGGCGTCCCAATCGCGGAAGGCGCCACCCGAGGCGGTGAGCTGGATGCGGCGCAGGCCGGGGGTGGGGATTCCGGTGGAGAGCCGGGCCGTGTCGGCCCAAGGGGTGCCCTGAAGGCACTGGAAGATGGCGGAGTGCTCGGAATCGGCCGGCAGCAACCGCGAGCCGGAGCGGGCCAGCTCCGGCAGCACCACCGGTCCGGCGGCGATCAAGGTTTCCTTGTTGGCCAGGGCCAGGTCCTTGCCGGCCCGGATCGCAGCGAGGGTGGGCAGCAGGCCGGCGCAGCCAACGATCCCGGTGACGACCAGATCGGCCGTGGGCCAGGCGGCGGCAGCGCAGAGGCCTTCGGAGCCGCCCAGCAATTCAGGGAAGGGGGACGGGCGATCTTGGGGATCGAGGGCCAGCAGCCGCTCCCGGAGCGTCGCCACCAGCTCGCCATCGGCCAAGGCCACCACTTCGGGGAGATGGCGCTGGATTTGCTCAATCAGCAGGTCGAGGTTGCGGCCGGCGGTGAGGGCCACCACGCGGAAGCGATCCGGGAAATCCTCGACGATCTCCAGGGTTTGGGTGCCGATCGAGCCCGTGGATCCCAGCACGCTGAGGGCTTTCACAGGCGGATCGGCAACGGTGGCGGCCAGTCTCCCACCGGGCCCGCAGCCGGGGCTCCAGACCGGCCGGCAGCGGACACCCAGCACTTGGCCTGGGATGCCCGATGCCCAGGGAGAGGCTTAACTGGGGCAAATTGCCACCCACCGGTTGGGGCTGCCCCATGAGCGCGTTCCTGACCAACCTGCAAGGGCTGCTGCAGCGCTGGAATTTCATCGAGCGGGCCAAGCTGGAGAGCCAGCTTTGGGAAGCCTTTGAGCGGGGCGAAGCCCTCGAAACCCTGGTGGATCAATGCCCTCCTGGGTTTCAGAAGGAGGTGTGGACCACCACCTTGGTGCGCATTCGCAAGATTGAACAACTGATGCAGGGCAAACAAGCCCCAGCAATCCAACCTGATGCGGACTAAATCCTGCCCTGAACGTGAGGGTTTGAATCCTTGGGTGCTGGCCTGAAGGCTGGGGAAAGGGCTTCCACGGCTCAGCCCCGCAGCCAATCGGTCAGGCCTCCTGGCTTATCGATGAGTTCGATCCCCTGATCCAGCAGGTTGGCGCGGATTCGATCGGCTTCGCCATAGTTTTTGGCCGCCTTCGCCGCCTGGCGCTCTGCAATCGCTGCGGCGATCTCTGCCTCGCTGGGCCCGCCAATGGCCGCCCCCCCAGGGCGGGACTCCCCTTCTGGTTTGAGGCCCAGGACGCCGGCCAACTCCAGCACCAGTTGGGACTCTGCGTGCAAGGCCAACGCCTCAGCGGCGGCATGGGCATCACCCCGCTCGCTGCGATTCGCAAGAGATCGCAGGGGTTTGGCGAGTTCAAACAGCACGGCCAAGGCCGCGGAGGTGTTGAGGTCATCGTCCATGGCCGCGCTGAAGCGCAGACGCCCTTCCGACAGCAGGTCGCTCGCCTGGGCTTCGGTAGCAGGGCCCCAATCTCCAGACCCCACCTGGGCAGCCAATTGCAAGGCAGCATTGAGGCCTTTCCAGCCCGTGGCAGCAGCGGCCAAAGCCTCAGTGGTGAAGTCGAGCGGTTTGCGGTAATGGGCCTGGAGAACGAACAGTCGCAGGGTCATCGCCGAGGTACCGCTCTCAAGCAGGGCACGGATCGTGGTGAAGTTGCCCAAGGATTTGGACATCTTTTCGCCGCCCACATTGACCATGCCGTTATGGAGCCACCAGCGGGCCAGTTGCTGACCCGTTGCGGCTTCCGACTGGGCGATCTCATTTTCATGGTGGGGGAAGATCAGATCGGCGCCGCCCAGGTGAATGTCGATCGTGGTGCCTAGTTCCTGACGCACCATCGCCGAGCATTCGATATGCCAGCCCGGCCGACCCGGTCCCCAAGGGGAGGGGAAACTGGGCTCACCCGGTTTGGCCCCCTTCCAGAGGGCGAAATCAAAGGGGTGGTGCTTGCGGGCTTCCTCACTACCCGACACACGCCCGTCGGCGTTCTGCTGTTGCTCCGAGAGATCCCGGCCCGAGAGTTTGCCGTAGCCGGCGTGTTTCATCACGGCGAAATAAACATCGCCATCGGCGCCATAGGCCGCTCCTTTGGCTTGGAGTTCGCCAATCAACTCGCGGATCGCATCGAGGCTCTGGGTGGCCCGGGGCATGCGGTCCGCCGGCAGGATGTTGAGGGCAGCCATGTCCGCCACGAAGGCGTCAATATTGCGTTCACTGACCAGCTCCATCGAACTGCCTTCCTCGGCGGCCCGTTTGAGGATCTTGTCGTCGATGTCGGTGTAGTTCTGCACGAACGTGACCTGGTAGCCGCTCCAGAGCAGGTAGCGACGCAGCACGTCCCAGGCGATGTAACTGCGGGCGTGGCCTAGGTGGCAGAGGTCGTAAACCGTGACCCCACAGCAATACATCGACACCTGGCCGGGCTGTAGCGGCTCAAACGGTTCGGTGCGGCGGGTGAGCGAGTTGGTAAGCCGCAGGGTCACTGGCGTCAGATCAAGGGCTAGGACGGCTGGACCGTAAGGCCCATCCCATGGTCGCCCCCCGCGGCACCCCGCCCCTGGCTGGCCCCGCCAGCGACGCCCCATCCGCGGATCCGGAAGGGAATCCCAGCTGGCAAGCCGAGCGGGCGGGCGCAGCGTTCTGGTGGCTCTGGGGCGGGCAGCTGGTCTCCAACCTGGGCACCCAGGTGAGCCTCTATGGGGTGGGGCTGTGGTTGTTTCAGCTCCAGCAGCACCTGCTCGATTTCGCCGCCGTGGCGATTGTTGTTCAGTTGGCCAAGATCCTGGCGCTGCCGCTCGTCGGCCCCCGCTTGCAGCGCTGGCGACGGCGGCGAGTGATGGTAGTGGCGAATGGCCTTGGTGCCCTAGGCACCCTGGCGCTAGCGGGTCTGCTGCTGGCGACGGGCCCGGGAGCGAGCCGGCCTGCCCTGGCGGTGCTGCTGCCCTTGCAAGGCTTAGCGGCAGGGGCTGAGGCCACCTTGGTGCTCTGTTTTGCGAGCCTGATCCCCCTGCTGGTGCCGGCTCGAGCGGCGCGCCACCAGGCCAATGGCCTGTTTGCCAGCAGCGATGGGCTGGTGTTGATCGCGGCGCCGTTTCTGGGGGCCTGGCTTGTGGGGATCACAGGCCTGCGGGGCGTGCTGGTGCTCGATGGCATGAGTTTTGGCCTGGCCATGGCCTGCGTGCTCTTAGCCCCCTGGCCCCAGGCAGCCCTGGGGCCGGCCTCGGCGCCAGGGCTGCGTGAAGATCCCTCCCCCGAACCGTCTTGGGCCCAGGCGCCGATCCGCTTTGGCCGCGATCTGGCCGGCCTGTGGCGCGACGGGGCCCTACGCCGACTGGCCCTCCTCGGTACGGCGATGGCCTTTGTCTATGGCGCCACCGAAGTGCTGTTCCCCGCCTGGGTGATCACGGCCCTAGGCCATGGGCGCCTCGGCGGTTCCCTGGTGGTGGGGGGCCTGGCCTATGGCCTGGGGCTGCGCCTCTGGCTGGCCCTACCCCCCAGGGTCTGGGGGCCAACCCTGGCCAATTTGCTGGTGATCCAGAGCCTGGCCTTGATGGGGGCGGGACTGGTGGTATTTGAAGGCCTGATCCCCCTCTGGTACGGAGGTCTGGGATGCTTCACCCTGGCCTTGCCGGTGTGTTTGGCGATCGTGCAGAGCCGCTGGCTGCAACTGGTGCCGGTGGGTGAACTGCCGCGGCTGCTGGCTGTGCGCTATGCCCTGGAATGGCTAGCCCGGCTGGCGGCCTTCAGTAGCAGCGCCCTCGTGGTGGATCGGCTGCTGCGGCCCGCCCTGGCCTGGCCCCATTGGCCCAGCTGGCTGCCGGATGCCCTGGGCACCGGACCGGGCCGGCCCATGGCCGTGGCCCTGGGGGGCCTGGGCTGGGTGCTGCTGCTGACCTTGGTCAGCCAAACGATCCGGCCGCCTGATCTGGGATGGCAGGGCCGGGACACCCCTTGATCGGCAGGCTCCCGGTTAGGCAGGCCTGGGACCTTGCCGCGAATGGGACCATGGCCCGATGCGGGTATTGATCTTCACCTCCAGTGGTGGCACCGCCCACGACGCCGCCGCCGAGGCCCTACGCGATTGGCTGCGCCAGTGGGATCCCGGCGGCGAGGTGTGGATCGAGCAGGTCCTGGAGAACGCCAGCGGCCCCTATCGGAGCGGGGTGGGCTTCTACAACTGGATCCAGAAGTACGCCCCCTGGATCCATCAGGCCTACTGGTGCCTGATGGAGTTCGAGGACCTCATCAAACCCGGCACTCTCCTGTTCGGCCGCCGCTATGTGGGCGATCTGCTGCGCCGATTCAAACCAGATCTGATCATTTCCACCCACCCCCACACCAACCGGGGCCACTTTCCTTTCGCCAAGCGCCTGCTGGGCCCCCAGCTGCGCTGCCTCACCTGCTGCACCGAACTCGCTGGCGGCTTCGGCTTCAGCCGCAACTGGATCAGCTCCCGCGCCGATGCCATCTGGGTCCAGACCCCCGAAGTTGCCGAAGAACTCCGGCGGCGGCGCTATCCCGCCGAGCGCATCGCCCTGCTGGGTCCCCTGCTGTATCCCGCTTACCACCGCCCGGTCCCCGCAATCCAGACGCCTGGAACGGGCCCCGAAGCCATTGCCTCTGCCAGGCCTGGGGCTGACGATCCCGACGCAAACAATGGGCTGCCGCTCTTGGTATTGGGAGCCGGCGCCAATGGGGCCAATAACCATTGCCGGCTGCTGGAGGCCCTCCGGCCCTTCGCCGGCCGATTGGCAGTGGTGGCCCTGACGGGACGGCGCCAGGCGGCTTTTGACCAGGTGCAGGCCTGGGCGGCGGCCCATCCGGACCTGGCGGTGCGGGCCCTCGGCTTCCAAGGACCAGAGCAGATGGCGGCCCTCTATCGCAGGGCCTGGGCCATGGTGGCCCGGCCAGGAGCTCGCACGGCCACCGAAGCCTTGGTATTGGGCTGCCCGCTTGTCTTCAACAGCTTCGGCACAACCATGCCCCAGGAATGGCTGGCCCGCCGCTATTTCCGCCGGCGCGGCCTGGAGCGCACGATCCATCGGCCTGGGCAGCTGGCGGCCTTGGTGGGCGATTGGCTGGATCAGCCCGAGAGCTATAGACGCTGGCAGCGTCTCTGCGAAAAGCAGCTGCTCAAGTCTGATCCAATGGTGGTCTGGCAGTTGATCCGGGGGAACTGAGCTGTTATTCGGTAGGCTCAGCTAGCACCGGAGGCGCCAAAAGCGTGATCCTGCAAGGACTTGCAGTTTCCTCAATCCAGCTGAAGACCGCCCATCAACCGCCGCGTTGCCTCCGCCGATCGTCCCTTCGTTGACCTCCTTGCCGTCAGTCCCAAGCCCCGAACCCATTGCGATTGTGGGGATGGGTTGTCGGCTTCCTGGTGGCATTGGCTCGCCCGAGGCCTTCTGGGAGTTTCTGCGCGATGGGCGCGATGGGATTACGGACGTTCCCGCCAGCCGTTGGGACCTGGGCCAGCATTTCGATCCCGATCCGCTCAAGCCCCTCAGCCAGCACGTGAGGCGCGGCGGCTTCATTGAAAATATTGACCAGTTTGACGCGGCCTTCTTCGGCATCTCGCCGCGGGAAGCCCTCTGCATGGATCCCCAACAGCGCCTGCTGCTGGAGGTGTCCTGGCGCGCCCTGGAGCACGGCGGCCAACCGTTGGAGCGCCTGCGCGGCCAGCCGGTGGGGGTGTTCATCGGCATCTCCAGCCTCGATTACAGCTCCCTGCTCTGGGCTTCGAGTGAGCACTACGCCACCCCGGATAACGAGCCGTTCGTGCTGCCGGGCAATACGGGCTGCATTGCCGCCAATCGGATTTCCTACTTCCTCGATCTGAAGGGCCCCAGCTTCACGGTCGACACCGCCTGCTCCTCCTCACTAGTGGCCGTGCATCTGGCCTGCGAAAGCCTCTGGCGCGGTGAATCCACGGCGGCCCTAGCCGGAGGGGTGCAGGCCCTGATCCATCCGGGCATCCAAATGAGCTTCTGCAAGGCGGGGCTGCTGGCGCCCGACGGCCGTTGCAAGAGTTTCGATGCCAGCGCCGATGGCTACGTGCGCTCGGAAGGGGCGGGGGTGGTGCTGCTCAAACCCCTCTCAGAAGCCCGACGCTGCGGCGATCCGATCGTGGCCCTGATCCAGGGCACGGCTGTCAATTCCGACGGCCGCAGCAATGGCATGGCCGCCCCCAACCTCAAGGCCCAAATGGCCTGCGTGCGCCAGGCCTTTGCCCGCTCCGGCCTGGAACCGGCCGCCACCCAATACGTAGAAGCCCATGGCACGGGCACGCGCCAGGGGGATCCGATCGAACTGCGGGCCCTCGGCACGGTGCTGGGCGAAGGACGCCCAAGCGACCAGCCCTGCCGGGTGGGATCGGTCAAAACGAACCTGGGCCACGGCGAAACCGCTGCCGGGATCACCGGGTTGATCAAGGCGGCCCTGTGCATCCAGCACCGCCAGATCCCGGCCAGCCTGCACTTCCGCACGCCCAATCCGGCGATTGATTTCGCCGGGCTGAAACTCCAGGTGCAAACCGCCCTGGAACCCTTCCCAGCCCCGGACCAGCCGGCGGTGGTGGGGGTGAGTTCCTTTGGCTTTGGCGGCACCAATGCCCATGCGGTGCTGGCCGAGGCGCCGCCGCCGGAAACCGGGTCTCTAGGCGGTCCGCCCCTTCCCCTCCAGGTATTGACCCTGTCGGCCCGCACCAGCCCAGCCCTACGGGCCACGGCTCGCCGCTACCTGGACTTGCTGCGCCAACGGCCATCCCTGGCCCTGGCCGATCTCTGCGCCAGCGCCAACCAACAGCGCACCGCCTTCCAGCAGCGCCTGGTCTGTCTGGCCCAAGATCGCACCGATCTGGAACGCCAGCTTGAGGCCTTTGCCGAGGGCAAGGCCACGGCGACGGAAAACGCCTTAGCGCCGAAAACCACCACGACGCCTGAAGTCGCCCAATCCCCCCTGGTGGCCGTGGCCGGGCGCCGGCCGGGGAAGGTCGCCTTTCTGATCAGCGGCCAAGGCTCCCAGGAGCTGGCCATGGCCCGGGAGCTCTATGGCCGCCATCCGGTGTTCCGGGAGGCCTTCGATCGGGCCGCAGCCTTGGCAGACCCCAGCCTGGAGCTGCCCCTGAAGCGGGTGCTGCTGCCGGACCCTGGAGAAGAGCAGCAGGCGGCCCTGGCCCTGCAGCAAACCGCCATCGCCCAACCAGCCCATTTTGTGGTCGGCTACGCCCTCAGCCAACTCTGGGCCAGCTGGGGGGTGCAGCCAGACCTGCTGCTCGGCCATGGCGCCGGCGAAGTGTTGGCAGCCCATCTGGCCGGGGTGTTCGACCTGGCCGATGGGATTCGGCTGATCACGGCCCGGGGCCAACTGATGCAGGCCCTGCCGGCCGACGGGGGCATGGACCCCATGCTGGCTGCCTTTGGCCAGCTCCTGGCCCAACTGAACTTCTCCAAGCCAACTCGGGCCCTGGTTAGCAGCATCAGCGGTGAGCTGGCTGGAGCAGAACTCACCCAGCCGACCTATTGGTGTGACCAGCTGCTCATGCCGCTGCGATCCGCCAAGGGGGTGGAGACCCTCAGAGCCCAGGGGGCCAATCTCTTTGTCGATCTGGGGGCCGGGCCCAGCCTGATGGACCTGGCCCGGCAGACCCTGGCCGGCGATCCCGTCCCAGGCCAGGCCGCCCTTGCACAGGACTCGCTGTTTCTACCCTCCCTGGTGCCTGGCCCAGCCGATTGGAACGTGATCCTGGGCAGCCTGGCCCAGCTGCATCTGCGCGGCCTGGCGGTTGATTGGCGCGGTTTCCATGCCCCCTTTGCCCAGCGCCGCGTGGCCCTACCGGGCTACCCCTTCGAGCGCCAGCGCCATTGGTGGCCGGCCAGCCCAGGACCACTCCCCGGCGCCCACCGCTGGCTCGACCACCTGGGCCTGGCCAGCGTTGATCAGGCCCTAGGCGAGCCAGCGACCACGAGCAACGCCTCCCTTCCACCTTCCCAGCAACAGTCCCTCGGCCTGATCCCGGGAGGAGCCCCCGGCCCTAGCCAAAAAGCGAGCAGCAACGGATGGGCTGGCGTTCAAAGCCAGGATTTTGCAAGATCAGCATCAACGCAATTAAGCCCCAATGGATGGGCTCACTCCAGCCCGGTAGCGGCTACTAGCCGCACTCCCCAACGGCTGGATCTGCCCCCGGGCCGGGTCCATTACCAGGTCACCCTCGACCCCAGCCAGCAGGCCGATCTGGCCGACCACGCCATCCGCGACCAGCCCGTCTTTCCGGCGGCCGGGTTCCTGGTGCTGGCGGCCCAGGTGGCGGCCGAGGAGGGGCTGGCCCTGAGCTTTGGTCCCCTCAGCCTGGAGCGCCCCCTGCGCCTGGGCGATGGCCCCAGGCAGCTGCAATTGGTGCTGGAGGAAGGATCCATCGCCTTCCATAGCCTTAATCCCGCCGAGCGGGCTGGCGGCTGGAGCAGCCATGGCCGCCTGGGCCTGACCCATGCCCCTGGCCCGATCAGCCCTAGCTCGGCTGGACTGGCCCCGGAAAGCGCCCCCTTCGCCCCAGGTTTGGCCCCAGAGGGCGCCGAAACCCTTGATACCGCTGGCTTCTACGCAGCCCTAGGCCGCTGCGGCCTGAACTATGGCCCCCGCTTTCGGGGCCTCAAGACGGTGAAACGCCAGGACGGCCGGGCCTGGGCTGAGCTGGTGCGCCCCGCCGCTGGCGGGGCCGAAGGCCTGCTGGACAGCTGCTTCCAACTGGTGGCCGCCAGCCTGGATCCGGAGGCCGCCGGCGGCCAGCTGTTCCTGCCCGTGGGCCTGGAGGCCCTGGCCCTGGCGACAGCGGAATGGCCCGAGCGGTTGAGCTGCGAGGTGCGGTTGCAAACCAACCCGGAGCCGGCCCAGGTGCAGGCCGACCTGATCTGGCATGCCAACGGACAACTGCTGGGTTGGATTCGGGGCTTCCGCCTGCGCCGCCTGCCGCGCCAGGCGGTGGACTGGATGTTCCCAGCAGCCCAGCTGCCACCCCCAGAGCCGGCGCTCGATCCGGCCAGCTGGCTGATCCAAAGCCACTGGGAACCGCTTGCTAAGGATCCGGCCCAAGCCGTTGAAGTCCCCCAGTCGCCTTCAGCCCTAACCCGAGATCTGCCGTTGCTGGATCGGCCCCTGCTGATCGGTGCTGGCAACCAACAGGCCCAAGCCTTTGGGTCCTGGGCCAGCGCCCAGGGCCAACCGCCCTGGCGCCTTGGCTTTGGCGACCCCCTTCCCGTCGGCAACGGCCCTGTGCTGGTCTGGCCAGATCCGAACAGAGCCGAGCCCCAGACCTTGGCCACCCAGCTGCTGGCCCTAGTGCAGCAGCTCCAGTCCCCCGGGCCCCAGGCGCCGGCGGACTCCAACACCGCGCTTCCAGAGCAGGCAACTGGCCTTAGCACCTCAGGCCACCGGCAGCCCCGGCCCCTCTGGCTAGTGCTGGAGGGCGACGGCCCCTGGACCGGGGTGCTGGCGGGCTTTGCCCAAACGGCCGCCCTGGAAACCCCCCAGCTGGCCTGGACCCACCTGCAGCTCCCCGCCGATCCCCAGCAGCAGCCCCAGTCCAGGGACTGGGACCAGCTCTGGGCCCTGGCAACCACCGAAGCGAGCTTGCTCTGGCGTTCGGGCCAAATCCATGGGCAACGGCTGAAACGGCTGGCCCCTGAACGGTTCCGCTTCGTTAGTGAGGACCCCGGCCGCCTCGAAGCCCTAGTGCGCCAGCCCCTAGCGCCAACCACCCTGGTGAATGGCGAGCTGGAGCTGGCCGTGGAGGCCACCGGCCTGAATTTCCGCGACGTGCTCAATGCCCTGGGCCTGCTGGCGGCCTACGGGGAGGAGCTGGGCCTGGCCGAGGGCGCCCAGGTGCCCTTTGGCGGCGAGTGCGTGGGCCGGGTGGTGGCGGTGGGTCCCGGCGTGGATCCGGCCCTGGTCGGCCAGCGGGTGTTGGCGGCCCTGGCCGTGGGCAGCCTGGCCAGCCATGTCAGCTGCCGCTCCGAACTCTGCATCCCCCTACCAACCGGGCTCGATAGCGAAACGGGCGCCAGCCTCAGCACCGTGTTCCTCACGGCCCTTTACGGGCTGGTGCAGCTGGCCCGGCTCCAGCCGGGGGAAACGGTGTTGATCCATGCGGGCGCCGGCGGCGTCGGCCAGGCCGCCCTGCAGGTGGCCCGCCACTGCGGTGCCCGCATCCTGGCCACCGCCAGTGCGCCCAAACAACAGGGCCTCCTGGACCAGGGGGTGGAGGCCGTCTTCGACTCCCGCAGCCTGGCCTTTGCCGAGCAGGTGCGCTCCCATACCGGCGGCAAGGGCGTCGATGTGGTGCTCAACAGCCTCAAGGGGGACTGGGTCGATGCCAGCTTCCAGGCCCTAGCTCCAGGCGGGCGCTTCATCGAACTGGGCAAAATTGAGATCTGGAGCCGGACCCAAGCCCAGGAGCGCCGCCCCGATGCGGCCTACCTGCCCTTCGACCTGCTGGAGGTGGCCGCCGCCGAGCCCCAGCTGGTGCGCCAGCTGCTCCTCGACTTTTTGGCCGACCTGGAGCAGGGCACCTACCAGCCCATTCCGATTGAGGTGTATCCGATCTCGGCGGTGCCGGAGGCCTTCCGGCTCCTGGCCCAGGCCCGGCACCGGGGCAAGGTAGTCGTGCGCCAGGACGAGCGGTCCGCGCCCCTGACGATTGGGTCCCAGGCCACATACCTGATCACGGGCGCCCTGGGAGGCATCGGCCTGCGGCTGATCGACTGGCTGGCCCAACGGGGAGCCACCTCCCTGCTGCTCGTCAGCCGCTCGGCTGGGGCACCCGCGCCGGAGGTCCAGCACCGGCTTCAGGAGCTGGAGGCCCGGGGCGTCCGCTGCAGCCTGGTGGCCCTCGATCTGGCCGCCGGCCCAGGCACAGCATCCACCTCCGTCCTGGCCGATGCGATCCGGGCCTTGCCATCCGAGCAGCCCTTACGCGGCCTATTCCATGCCGCTGGCGTGCTGGACGACGGCCTGGTCGGCGGCCTTACGCCCGAGCGGCTGGCGGCCGTGCTGGCGCCCAAGTTGGCCGGCTGGCAACTGGTGGAGGCCGCCATTGCCGAAGCGAAAGGGTCCGATGGTCTGGCCTTTTCCATCGCCTTTTCATCGCTGGCATCCTTGCTGGGATCACCCGGTCAGGCCGCCTATGGGGCCGCCAACGGGGGCCTCGATGCCCTCTGCCGCCAGGAGTTCGCTGATAGGGATGCCCTTGATGGGGAGGCCGCTTGTGGGGAGGCTGCTTTTGGGGAGGACGCCCATGGGGACGACGGCCCTGGTCAGCCCCTGCGGCTGGCGATCCAGTGGGGTCCCTGGGACGGGGCAGGCATGGCGGCAGGCAAAACAAGACGCCTGGAAGGACTGGGCGTGGGACTCCTGCCGGCAGAAGGGGCTTTCCAGGCCCTGGACTTGCTAATGGAACGGGGCCAAGGCGGCGTGGTGGCCGTGCTGAATAACGATTGGATGCGCCTATGGGACCAGGCCGATTCCCGCCAGCGGCCCGTGCTGGCCCCCCTGCTCCAGGACGGCACCGGCGGAACCAGAACCACGGCGGCCTCCCAAGCCGCGGCGGCCCTGGCAGTCCTGTTGGCCCGACTGGCGGAGGCGGCACCGGGCCAGGGAGTGGACCTAGTCCTTGAGCTGTTGCAGGAGCGCCTCGGCCAGGTGATGGGGCTGGCCGAAGGTCAGACGATCGATGCGGGCGAATCCCTGTTCCAGCTCGGCCTCGATTCGCTGATGGCCGTGGAATTCGCCGCCGGGCTTCAAGCCGACCTGGGCCTCAAGGTGGACTTCGAATCCCTCAGCGGCGACCCCAGCCTGGAGAGCCTGGCTGACCTGCTCCTGGCCGATTTGCAAATGGAGGGCGGAGCCCCCTCCAAAACGGGCCTGGACCTGGGCGAGCAGGCCCGGCTGGATCCCAATTGGCCCAGGCCTGATCGCGAGCTGCGCCAAAGCGGCTCCCCGGAGGCTCCAGGCGACGCGATCCTGCTCACCGGCAGCACTGGCTTTCTGGGGGCCTACCTGCTGGCCGGCCAGCTGCAGCGCTGGCCCGAGCTGCGGGTGCGGGCGCTGGTGCGCTGCCCATCGGCGGCTGAGGGCCTGGATCGGATCCGCACCAACCTGGAGCGCTACCAGCTTTGGCAGGACGGCTGGCAGCAGCGCCTGGAGGTCGTGCCCGGCGACCTAGCCCAGCCCCAGTTCGGCCTCGAGGCCAGTGCCTTTGCATCCCTGGCCTCCGGCTTGGGCGGGATTCTCCATAACGGCGCCCAACTCAGCCAGATGGCGGGCTACGGCCAACTGGCGCCCGCCAATGTGGGAGGCACCCGCGAGGTGTTGCGGCTCGCCAGCCTGGAGCGGCCCCTGGCGGTGCAAATGATTTCGAGTGTGGCGGTGTTTGAAGCCACGGCCTACCGCAACCGCCTGATCCTCGAAACCGATGACCTGACGGAATGGCGGGGCATCCACCTGGGCTACTCCCAAACCAAGTGGGTGAGTGAGCGGCTGGTGCTGGCGGCCGGAGCGACGGGCTTGCCGGTCAGCATCTATCGGCCACCCCTGATCGGCGGCCATTCCCGCAGCGGAGCCTGGCATCAGGACGACCTGCTGCACCGGCTGCTGCAGGGTTGCCTAGAGCTCGGCCTGGCCCCGGACCTGGCCTGGGAGCTGGATCTGGTGCCCGTCGATTACGTGGCCGATGCGGTCACCGCCCTGGCCTGGCGGCCTGAAGCCGTGGGCCGCGCCTATCACCTGCACCATCCCCAGCCAGTCATGCTGCAGGTCCTGCTCGAGCAACTGGTTGAGGGCGGTGCAGCCCTTGAGGTGGTGGCAATGGAACGCTGGCTCGAGGCCATTGAGGCCGATCCGGCGAATCCCCTCTATCCGCTGCGGGCCTTTTTCCACCAGCGCTGGGGCGATGACCAGCTCACCTATCCACAGCTCAACCAACTAGGCCTGCGGGCCCGCCCCAGCGCCGAGGCCACCGTGGCGACCCTGGCGCCCCTGGGGGTGCGCTGCCCCAGCTTCACGGAGCTGATCGCGCCCTATGGGATGGCCCTGCTGGGCGCAAGCGCGAGCAGACGATGACCCTGACTCCGGCGGCGGCGCCCGGATTGGGGCTAGCCGTCACGTCTGGGGTCTCCATGGGGTTGCCCCCGATTGGCGAGCTGGCCTCCCACCTGGCCTTACTCCTGGCCTGGGCCTTGGTCCTCAGCCTCAGCCTGCAGACCCTGCTCACGGGCTGGTTTGTGATGCGGGTGCGCTGGTTGTTGCAGCAACGCCAGCGCTGGCCAACGGAACCCGCTGGCGGCTGGCCGGCGGCGGAGGTAGTGCTCTGCCTGCGCGGCGCCGATCCCAGCCTGGCCGGAGCCCTGGCAGCCCTCGCCTCCCAGACCTACCCAGGCCCCTGGCGCCTGCAGCTGGTGGTGGATTCCCAGGCCGATCCGGCCTGGTCCGTGGCTAAAGCCAGCCTGGCGGCCCTGGAAGCCTGCGGGCGGGCCGGCTGGCTGGCGGCCCAGCTCAGGCCCCTGGAGCAGCGCCCCCGCCGGGGCTCCCTCAAAAGTGCCTCCCTGCGCCAGGCCTTTGCGCACTTGCACCCCGATACGGCCCTGGTGGCCCTGGTCGATGCCGATGCGATCGTCTCGCCCCAGTGGCTGGCCAACCTGGCCCGGGCCTGCAGCCAGCCCGGGGTCGGGGCGGTATCGGGCAATCGCTGGTACCAGCCCCAGGGCCCCAGTCTGGCGGGACGGGTGCGGGCCGGCTGGAACGGCGGCGCCCTGGTGCTGATGACCCTGCTAGGGATCCCCTGGGGGGGCTCCCTAGCCGTGCGCCGCCAGGTAATCGACGCCGGCGCCTGGAGTGACCGGCTGATCAGCAGCCTCTGTGAAGACACCTCCCTAATCCAGCCCCTGCGACAGCTGGGCTGGCGCTACGCCTTCCGGCCCGAACTGATCGCCCTCGACCAGGACAACAGCCTGGCCTTCGCTGAGCTGGTCCCCTGGATCGGCCGCCAACTGCTCACCGCCCGGCTGCACCATCCGGCCTGGCCCCTGGTGGCCCTCCATGGCGCCGGTAGCGCCCTACTGCTCTCAGCCGCCGCCGCCTGGCTGCTGCTGGGCCGCTCCGCCCTGCTGGCTGGGGCCCTCGGGCTCTACGAACTGGGCTGCATGGGCCTGCTGCTCTGGATCGAAGCCACCGCCCTCTCGGCCCTGACCAGACCTGGGAGCGACACCATCCCCCGCCAGGCCGCCCCCATTTGGCGCCGGGCCTGGGATTGGCTGAGGGACCTCCCCGTGACCCAACTCGTCTACGCCGTCGCCTTTTGGCATGGCTGCTGGGATCGCCAGGTGGGTTGGCGCGGCGTCACCTACCGGGTGCTGGGACGCCGCGAGCCTGGAGGGCCAGGGGTGGAAGCCCTGGGCTGGGATGACGAACTCAACCGTTCAACAGGCCCCAGGTCCAGGTTTTAGTCAGGCCGGAGCTCACCTAGCCAGCATCAGCCGCCTAAGGACCCCCATGGACTGGCGCAGATTGGCCTCATTGAGGTCGTCGTAGGTCGGCCGCAAAAAAGCGGGTAGATCGGGCTCCAGGTCGATCTGGTGTTGCACGAGCACACCAGCCCGCACAGGGGTCAAGCTCCACTGCCCCTGCAAGCTGAGAATGCGCTCGCCGCGGAGCATGCGATAGCGCATCAACCGGGGTGGACTTTCCTCGACCGCGAGCACGACCTTGATCGGCAGGCCGAAGGTGGAGGCGGCCTGGTAGGTCTGGGCGAGCTCCAGCTGGTTGCCGTGGCGGCTGAGCACCTTGGCCTGCTTGATGTCGGGCATCAGGCCCGCCATCGCTTCGTAATTGGTCAGCACGGCCCAGGCCCGGGCCTGGTTCACGGGCACAAAGAACTTGGCGGTGTAATGCCCCTTACTACCGATCAGGACCAAATCGCCTAACGCCTGGGCCATCTGACCGCCCGCGCCAGCCGGGTCGGCCCGGGCCCCTTGGCCTAGACACCACCAGCTCACGCCAGTGGCCACGCTTAGGATCAGCCCATGCAAAAGCAGCCACTGGAAGGGTCCAGCTGGCTGCTTGCCTAACGCCCTGGAGCCCCCCATGACCATGTTTCTGCAGCGAATCAAACCATTGTGATTGGCTGGGGAACGGGGGAAGATCCATTGACTAAGGGGCCCTTGAAACCGCCATCTCAAGGGGCTTCGGCAACTGCTGATTCAGTTGTCCATCATTCCATTGGCTTTCCTTCCCCCAGCTCTGGAAGAACGACTCGGGCCGCAGCTGGAGCCCAGAACCTTGATTTAAAGCGCCGGCTCTATTTTTTAAGTGGTTTTGATCCCCGCGGCGCCTCCTTTTATTGGCGGCTCTTTGCAGAGGAAGTGGAGCACCGCAAGGCCAAGGGCGCAACGGGCGACGCCCAGGCCATCAAGCTGGTGCGCCGCAGGCAGGAGCGGGATCGCCTACTCAGCCGTTGGCGGATTCAGCCATCCCAGGCCTCCAGCCCGGGCGCCTCGACCAGCGGCCCCCGCCGCGCTGAAGATCCTGCCCAGGTGGGCCACGACCTTCCAGGCCATGGGTCGGTCCCGCCAAATCCAACCAGCCACGAAATCGCTTTCCTGCACTGGGACGACATCGCCCGCAGCCACTGGCCTAGGCGCTCCTTGGCCATGGTCGGTGAGATCGCCGCGGTCTATCGCTGGTACCTGCTGCAAGGGGGTTTGCTGCGGATTGGCCGCCTCTGCCCCGGGGTGGCCCTTTGCGGCGCCTATCCAGGACTCTTCACCGCGCTAGCGCTGATGATTGCCCTGCTCGGCGGCGCTGGCCTGGGAGGGCTGACCTACGGGGCGATCCCGGCCGCAGGCCTGGCCTGGGGCGTCGCTGTGTTGGTAGCCCTAGGAACCACCTGGCTGCTGCTGCTGGCAGCCTGGGCCCTGGCCGATCGGCTCGGGGTGGTGTGGCTCTGGCGCTCGATCCGCTTCACCCACCGGCTCGGCCAGGCCCGCGATGGCGACCTACGCCTCCGGGTGGGCGAGCTGGCCCGGCGAATCCTGGAGTTGGAAGCGGAAGCCCCAGCCGAAACAGTGCTGCTAGTGGGCCATAGCTCCGGCTCCTTTGTGATGGCAATGGTGGCGGCCGAGCTGCGCCGCCAGGACCCGGGCGCTGCGCTGACGGGCCGGCTCAGCCTGCTCAGCCTGGGCCAGAACCTGGCCAACCTGGCCGTCTATCCCGGCGCCCAGGCCTTCCACGCCGATTTGCAGGAGTTGGCCCAGGAGCCCCGCCTGCCCTGGCTGGATGTCACCAGCGCCGATGACCTGCTCTGCTTTGCCGGCGTCGATCCCTACCGCAGCTGCGGCCTGCCGGCCCCAACTGGCACCCCCTATCCAGAGCTGAAGATGGTGGCCCTGGCCCAACCCCAAACGCTCCTGGGGCGCCTACGGCTGGCGTTTCGGCAGTTCGATCTCCACTTCCTTTACCTGCGCCAGGCCCCAGCCAGCCACGGCTTTGATCCCCTCAGCCAGCTGCTCAAACCATGACCTCCCCCCCGCCATCGGGCCCCACCCCAGCCCCGGGAGCGGCCGCCGTTCTGGCCAGTTCTGATCCAGCCCTTGAAGGGTCTGGGTCGGCCAAGTCTGGGCCAGAGGCCAGCGAGCCGATCTGGCCCCAACCCCAACCCTTCACCGCCAATCTGCTCAAGCGCCTGAGCCGGGGCCTGGGCTCCTGGTTTGGCCTGCTGAATGAGTGGGATTTCCGCATCGGCATTGGCAGCACCCGTTGTTTCGGGCTGGAGTTGGTCCTGGTCAACCAGCCGGACCTGGTGCGCCAGGTGCTCGTAGAAGAACCAGAGACCTTCCCTAAACATCCCTACACCCAGTGGCTCTTGGAGCCCCTGATTGGCCAGGGACTCTTTGCGGTAAATGGGGCCGAATGGCAGCGCCAACGGCGCCTGGTCGATCAGGCCCTGCAGGTCACCCAGCTGCGACGGGTGTTTCCCCTGATGGAAGGGGCGGTGCAGGCCATGGTGGAACGGTTTGAGGCCCAAGCGGCAGCCCAAAGACCGGGGCAAGGCCCAAGTCCTGACGCAAGCAAGGCCGGTGAGAGCGAGCGAGCCGAGTTCAGCTTCGATGCCCAGGAAGCAATGACCCTGGTCACGGCCGATGTGATTGTGCGCACGATCCTCTCGCGCGCCCTCGACCCCAGCGAGGCCAGGGAGATCTTTAACGCCTTTGGCCGTTACCAACGCCGGGCAGGCCTGGCGTTGGTGCTGCGCTTTCTGCGCCTGCCCAAGCCCTGGCTGAAAGGGCTGCTGCAAGCCGATGCCGCCCGGATCCGGCACTGGATCGCCGCCGCGATTGGGGAACGGCAACGCTCTAGGGCAACAGTCCAGCCCGGCTCAGGCCCAGCTGAGCCGCACCAGGACCTGCTCGACGCCCTGGAGAGGGCCGAGGACAGGCCAGAAGGCCGGACCCGGGCCAGCAACCAACCAGAACTGACTGGTGGAGATGGCGCTGAAGGACCAAGCGAACTCCAGGAAGGGGTGGACGAGGGCGGCAGTCGCTTCAGCCAGGCAGAACTCGTCGACCAGGTCTGTGTGCTGTTTCTCGCCGGCCATGAAACCTCCGCCAGCGCCCTGGCCATGGCCTGCTATCTGCTGGCCCGCTACCCGGAGGCCCAGGCCCGCTTTGCAGCTGAAATTCAGCAGGTTCTCAGGGGGCCCTTAGCCCCCGGAGCCCCAACCAGCCCCGGCCGTGCCCTGGGCTACGACGACCTGCGCCAGCTCCCCTATGGCACAGCATTGCTTCAGGAAACCCTGCGGCTCTATCCGCCCTTGAGCTTCTTCATCCGCGAAAGCCAGGCCCCAAGCCAACTGGGCGAAAGCCGTTGCCCCATGGGGGCCTTGCTAGCGATTTCCCCCTGGGTGATCCAACGCCACGAGCAGCACTGGAACGATCCCAACAGTTTTCGGCCGGAGCGCTTTCTAACAAACCAGGCCAGCGACGCGGAGAAACAATGGGCTCGGGACGCCTATCTGCCCTTTGGCCTGGGGCCACGCAAATGTCCCGGGGCCGCCTTTGCCCTACAGGAAGCCCTGCTGGTGCTGGCGGAGCTGGTCAGCCGCTATGAACTGCTCAGCGAACCGGGCCAGGAGCCGGAACTGGCCTGCAACCTGACCCTGCGCTCCCGTAATGGGGTGCGCCTGCGCCTGCGAAGGCGTCCAAAGGACTAAAGAAGCCCTGAATCATCGACATTCACCAAGCCAAGCAAAAGACTAGAAAAGGAGCCCCATCTCTCTATTTCTCGCCTGCTAAAGCTATTCAGGCTTCCAAAAATTGATGAAATTTGCTCACAGCTCCGCCACCCCAAAGGCAGGCTTCTCCTCAGCAGAAATACAACGCTAGCGTCCAACGGCCAATCCATTAAACCTAATCCGATGGAAGCCAAATACACTGTTCCGCGCTGAAGAAGCAGGCTTCACTGAGATATCCAACTAATTGGCCAGGCCAAGACATTTTGGCAATATTTGCATAGGGGAGATGAATCCTACCAACAGAGTGCTAATGTTTAGCAAGATATGCGTGGCTCCACGAGAGGCCGCTCCACCCAAGATGCCCTCCCCATCTGTAAGGCCCCTCGCGGAGCGTATTGGCTTCAGTTGGATGACAGCAGCGATTTTTTTGCTTCCCCTGCTGCCCCCGCTGGCCGCCCTGGCTGCGTCCCCTCCCCCTGGCGCCAAGCGCCCAGCGTTGGTGCCCCAACAACGGGCGCGGGTGACCTACGACACCTACTTGTTGGGCCCTGGGGACAGTTTGCAAATTGAACTGGAGAACATCCCCGAGCTGTCTGGGACCTTCACGATTGGCCCCGATGGCACCCTCTATTTACCCAGGCTAAGAGCTCTGTTTGTTGAAGGTCTAAGCGTCGAGGAGCTGCGCGTTTTCCTGACCCAGCAGTTTCGAGCCTTTGTCCGCCAGCCCGAAATCTACCTGCGCCCGGTTGGCTATCGGCCGGTGCGGATTTATGTCGGTGGGGAGGTGCGTCGCCCGGGCTACTACACCTTGAGTGGTAGTCAGCAACTGGGCGGGGTCTCCAGTAGCGCTGATAATGCGATTCGAGAGAGTGGCGGTGACCAGATGGCTAGCCGCCCCGGTCTTAGCAGTGGCCAGGGTCTGGACTCAGGCAGCCGCGCCAGCAGCAGCGTCCCGGGCGCCGGCGGGGGGGGATCGGGTGGTCTCACAACCTATGGCGCCTTTTTCCCGACCGTTTTTGATGCCATTCGGGCAGCGCAAGGAATTACGCCCTACTCCAACCTTTCCTCAGTTCAAGTCACCCGCAAACTTCCACTCAGTAGCGGTGGGGGCAAAATAAGGACGTCCCTCAACTTTCTATCCCTAATTACCGAGGGCGACGAAAGCCAGAACATTCGTCTATTTGATGGCGACGTGGTCAGTATCTCCAAATCCCCCATCGTGTTGCGAGAGCAGCTCCTCAAGGCCGGTCAAACCAACCTGAGCCCCCAATTCATCACGGTCTACGTGAGTGGAAGGGTCAAGCTGCCCGGGGCAACTACATTGCCCCAGGGAGCCAGCCTTAATCAAGCCTTGATAAGCGCCGGTGGCCAACAGCTTCTCCATGGAAAAATTGAATTCGTGCGCTTTACCCGAGAAGGGGAACTCGATCGACGGGTCTTCAATTACAACGCAAATTCGGCATCAGATTCGGCAACCAATCCGATTTTGGTGAGTGGTGACATCATACGGGTTCAAGAATCAGCCTTTTCTGCTGGAGTTGGCATTCTCAACGAACTAACCGGCCCATTTGTCGGTATTTACTCCGTCTACAGCCTCTTTAGAGGTACTCGCTAAGTGATGAACCCATCCCTACAACCTCCCAGCCAGCCCATGCCAGCTGATGACGAAATTGACCTTGGCCAGCTAGCGGCAAGCCTGGGTCGTCGTCGCCGGCTGATCGCTGTTGTCACCGGTGGAACGGTCGTCCTCACCGGCTTACTCACGCTCCTACAGAAGCCCGTTTGGGAAGGGGAATTCCAAATTGTGTTGGCTAGTCAGGATAAGGGAGGCGGTCGCCTCGCCCAGCTTGCCGCCGCCAATCCGATGCTGGCAGGGGTTGCAATGCTTGGCACTGGCGGAGGCAGGGATAGCCTGGAAACGGAAGTCAAAATCCTGGAAAGTCCTTCCGTGCTAATGCCGGTCTTTGACTTTGTGCGTAGCTCGAAGATTGCAGCCGGGGAAGACATCAATCGGCTTCGTTATGATGCCTGGATCAAGAACAATCTTGATATCAAGCTCGAGAAAGGCACGTCCATTCTCAACATTTCCTACCGAGATAATGACAAGCGCCTAATCCTACCCGTCATCGAAAAAATTTCCAAGACCTATCAGGATTACTCGGGCAGGGACCGACGCAGAGATATTTCCCAAGCCGTAGCCTATTTAAAAGGTCGCATTGCCAAAATTAGCCCAGAAGCTGATGCTTCCATGCGTCATGCCCAAGCCTTTGCCCTCTCCAATGGCCTGGGTATCCAAGATGGCATTCCCACGGTTGCCAGCTCGGGGATGGAGGTGGGAGGGTCATCAGGAGCGAGTTCGGGATCCGTTGAGACGAATCGACTGACGGCCCAGGCCCAGGTGATTACCCTGCGCCAACAAATACGCAATGCGCAAGCCGCTGGCGCCGAAGTGCTCTTCCAGGCTCCCCAGCTAGAGGCCAATAAGGATCTCTACAAGCAGTATCAAAGTCTGGAGTCAAACCTGGCCGAACGACGCAGCCGCCTCAGGGAAAAAGATCCAATCATTGTGGGGCTGCTGCGTCAAAAAAGCGCCTTGATCAATACCCTGAATCGGGAAACAATCTCCCTGCTGCAGGGCCAATTAGCATCCGCAAATGCTCGGCTTCAAGCCGCATCTCGTCCCAAAGAAGTGGTGCTACAGCATCGCCAATTGGTGCGCCAGGCCCTGCGGGATGAGAAAACCTTGATCGAACTCGAAAACCAAATGCAGTTGGCTTCCTTAGAGCAAGCCAAGCAGACCGATCCCTGGGAACTCATTTCAAACCCCACCCTGCTTGATCGCCCGGTAGCCCCTAAGAAAGGTCGCAACCTGGCCTTGGGGTTGTTGGCCGGTTTGGTGCTGGGAAGCGGGGCTGCCCTGGTGGCGGAACGGCGTACCGGTCGGATCCATGGCTCCGATGAACTGGCGTCCCTCTTGCCCGGTCCCCTTCTGGCCGTACTCGAGGCGGATCAGCCAGCCGCTTGGAGCCAGCCGCTGCAATTGCTCAGTAGTGGACCCCTCGCTGGCGCCAGCACCCTTGCCCTGGTGTCGATCGGCTTGACCGCGGACGTTGCCGAGCCGATTGCCCAGGCCCTCCAGGCGGCGTCGGGTCGGCCCGTGCTCTGCAGCAGTGATCTGGTGGCGACCCGTAGTTGTGATGCCCAGGTGCTTCTGACCAGCCCCGGAGCCGCTGAACGGGACCAGTTGCAACGGCTGCGGCGGGATTTGGAGCTGCAGGGCAGCCCTGTGGTCGGCTGGCTGCTGCTGAGCGCCCCCCGGCCCCATGGCTGAGCCCTTTCCCTTGGGATCCCGGCGCTGGGCCTCGGCCCTTGTCGTGGCGACGGTGGCCCTTCAACCGGTCCAGGCCCAGCCCAGTTGGCAAGGCGTTTCGCCGCAAAAACCCTCTGGCGGTCAGAGCGCCGCGGGCCTGCCCCAGTGGCAACGGATCCCCCCTGCCGATCCAATCGCCGGGGGCCGGTCCACCCCTGGGGGCAAGCAGGGAGCACCGATCTGGCAGCCCCTGCCTGGGGCCGCAGGCCCTTCCCCCCAGCTGGTTTGGGAGCCCGTAGCTCCAGTAGCAGCAGAGTCCAAACCAGGGATCGGAAGCCCTGGGGCCAAGCCTGGAAGTCCCCTGCCCCAGAGCTGGACCCGAACGAGCTCAGCAGATCCGCTTTCAGACGGAGCGGCACGCCAGGCCAAACCCGTGGCCGCGCCCCCCACCAGCCCGGCGGAAGCCCAGGCCCTGCTGGATGGGCTCAAGCCCACAGCCGCCGATTACACCCCCCAACTCCGCCTGGGTGAGGCCGTGCCCACGGCCCAGCAACTCTCCGACCAACAAAGTCAGCTGTCCTTCTTCCAGTTGGCCCCTTTTGGCGGCGCTAAGCAGGGCAGTGGCGGCGGCACCGGCAACCAGAATTATGCCGCCAGGCTGGATGCGGGCTTAACGGATCAGGTTCAGATTTCGGCGTTTTATAGCGTTGCTGATGATCCGCTCTACGCGCCGATCACGGGCAAGATCATTCAGCCCGCCAATTTCTGGGAGAGCTATGGCGGGGCCTTGCAATGGCGTCTGCTCGGTTCGAGCAACACCCCATGGAAGCTAGCCATCGCAGGCTCGCTGGAGGGATGGACGGTGGGCAGCGGTGGCTGCGATTCCTTCTCCTGTAAAGGCCAGAACAATGCCAGTCCCAATATTTTCAACAACTCTGGCAGCCGGGTACAAACCACCAACCTGGTAGGTTCCCTGTCCCTACCGATGACCTGGCAGGCCCTACCGAGCTTGGCGCTCAGCGTTACGCCGGGAGTGAGCTTTTTGCCCGGTAGCCAGGGCGAAGGACAAGGCGGCAGTGGACCCTTCTATGGCACGAACGTGAATGTGGCTGCCGGTGCCAGTTGGCGACCGATCCCCAGCCTGACCCTATTCGGCTCGGGGTTAATGCCCCTGGGACCTGGCAACAACAGTTTTAACGGCAATTTGGTTTTCGCCAGGGTTCCGATTCTCACGGCGGGCGTCAATTGGGCCCTGAACCCCCGCATTGCCTTAGAAGGCCAACTCACCAACGGCTGGGGTGCCACCCCTGCCACCGCCCTGCTCGCCCTGCCTTCCGACAATCGCCTGGGCTATTCGGGGCGCTTTGTGTTTACCCCTGGAGCGCTTGACACGCCCCAGCCCGCCATGACCACGCGCCAACGGTCCCTTGCCCTGGGGGGGCTCACGGTGAATACGGCCTTAGTGCCGGCCCGGGGCACCACGGAGCTCTGGGCGAATGGCGATAGCCAGGGAGATGGCTTTGGCTACATCGGCTATTCGCTCTCCAATCTTTTCCAGCTAGATGTGTATAAGGGTGGTGCCTTCAATAATGTGCGACCGCTGAACGCTCTTTCAACAACCTATGCCAGCGACGGTGGCTGGAACTATCGCTATGGCGGCAAGGCGATTGCCATGAGCCAACTGAGGGGGGCTCCCTTTTCGCTCGGCGGTCGCATCAGCCTAGGTCGCAATACGGACCCAGCCAGCTACCAGGGCTATATGTTTGTCGAATCCGTTTCCACCTGGGAGGCCAATTCCTGGCTAGCCCTCAATTTCAACCCCAAACTGGCCTGGAGCGGCGTTAGCACCCCCTGGGGGGTGGGCCTGGGTGCCAATATCCAATTGGGGCCCCACTTCCAGCTGATCCCAGAAGTGAATGTGGTGGGATCTCAGATCAGTGCCACCAACGGGACCCTGGCCCTGCGCTGGCTGGCCACAAGCAGCACCAATTTGGAATTTTATGTCAGCAATGCAGCCGGCCTGTTTGACATGGGCCAACTCCTGGACAACACCAACGTGCGGGTGGGTGGCCGCTTGCTATTTAGTTTTTAGGTCGGCATTTCCAAGCAGCACTGGGCAACGGCCCCGGAAATCAGAAAGCCTGTCAATGCCCCACTCATGGACAACGCGACTAGGAGCATCATTGCAGCTAACAACCAGGTTCTTACTCGAACTATTACTAGCTGTGCGCCAACCCAAATGGGCATCAAGTCACTAGATAGCCAAATCGCGAAGAACAACGCTCGACCAGAATGGAGCAGGATTTAATTTAACTTTTTTTTGCACAATCCACTTGCTTCACCGCACGCGTCCGTCCGTCTCGCGACGCTATCGACACAAAGACGACAAGCCAAGCAGACAGATACCATTCGATCTATCCCCTAATTGCGCAAGTTTACTCCACAGTCATTCAAAGATGGCCTTTCCGCGCTCACCAGTCACCACCGAAAAGCCATGGCCTTGAGCCACCTCAAAGCACTACACCCCCTAGCATAAACGACTATTAACCGAAGCATAATATCGAGACTGACTGCCCAATCTAGAATTGGGCACCAACCCAGGCCCTGGCATGGATCAAGCACAATTGGTTCAACAGATGGTGCCCCATCCATGATTGAAGACACAAAAGCGGATCTGTTTCGGCTGCGGCGAAGGCCTCTGACCGAAAAGCTCACCGATCAGTCCTTCCGACTGCTGGCCATCATCCTGGCGTCCCTAGTGGGTTTGATCCTGGCGGCGATCTTGATCACGGTCTTAGTGGGATCCCGTTCCGCCATGTCGGCCTATGGACTTGGCTTCCTGACAACCTCTAACTGGAATCCAGTTACGAATGAATATGGGGCCTTTACGGCGATCTACGGTACCGTTGTTACCTCCACTCTCTCCTTATTGATTGCCGTGCCCCTTGGCGTAGGCACAGCAATCTTTTTAACGGAAAACTTTATTCCAACCAAAGGCCGCCAAATCATTGGCATGATGGTTGAGCTTCTCGCTGCTATTCCATCTGTGGTGTTGGGATTGTGGGCGATTTTCGTGATGGAGCCGTTCCTCAGGCCGCTTCTTAACTCCCTGCATGACACCCTCGGTTGGCTCCCCTTCTTCTCGACCCAGCCGGAAGGTCCTGGCATGGCGCCAGCGATCCTGATCTTGGTTGTCATGATTTTGCCAATCATTACGGCCATCGCCAGGGATTCCTTGCTCCAAGTGCCCATTGAATTACGCCAGGCAGCCTATGGAATTGGCACCACACGCTGGGGAGCCATTTTTCAGGTGATTTTGCCTGCGGGCATCTCTGGCATTACGGGCGGGGTAATGCTGGCCCTTGGCCGGGCCATGGGGGAAACCATGGCCGTAACGATGATTATTGGAAATTCCAATAACTTCAGCCTGTCCCTCCTGGCCCCCGGGAACACGATTGCCTCGATGCTCGCCAACCAATTTGGCGAAGCCGATGGCAACCAGGTGTCCTCGTTGATGTATGCAGCTTTTGTCTTGATGCTGCTCACGTTAATTATCAACGTCCTAGCGCAATGGATCGTGCGCCGTCTCAGCTTGCGTTATACCTAAGCCACGGGCCCATACCTGAACCAAAAACCCATCTCCATCCATGGACTCCCAAGCCCGTCCTGCCTCGAACTCAGTCAACCGATCCCTGCATCGCAAGCCCAACCTGCCTCGCAATCGCTGGAATGTCATCTTCACCGGATTAGCAGCGTTTTTTGCCGCCACCGTGGTTCTTCCCTTGGTGCTTGTGCTCGCCTATGTGGTGATCAAAGGGGCCTCGATGATGAGCTTGACACTGCTGAGCGAGCTGCCCCCATCCCCTGGCATGACAGGCGGAGGCATCGGCAATGCCATTCTCGGCACCTTGATCGTGAGCCTGATCGCCGCCTTGATTGCCATACCAGTAGGGGTTGGTGGGGGCATCTACTTGGCTGAATATTCCAAGGGTGGTGCCTTCGCCAGCTTCGTTCGATTCGGCACCAATGTGCTTTCGGGAGTGCCGTCAATTATCTGCGGTGTGTTTGTCTATGGCCTAATTGTGGCTACTCGCATCTTTTTTGACCAGAGCTACAGCGCCATGGCCGGTGGTATTGCCCTCTCGGTGCTGATGCTGCCGACGATCATCAAAACAACCGATGAAGGCCTAAAGCTGGTTCCCCAGGAATTGCGCTGGGGTGCCATTGGAGTTGGGGCTTCGAAATTCATCACGATTACCCGGATCACCTTGCCGACGGCATTCAAGCCGATTGCCACAGGAATCGTGCTGAGTATTGCCCGGGCTGCGGGGGAAACAGCTCCGCTGATCTTCACAGCCCTCTTTTCACCCTTCTGGCCCGAAGGCCTGTTTAGCCCCATCGCCTCAATGTCAGTATTGATCTATAACTTTGCGATCATGCCTTATGATGTACAAATCGCCCTGGCCTGGGCAACCTCTTTCGTGTTGGTGATGATGATCTTGGTGATGAATATCTTTGCCCGCTACGTCGGCAGCCTCAACCGCATCTAGCTTTCCCATTCCTTAGACAGCCTTTCCCACTCCCGCCATGAACCACACCATGAACGCCTCTACTACCACGACCCATTCCGTCCCCTCTGCAGAGGCCTGCCTGTCACTGCAGGATGTCAGCATCAGCTATGGATACGGCAAAAATGTAGCCGTCAATCATGTCTTCATGGAGATCCCGAAGGGAAAGGTCACCGCCTTCATTGGTCCCTCCGGTTGCGGAAAGTCGACGGTTCTTCGGGCCCTCAACCGCATGAATGATCTGATTGAAGGCTGTAGCCTCAAAGGCCGGGTGCTGTTTGATGGCCAGGATCTCTATGACCGCCGGGTGGATCCAGTGGAAGTGCGCCGGCGCATCGGCATGGTGTTTCAAAAGCCCAATCCCTTCCCTAAATCGATTTACGAAAACATTGCCTTCGGCGCCCGAATCAACGGCTACAGGGGTGACATGGATGAACTAGTGGAAAGCTCCCTGCGCAAGGCGGCCCTTTGGGACGAAGCCAAGGACAAACTCAAAGAGAGTGGTTTTTCCCTTTCGGGTGGCCAGCAACAACGACTTTGCATCGCCCGCACGATTGCCGTGCAACCCGAAGTGATTTTGATGGATGAACCCTGTTCAGCCCTGGATCCGATCTCCACCTTAAAGATCGAGGAAACGATGCACGAGCTCAAAAAGACCTTCACCATCGTGATCGTTACCCACAACATGCAGCAGGCAACCCGCGTTTCCGATCTGACAGGGTTCTTCAACGTCACCAGCCTGCCTGATATGGATGGCAAAGTCGGTTGCCTAGAGGAATTCGGCGAAACGGAGCGGATCTTCAATTCACCCGTACAGCAGTCCACCCAAGACTATGTTTCTGGCCGCTTTGGCTAAATCCTCCAACCCCATAACGGAGCCAAACACCTAACCCTATCGACTCCAGGACCATTGGCTAAACAGCCTTGGGGTAAAAAGAGATTGGCCGAATAACGATGCCTAAAGGTTTCCTGGTTTTGCGCCAGGGTCGCCCTAGACCCCAATGCGTCCTTTCACCTACTCATTAAACGATCAAAGCATCAAGATAAAGGACCAACAACGATTGCCATCCGCCAGGGGCTAATCATGTCGGCCATCAAGTTGTAGCTACAATTACAATTAGATGGTTGGCGGTCAGCCTGCTGGCGCGGAGACCATCAGATCAATCCGGGGGTGGTGTGCGCTTCTGCTGCCATTGGGCAGCGAGGCCCCAGGCATTACGTGGTGGCGCTATTGTTAAGCTAACCAAGAGCTGGGCTTTGCTACAGCTCTATACCGACAGGGTGCTGCCATTGGAAGCGTTCAACAGTCCATTTCACCGCGAAGGCATCCAATCGCCGATGGAAGGCCACAGTGGCTATCGGGGAGAGGACTGGTCTCCTGAACGGCTGGCCTTTCATCAAAACCTGGAAACTTTTGCAGACCGTATTGGCGTCATTGTGGGCCTCCAGGCCAATGGCAAAATCGGTCAAGATCAAGCATTTGCCGAAATCCGTAGTTTATGGTCCAAGCTCAAAGCTAGCAGCAAGGATCTGCTCATCGACAGCTAAATAGCAGAGCCAAAGTACATTGCCTTGACCCACGTATTGGATCAATACAACAGCCTTCGAGTGTCAATCGAGCCGCTCCAATCCATACCCTAGACCGACTCCATTATTAGTCAATCTCAAGCCGGCAAAGGTTGCTCTTTGACCTTTGCCACGATCAACGGTTTACTCTTCAGCCGTTTCCTCCTTTGAATTGATGGTTAAACGAGTGGCCACCCGATAGCAGGCCAGCCAACGATTGACCCGGGACCGCAACCGATCTGGCACCTCGGCAATCAACTGGCCCAATTCCAGGGCGCCAAGGCGGTGGAGATCGCGCACATCGATATGCCAAAGGGCCTCGGCCTCCCGAATCAGCCTTGCCCAGGTGCGGGCGTCCTGCCAGAGGAGCAGGGTCCTGCGCAGGTGCTGGCCACCAGCGGGCGGTCCATGGGAGGAAGGTGGGGCCATGCCAGAGCCAGGATTCCCAAAGCTTGCTCAGGCCAAGGGCATATCGGGCTGAACCGTCGGACTCTGTCGCCTGGCACCATCAATTCAGGCCATTTGGCTTGGTCAGCCCCTGGGCTGGAGCTGCACAGTCAATCGGCTTGAGGGCTTTCGCCCTCGGCGAGTTCCACCGGGAAAGGGAGCAGGTTGACCTCCCGCTGGGACAGCCGGCGGCTCCAGGCCCCTCGCAGGGGCTCGTTCCAGCGGAAGCCCGCCTCCCGGGCGCGATGGCGTTCGGCGTAGCTGAGGCAGGCCCGGAAGAGCTGGCGAGGTTCGAGCCCCTCCAGTAGCAGGGCATCGAGATCACTGCAACGCTCAAACACTTGGGCGAGATAGATGCAATCGGTGAGGGCCCGGTGGGCGGCCCAAACCGGAACGGAGTAGGCCAAGGCCAGATCCCGCACGGAAGGGGTTGGCTTCAACCGCAGGGAGGGCGGCCAGCGGATGTCTTCCATGGTGCAGAGCCAGGGTTTGCTGATCGCCGGCAGGGGCTCCCGGCCAAACCAGGCCCGGTCGAATTTGACGTTATGGGCCACCACCAGATCGGCGGTGTCGAGCATGGCCTGAAAAAACTGCAGGCCCGCTTGCCAGGGCTGGGGCGTGCGGCTCACGGCAGCGCTGATGCCATTGATCGGCTCGGCTGGATTGTCCTGACAGGGCAGCAGGAACGACACCTGGTCGAGCACGGCCCGCTCCGCCACATGGAAGAGCACCGCGCCGATTTCGATGCAGTGGTCCCGCTCGCTGAGTAGGCCGGTGGTTTCGGTATCGAGGATCAACAGCCGTTCCGGCAGGGGGCGAGCGGCCGGCCCCGATCGAAAGCTGGGTAATTGCACCAGGGCAGGAGCGGTTGGTTCCGGCATCGCTTCGGCTCCAGGGGCGGCGGCGGAGGGGGGTGCGGTTAGGGAGACTCCAACCGCTGCCGGTTCGCCCGCCGCTGGAGGCGGGCCCGCAATCGCTTCGGCGTCGAGCCCAGCTGCTGGGGCTTGCTTGGGATCGGACATCTGGATCGGGCTCACCAGTCCAACAGCGCCGCAGGGGCCAGCCGCTGGCACCAGCTCGGGGCGTGCCAAAGCCCTCGTGTCCCCTTCTGGCTGTTGTGCAGCCGAACGATCGATCGGCCCATCGGAGTCGCCTTGTGAGCGTGGAATCCCTGGGCTAGTGGGGCCAGGAACTGGTTTGGGCTGGCGAAGCCTGGGCACAGGGGGGGTGGGTTCCAGCTCCGGCCAAAAGGAGGGTTGGGCGATGCGGTCGCTGCTGATCGCCTGCTTCGCCATGCCTCTTGAAGCTGCCGAACCAATCCCATGATCCCAGTTCGCCCGGGCCGGCGCCAGGGAACCAGGGGCCCTTCTTAGGCTCAGGCCACCGCATCCCATCCCCTTGGCCAAAGCGCTCAGCACCGGAGACCGGGCCCCCCTGGTTGCCCTGATCGA
>CAINZT010000104.1 GCA_903855705.1 uncultured Synechococcus sp.
ATCCCACTGGATCGCCACCCCTTGCTGCCATGGTCCGTACCGCTGCCGAAGCCGCCGTCGACGCCATGCACCGGGCCGTCACCGGCGAACCGATGGAGCCCGAGCCGCCAGAACAGCCTCAGCTCTGTAGCCCGGGGGCCAGCAAAGAGGGCGCGATTGGCCATGAACCAACCGGGGACGATCCGGTTGACACCTTCCAGCCCGAAGAGGCCCGGGGCCTTGATCCCTTCAAGAGTGATCCGGCCATCAGCGCCGCCACCCCCCTTACCCAGAACCAGGACCTGGGTGATTTCATCGAGGCCTCTGGCCTGCTCAGCTATGACCCAGCGGCGATCACCCGCATCTACGCCGGACACCCCCAGCGCCTAATCCGGCGCCTTTGGCAAACCCTGGTGCCAATCGGCCTCTATCTCTTTGGCGTGGGCTTTGACTGGTTCACGGGCCAACTGAAGGACCGGGACCGGGGCCGCCAGCGGGCCCGGCAATGCGCCGAACTGCTGGCCGATTTAGGTCCAGCCTTCATTAAGGCAGGCCAGGCCCTCTCAACCCGACCCGACATCATTCCGCCCCTTTTACTGGAGGAACTGGCCCAACTGCAGGACCAACTTCCCGGGTTCGACAGCGGCCTGGCCATGGCCTGCATTGAAGAAGACCTGGGCGCTCCTGTTGACCAGATCTATGCCCAACTGGAGCGGGAACCGATTTCAGCCGCCTCCCTGGGCCAGGTCCATCGCGGCGTGCTGCTCAGCGGCGAAAAGGTGGCCGTCAAGGTGCAACGGCCGGGGCTGCGGGAGCAGATCACCCTCGATCTTTATATCGTTCGCAACATTGCTGCCTGGCTCAACGAGAATATCGGCCTAATTCGCAGTGATCTTGTTGCCCTGATCGACGAACTCGGTAAGCGGGTTTTCGAAGAGATGGATTATCTCAACGAAGCTGCCAATGCTGAGAAATTTGCCGCATTACATCGTCATAATCAGCGCATTGCCGTGCCGGCGATCTACCACCAGGCCACCAGCCGCCGCGTGCTGACGATGGAGTGGATCGATGGGGTGAAACTCACCAACCTCGAAGCGGTTCGGGCCATCGGCATGGATCCCGATGACATGGTGCAGGTGGGGGTGAATTGCAGCCTGCAACAACTGCTGGAACACGGCTTCTTCCATGCCGATCCCCACCCAGGCAACCTGCTAGCCCTGGCCGATGGCCGACTGGCCTACCTGGATTTCGGCATGATGAGTGAGGTGAGCCGCGAGGCCCGCACCGGCTTGATCCAGGCGGTGGTGCACTTGGTGAATCGTAATTTTTCAGCCCTTTCCAAAGATTTTGTCAGCCTTGGTTTCCTTGCAAGCGATGTGAATCTGGAGCCGATTGTGCCGGCCTTTGAAGGGGTCTTTAGCCAGGCCCTAGAGATGGGCGTCAGCCGCATGGATTTCAAGGCCGTCACCGACGACCTCTCCGGCGTGATGTATCGCTTCCCTTTCCGGGTTCCCCCCTATTACGCCCTGATCATCCGCTCCCTGGTGACCCTAGAAGGCATTGCCTTGAGCGTTGATCCCAACTTCAAGATCCTCGGTGCCGCCTATCCCTATTTCGCCCGGCGCCTCATGGAAGATCCCGACCCCCAGCTACGTGACAGCCTGCGGGAAATGCTCTTCGATGGCGAAATCTTCCGCTGGCAACGGCTCGACAACCTGATCACCAGTGCCGCCTCAGGGGCAGAACTGGATCTCGATGGCCTGCTCGATCAGGTGCTGGATTTTCTCTTCTCTCCCCATGCCGGCCTGCTGCGCCAGCAATTGGTGGATGGCCTGGTCAATCAGATGGATGCCCTGGGCTGGCAGGCCGCCCTGCAGCTGAGCCAACGGTTGCCAAAACGGCTCCAACCCCCCGGCCTGCGCGACCGTGATCCGATTAGTGCCAGTGATCGGGAACTGCTCTCCCTCGAGCCGATCCAACGGCTGGTGGTGATCCTGCAGCAATTGCCAGGCTTTGAGCCCCAGTTGCTGCTGAAGCGCCTGCCGCGCCTAATGCAAGAACCGGATCTGCGCCAGATGGGCCTGAACCTGGCCCGGGGCCTGGCCGAGCGGGGCGTGGTGCGACTGCTGCGGGATGTGCTGGTCTCCCCGTCAAACCGCCGGGCCATGGGAATGGCCCCCGCTGGCGGCACCTAAAATCCGAAGAACACCCTTTGGCGATCCGGCTTTGACCCAGCTCCTGCAGCGACTTTCAAGCCGGATCAGCCGTCGCCCGGACGCAAGCCAACCTCGCCAGCGGGGCCGCAAACGGCTTCAGGTAGCCGCTGCCCTGCTGGGACTGGGCCTAAGCACCTCGATGCCAGCCGCCCAAGCAGCCACCAATGTGGTGTTCGTGAGCGGCGCTTTCATGCGCTCGATCTCCGTGGCGGATCTCGACAGCCTGGCCCAAACCGGCCAGGCCAGGGGCTTGCTGGCCGATGTGCTCACCCTCAGCAGACAGAAACCGGCCGATGTGGCCAAGTTGCTCAACCAGCAACTGACCCTGCCGATCGTGCTGACCAGCCGGCTGCTCAACACCCGCATTGGTGAGGCAATCCTGGCCCGTGTAGCCCAAATCGTCTTCCCGCTCAAGGCCAAGGCCTATGGCGTGCCGGCCCTGAAGGCCGGCGTGATCCTCGGCCTGAACAACAGCAAAGGCAGCCTCTCGGCGATCAGCTTCCTCAAGGCCTATCCCACCAGCGAGATGGAAGTGAGCATCCCGGCCCTGATGGCAATCGCCAGCAAGGCCAGCTCGATCGCCGATCTGGTGAACTTCTTTTCGAATGCGCCGCTGGATGGTCTCAAGGGCGAAACCAGCAGCAGCAAGTGAGCTTGGTGAGGGGCTTCCCTGCCCAATCGGATCCCTTGGGGGAAGAACCAGCAGAAACCCGCTGAAACGGGCTTGCCTTCAAGGGTTTTGGCCTGAGCCGTAGATTCAGACCAACCCTCCCTTCGCTGCCCGTGCCTCTGCTGTCCGCCCTCCGGCGCCTGGGTTCCAAGCCGGTGATGCAGGACTGGCCCGGCCTGATCGAGGCCTACCGGTCCTGGCTGCCCGTTTCTGCAGCCACCCCGGTCATCACCCTGCGCGAGGGGGCAACGCCCCTGATCCCGGCACCGGTGATCTCGGAACGGATTGGCCGGAGCGTGAAGGTCTTCCTCAAATACGACGGTCTCAACCCCACCGGCTCCTTCAAGGACCGGGGCATGACCATGGCGATCAGCAAGGCCCGTGAAGCGGGCTCTGAGGCCGTGATCTGCGCCAGCACCGGCAACACCTCCGCCTCGGCGGCGGCCTATGCCCGCCGGGCCGGCATGCGGGCCTTTGTGCTGATTCCCGATGGTTACGTGGCCCAGGGCAAGCTGGCCCAGGCCCTGCTCTACGGCGCCGAAGTATTGGCAGTGAAGGGCAACTTCGACCGGGCCCTGGCGATCGTGCGCGAGGTAGCAGACAGCTACCCGATCACCCTGGTGAACTCGCTGAACCCCTTCCGGCTGCAGGGCCAGAAAACCGCCGCCTTTGAAGTGGTGGATGCCCTCGGCGATGCGCCCGATTGGCTCTGCATCCCCGTGGGCAATGCCGGCAACATCAGCGCCTACTGGATGGGCTTCAAGGAATACAAAGCTGCCGGCCGCAGCCGCACCCTGCCCCGAATGATGGGCTTCCAGGCCGCCGGGGCGGCGCCGATGGTGCTCGGCCACACCGTGGAGCAGCCCGACACGATCGCCACGGCCATCCGCATCGGCAACCCGGTGAACAAGGAGAACGCCCTGAAGGCCCAGGGCGAAAGCCAAGGTGCCTTCATGGCCGTCACCGACGCCGAAATCATCGAGGCCTACAAGCTGCTCGGCAGTGGCGAAGGGGTCTTCTGTGAACCGGCCAGCGCCGCCTCCGTGGCCGGCCTGATCAAGCGCCGCGAGGAGGTGCCGATCGGCGCCACGGTGGTCTGTGTGCTCACCGGCAACGGTCTGAAGGACCCCGATACGGCGATTGAAAACAACGACTCCAAATTCCACACCGGGATCGATCCCGACACCGCCACGGTGGCCCAGGTGCTCGGCTTCTGAATTCGGGCTACTCGAAACCGAAAACCAACCCTTCACCCAAGCCGGCTGCCCCTTGGCGTTAAGGCTGGCCTGTCTTTGAAACCGCCCCTCCCAAATGGGGGGACACCACCCCTACCGCAGGCTCCAGCAGACCCGGTATGGACGTGATCCGGCTGGGGATCGGTTCAAGGAGACGGAGGCTTGTTTGGGGTCACCCATGGGTGACCCTTTTTTGTGATGATTTTTACTCGGACCAGCTGGGGAACCGGCCGCTGGAAAGGCTGTGGATTGGGCCGGGCCAGACCTGGGAAAAAAAGGGGAAGAACAATCTCCCCCGTAGGCCACTGTTTTCCCCAGGCCAGGGAAACAGTGGAAAACAGCTGATTTTGCGCATATCGGAATTGATTTTCCCAGGTCTGGATGGATAAAACCGTAATGCCTGTCAAGGCTATTTAGGTTTTCCCCGTTTTCCCCAGCCCCTACTGCTACTGGGTTGCTTCTTTGTTTAAGAGATCAATCCATTAATCAGAAGAAGGGACGGGAAGCCGGCAGGCAAGACCGTTGCGCTTGGGCCGGGCCTGTGGAAGCGTGGGGGGCCCCGTCGCTGGCCCATGAAGCTGGTTTGCTCCCAGGCTGAACTCAGCGCCAGCCTGCAACTGGTCAGCCGCGCCGTGGCCAGCCGCCCGACCCATCCCGTCCTGGCCAACGTGCTGTTGACTGCCGATGCCGGCACGGGCCGGCTCAGCCTTACCGGCTTTGATCTCAGCCTCGGCATCCAGACCAGCCTGGCCGCCGCCGTGGAGACCAGTGGCGCCATCACCCTGCCCGCCAAGATGTTTGGCGAAATCGTCTCGCGCCTCTCCAGCGATAGCCCGATCACCCTCAGCAGCGACGAAGGCAGCGAGCAGGTGGATCTGACCAGCAGCTCGGGCACCTACCAGATGCGGGGCATGCCAGCGGAAGACTTCCCCGACCTGCCCCTGGTGCAAAGCGGCGAACCGATCCGGCTCGATCCGGAGGTGTTGGTGAAGGGCTTACGGGCCACCCTGTTTGCCAGCAGCAGCGATGAGGCCAAGCAGATTCTCACCGGGGTGCACCTGGGCCTCGACGGACAGGGGCTCGAATGTGCCGCCACCGATGGCCACCGCCTGGCCGTGCTCAAGCTCAATCACGCCCTACCCGAGCAGGGGCTCCCTGAGGGGGCTGCAGGCAGCGCCGTGGACGTCACCGTGCCGGCCAGATCCTTGCGAGAACTAGAGCGCTTGCTTTCTGCCCGCCAGTCCAGTGAACCAGTGAGCCTGTTCTGTGATCGGGGTCAGGTGGTGTTCCTCTGGTCGGATCAAGTGCTCACCAGCCGCAGCCTCGATGGCACCTACCCCAACTACCGTCAGCTGATCCCAGACAGCTTCAGCCGCCAGCTACAGGTCGATCGCCGGGCCCTGATCGCTGCCCTGGAGCGGGTGGCGGTGCTGGCCGACCAACACAACAACGTGGTCAAGATCGTGAGTGATCCCTTGGCCGGCCAGTTGTTGATCAGTGCCGACGCCCAGGATGTGGGCAGTGGCTCCGAGAGCCTCGCGGCGGTGGTGAGTGGCGAGGCGATCCAGATCGCCTTCAACGTGCGCTACCTGCTCGATGGACTCAAAGCAATCGCCGCTGACCAGGTGGAGCTCCATTGCAACGCTCCCACCACGCCGGTGATCCTGGTGCCCGTGGGCCAGCCCGGCTTCACCTACCTGGTGATGCCGGTTCAGATCCGCAGCTGAGCCCCTTGCCCAGACGCCACCGCTGATTCCATGGCCCTGCCAGATCAATTACTACTCAGCGACCTGTTGCGGCGTCAGGTGCGTTGCGATGAAGGCCATGAGCACGGCGTCGGCGTGATGGCCTGGATGCATCCGCCGGTGCATCGCCTGCTGGGCTGGATCAGCAAACCAAGCAGCTTTGGCTCCAAGCGCCTGGCCTGGCGTCTGAACCAGTTGCGCGGTCTCGGCGAGCAGGAGCTGTTTGTCCAGGGTGAGGGGGCCGAAACCGACCTGCTTACGGTCGAACGGCTGCCTACTTTGATCGATGCCGCCCTGGTGGGGCAGCAGGGCCAGGTGCTGGGCAGCGTCGCCGATGCGGCCGTGGAGCTCAGCAGTGGCCGCATCCTCCATTACCTAGTGGCCCGCAGTGATCCACGCCTGCCCGGCAGCAGCCGTTGGCGCCTCAGCCCCGATCGCCTGCTGGATCAGCAACCCGGCCAAGTGGTCACCGCCCTGAGCCAATTGGATGACCTGCCCCTGGCCCGGGCCAGCGTGCGCCAGGAATTCCTGCGTCGCTCCCGCCGCTGGCGGGACCAGCTCGGCGAGGAGACCTCCCGCCTGCGGGACCAGTTTCAAGAGGTGGGCGGCCGCTTTGAGGAACGGCTCGAGGGCTGGCTCGAGGAGCCCGAGGGTTCTGATGGTCCCGGGCGGACCGCCTATGGGGACAGGCCTGAGGCCTGGGAAGCCTGGGGTGAGGAGCCTGAGCCAGACCCCTATCCCAGCCGCTACGGCCCGCCAGGCGATCGCCGTCCACCGTTCCGTCCGGATCCCCGCCAGGCTCCTGCGAGGGGCCGGGATGGGGAGTCCGATGAGGATCCTTGGATTTAGGTCGGCTCCTGGAGCTGGCCCCCGCCAGCCGGTAGGGCCCTCAGCCAAAGTAGGGCCATCTGCTTCGCTGCTGTGGTCGCCACACCGCCCTTTTCGGTTGCCGAGGCGCTGCGCAAGGAGGGCCTCAGCCGGGCCGACTACGACGAAATCGTGCGCCGGCTTGGCCGGGAACCGAACCGGGCCGAACTGGGCATGTTCGGAGTGATGTGGTCGGAGCATTGCTGCTATCGCAACTCCAGGCCCCTGCTGGGCCAGTTCCCCACCACTGGCCCCCGCATCCTGGTGGGGCCGGGTGAAAACGCCGGCGTGGTGGACCTGGGCGAGGGCCAGCGGCTGGCCTTCAAGATCGAAAGCCACAACCATCCCTCGGCGGTGGAACCTTTCCAGGGGGCGGCCACCGGCGTGGGCGGCATCCTGCGGGACATCTTCACCATGGGGGCCCGGCCGATCGCCCTGCTCAATGCCCTGCGCTTTGGTCCCCTTGAAGAGGGCCGCAACGTCGGCCTGATGGAAGGGGTAGTGGCGGGCATCGCCCATTACGGCAACTGCGTTGGCGTGCCGACCGTGGGCGGTGAAGTGGGCTTTGATCCCAGCTACAGCGGTAACCCCTTGGTGAATGCCATGGCCCTAGGGCTGATGGAAACCGAGGACATTGTGCGCTCGGGCGCCAGTGGCGTTGGCAATCCGGTGGTGTACGTGGGGAGCACCACGGGCCGCGATGGCATGGGTGGTGCCAGTTTTGCCAGCGCCGAACTCACCGAAGCCTCCCTTGATGACCGGCCCGCCGTGCAGGTGGGCGATCCCTTTCTGGAGAAGGGTCTGATCGAGGCCTGCCTGGAGGCCTTCCAAAGCGGCGATGTGGTGGCGGCCCAGGACATGGGAGCCGCTGGCCTCACCTGCAGCTGCTCGGAGATGGCCGCCAAGGGCGGCGTTGGGGTGGAACTGGATCTCGATTTGGTGCCGGCCCGGGAGCAGGGCATGACTGCCTACGAGTTCCTGCTCTCGGAATCCCAGGAGCGCATGTTGTTCGTGGTGGCCAAGGGCCGGGAGGAGGCCCTGATGGCCCGCTTCCGCCGTTGGGGTCTGCAGGCGGCCGTGGTGGGCCGGGTCCTGGCCGAGAACGTGGTGCGGGTTCTTCAGCACGGCGAGGTAGCGGCTGAAGTGCCCGCCAATGCCCTGGCCGATGACACGCCGATTAACCAGCACAGCCTGATCAGCGAACCGCCAGCTGAGATCCAAGCCCATTGGCGCTGGTCGGAGGACCAGCTGCCTGCCGCCAGCGCGGCGGGGATCGGTTCCCGCAGCTGGAACCAGGTGCTGCTGGCCCTGCTCGATGACCCCACCATCGCCAGCAAGCGCTGGGTCTACCGCCAGTACGACCAGCAGGTGCAGGCCAACACCGTGGTGCCCCCCGGCGGCGCCGATGCGGCCGTGGTGCGCCTGCGGCCCCAACAGGGCGCTGGGGCCATGGAGGCGGCTAGCCGGGGCGTGGCGGCGGTGGTGGATTGTCCGAACCGCTGGGTGGCCCTGGACCCGGAGCGGGGCGCCATGGCGGCGGTGGCCGAAGCGGCCCGCAACCTCAGCTGCGTCGGCGCCGAACCCCTGGCCGTCACCGACAACCTCAATTTCCCCTCGCCAGACACGGACACGGGCTATTGGCAGTTGGCCATGGCCTGTAGGGGCCTGTCGACGGCTTGCAGCGCCCTGGATACCCCTGTCACCGGCGGCAACGTCTCCCTCTACAACGAGACCCGCCTGCCCGATGGCCGCATGCAGCCGATCCATCCCACCCCCGTGGTCGGCATGGTCGGCCTGGTCCACGACCTGGCCCAGGTCACGGGCCTGGCCTGGCAGCAAGCTGGCTCCGCCATTTGGCTCCTAGGCGTTCCCTTGGAGGCCCCAGCTGGCCCTGGGACCCCGGCTCTGGATGACCGGCTGACCCTGGCGGGCACCAGTTACCTGGAGTGCATTCACGGCCTGCTCACGGGCCGGCCGCCTTTGGTTGATCTGGACCTGGAAAGGGGGGTGCAGGCCTTCCTGCGCCGGGCGATCAGCACTGGCCTGGTGGCCAGTGCCCACGACCTGGCCGATGGCGGACTGGCCGTGGCCCTGGCCGAAGCCTGCATCGCCTCTGGCCTGGGGGCGAGCGTTGAGGTCCCCGCCGGAGCCACCCGCCTGGATCGCCTGTTGTTTGCCGAAGGCGGCGCCCGCATCCTGGTGAGCGTGGCCCCAGAGCAGGCCAATGCCTGGCAACAGGCCCTCGACCAGGCCGGTGCCGCGGGCCCTGCTGTTCCCGCCCAACGGTTGGGTCAGGTGCAAGCAAGCCCTGTTCTAGCGATCAGCCAGGAGGATCAGGCCCTGCTGCATCTGCCAATCAGCGAGCTCAAGCAGAGCTACGAGCAGGCCATCCCGCGGCGGATGGCGGCCGGGGTCTGAGGCAGAATGACCAACTTGCTGGGTGACGATTTGTCAGTGCCGTTCGAGCAGCCTGAACGGCCTGATAAGCCCGAAGAAGCCTGTGGCGTGTTTGCCGTGTTGGCCCCGGGCCAGGCGGTGGCCAACCTCACCTATTTCGGCCTCTATGCCCTGCAACACCGGGGCCAGGAATCGGCGGGAATCGCCGCCTTCCAGGGCGCCAAGGTTTGCCTGCACAAGGACATGGGCCTGGTCAGCCAGGTGTTTGACCAGGAGGTGCTCGAGCGCCTGCCCGGTGATCTAGCCATTGGTCACAACCGTTATTCGACCACCGGTAGCAGCAAGGTCTGCAACGCCCAGCCGGTGGTGTTGATGACCCGGCTGGGGCCCTTTGCCTTGGCCCACAACGGCAACTTGGTCAATGCGGCCGACCTGAACCGATCGATTGCGGCTACGGCCCTGGCCACCGCCACTGCCGTGGAATTCACTTCCACCACCGATTCGGAATTGATCGCCTTTGCCCTACAGCAGGCCGTCGATGGCGGCCTCGATTGGCAGGCGGCAATTGTGGCGGCTGCGAGCCTCTGCAAAGGGGCTTTCAGCTTGGTGATTGGAACTCCCGAGGGCCTGTTTGCCCTGCGAGATGGTCATGGCATCCGTCCCTTGGTCTTTGGTCGCCTGGGGGAGCCGGAGCAGGGCCACTGGGTAGCCAGCAGTGAAAGCTGTGGACTCGATATTATTGGTTCCAGTTATATAGATGATGTCAAGCCCGGTGAATTGATCCATTTCCGCGCTGGAGATCCGACGCCATCCCGTCAGAGGTGGTGTGAAGAGCCTGCCAAGCTCTGCATCTTTGAGATGATCTATTTTGCTAGGCCTGATAGTCGCTTTTTTGGTGAATCTCTCTATAGCTATCGCGTGAGAATCGGCGAAATTCTGGCGCGGGAAACACCACAAGATGCTGACATTGTGATCGGGGTTCCCGATTCAGGAATCCCGGCTGCAATTGGTTACTCCCAGGCTAGTGGCATTCCCTTTGCTGATGGCCTGATTAAGAACCGCTATGTCGGTCGCACCTTCATCCAGCCTACCCAGGCCATGCGCGAAGCCGGTATTCGCGTCAAGCTCAACCCCCTACCCGATGTGCTCTCTGGTAAGCGGGTCGTGGTGATTGATGATTCGATTGTGCGTGGCACCACCAGCCGCAAGCTGGTGGCCGCCCTGCGGGACGCCGGTGCCACGGAGGTGCACATGCGCATCAGTTCTCCTCCGGTGACCCATCCCTGTTTTTACGGAATTGATACCGATACCCAGGACCAGTTGATTGCGGCCCGCCTAACGCTGGCGGAGATAGAACGGCACCTCGGCGTTGATTCGCTCGCTTATTTGAGCAAGCAGGGCATGGTGGAAGCGGCCCATGATAATTCCAATCACTTCTGCACAGCCTGTTTTGACGGCGCCTATCCCATTCCCATGGATGAGGAAGTGCGTGCTAGTAAACTCACTTTAGAACCCACTTTGGTGGCCAAGGCCTGAAGGGAATCAACCGGATAAGACCTTGCCATCGGGCTAAAGAGATAGCCCCGATTGATGATTAGTTTTTCAGTTTCCAATCCTGAAGTGATCAGGCATTGGTTTGGAGTAAGGGGATCAGTTCGTTGATCGCTTCATCCGCTTTCAAGGTCAGGGTTTCGCCGGCGCCGCTGCAATCCTGGGCTTCCAGGGATTGGGTTGCTAGTCGGAGGCTGCGACCCTCCTTCAGCACGATGGCCACCAGCTTGGAGGCACCGTCCTGAAGATCGCTGAGCTGGTCATCCCGTTGGCCAAAGCGCAGGCCGATTTGGCCCAGATCTCCCCTCTGGGCGAGGCGCAGGCTGGCTATTTGCAGCCGTTTGATCTGGCCCCGGCGGGTGGCCAGCAGCAGATCTCCATCGGCGGGTCCGCAGGCCGCCCCAGCCACCGTTTCTCCGGGCAAGAGTCGCAGCATGACCGGTCCCTGGGCGGTGCGACCCATGATGGGGACTGCACTTTCATTAACGAGGAGGCGCAACAGGCGTCCGGTGCTGGTGCCCACCACCAGGCTGTCGCCATCTCGGCAGGTCACCACTCGCCGCAGTTCCACCCCATCCTTGAGTTTGAGCACTGTGGCGGCCCGGCCCGAGAGCTCCTGGAACTCCTGCAGGGCCAGCCGCTTCAAGCGACCATCGCTGGTCAGGAGCCCTAGGCCCGCTGCCCCATCGCTGGGCAGGGGCAGCAGCTGAACGACCCGTTCGCCCAGCAGGCCATCGGGCAGGAACTGCTCCAGGGTTCCGGGGTTCTGGCCGGCAAATTCCCAGCGCAATAGGGCGACCCGGCCACTGCTGGTGAAGGCCAGAAGCAATGGTTTTTCACTCACCGGCAGGATCAACCGGGCCGGGGAAGGATGGTCGCCCGCTTCGATGGCTTCGTCGAGGTGGAGGCGGCCCAGTAATTGGGGCGCCACGATCTTCACCTGGCCATCGGCCTGGATGAGGACCTTGCCATCGCTGGAGAGGCCTTCGAGGGCCTTCTGCCGTTGCAGTTCTGCCGTTGGACGGCTAGCGGCAGCCCGTTGGGCCACTAGGTCATCGCCCCCTTCGATGAGGCGGGTGCGCCTGGGTGTGGCGTAGCGCTTTTTCAGCCCCTTGAATTCGCTCACCATCGTGTCGAGGAGGGAGCTGCGGTCATCGAGCAGATGGCGCAGGCGATTGCGTTCCTGCCGCAGGTCCTCGGCCTCGTTGCGCAGGCTGGTTTGCTCCAGGCCGGTGAGGCGGCGCAACGGCATGGCCAACACCGCATCGGCCTGGCGTTCGTTCAAGTTGAGATGGACCTGCAAGCTGGCTTTGGCACTACCGGCATCGGCGGCGGCGCTGATCATGGCGATCACCTGGGGCAGGGCATCAAGGGCGATGATCAAGCCTTCAACGACCTCGAGCCGATCTTCCGCCCGTTTCAGCGCATAACGGGTGCGGCGGATGATCGTGAGTTCGCGATAGTCGAGGAAATGGTGCAACATCTGCCGCAGGGAGAGTTGCAGCGGTTTTCCATCGACCAGGGCAAGCAGAATGGCGCCGAAATTGCTTTGCAGGGCGGTACGCCGTTGCAGTTCCGTGAGCACCTTTTCGGGCTCGGCATCGCGGCGCAGTTCGATCACCACCCGCATGCCATCACGATCACTCTCATCACGAATGTCGGCGATGCCAGTGATCTTGCCATCGTTCACCTGTTCGGCCAGTTTTTCAATCCAGCCCGCCTTGCTTAATTGATAGGGAAGTTCGGTGATGATTACGGCGCTGCGGCGATGCCGCCCCTTGCCAGGCTGCACATCCTCGATGTGGGCAACACCGCGCATGGCGATACTGCCGCGACCAAGCAGGTAGGTATCCCGCAGGCCGCTGCTGATCAGCACTTCACCGCCGGTGGGAAAATCAGGACCGGGAACCAGCTCCAGCAGCTTGTCATCGCCAATCTCCGGTTTGCGGATCAGGGCGATCAGGGCATCCACCACCTCGCCGAGGTTGTGGGGCGGAATGCTGGTGGCCATGCCTACGGCGATGCCGGTGCAGCCGTTCAGGATCAGGAAAGGCAACTGGGCCGGTAGGACCGTGGGTTCCTGCTGGGAGGAATCGAAATTCGGCGCGAAATCAACCGTGTCGCTGCCGATCTCATCCAGTAAGGCTTCGTTGGCGATCGGCGCCAGCCGCGTTTCCGTGTACCGCATGGCGGCCGGTGGGTCGTCGTCCACCGAGCCGAAGTTGCCGTGGCCATCGAGCAGGGGGTGGCGGCTGGCAAAGGTCTGCACCAGCCTCACGAGGGCGTCGTAGACCGCCTGGTCGCCATGGGGGTGGTACTTGCCCAGCACGTCGCCGACAACGCGGGCGCATTTGCGATAGGGCCGATCGGGGGTGAGGCCCAGCTCCTGCATTGCAAACAGGATGCGGCGCTGCACTGGCTTGAGGCCGTCGCGCACATCGGGAAGGGCCCGCCCCACGATCACGCTCATCGCGTATTCGAGGTAGGAACGCTGCATCTCCTGATGCAGGGCGATGGGTTGGATTCGCTGCCCGTTCTGCTCCTCGGCCATCCGCTGCTGGTGTCTGAGGGCGATCGGCGCTCAGCCTACAGATCCTGTCGAGGCCGGCCGGGGCGAGGCCCTGGGGAACCTATTGGTCGTCCTGGCTGTCGCTGTTGCCGCTCGCATTGGCCAGGGCCCGTTCCAGACTGGCTTTGAGCTCGTTGCGATGCACCAGCTGGCGGGTGGCGGCCCGCAGGCGCGGCCCCCAGAGCTGTTCCTTCTGGTAAGTCTCGAGGGCGTAGTTGGGTTCGGCGGCTAGGGCCCGATTGGCCAGCTCGATCGCGTCTTGGCTGCCTGGCTTGACGCCATTGAGGGCAGCGGCCAGGGCCAGGCTGGGTTCGGCCGCATTGGTCTTGATGCGCAGGACCTGGTGCCAACGGCTGATGGCCTCAAGCGGTTTGCCTAGCTCAAACAGCACCAGGGCCTGGTTGTTGATCGATTCCCAGAAATTGGGCCGCAGGGAGGCGGCTTTTTCGAAAGCGATCAGGGCCGGTCTGAGTTTGCCGAGCAGGATCAGGGCATTGCCGAGATCGAAGTAGGCGCCTGCGTTTTTGCCATCCAGTTTCAGGCCCTGCTCCAGCAGCAGGATCGCCCGTTGGGGATGGTTGTCATGCAAGGCCAGGGAGCCTTCAGCAAACCAGATGCCCGGATTTTTGGGATCGAGCCGTTTGGCCTGGCCCAGGGCAGTGGCTGCCAATTTGGGCTGCTTGCTGCGGAGTTGGGCTTCCGCCAGCAGGATCCAGCCGCGCGGGTCACTGGGGATCAGTTGCACCGTTAGGGCGGCCAACCGGGCCGCTTCCTCGGCCTGGCCGAGGCGCAGCAGGCGGGCAGCAGCCTGGGCGATCCCCAGGCCAGCGGCTTCTAGGTCCTGCTGGGCCGGCAGAACCACATAGGGAACCAGGGCTTGGGCCGCCGGGGCTGAGCCGAGTCCAACCCCCACAACCAGGGGCAGAGCAACCAGGGACCTCAACCAGCGCGGTGCCATGGTGGCGTTCATTCCAGGCCCCAGCCTAGGAGTCCATTCCCGGCCAATCGCCTGCGCTGGGCTCAGGTTTGGGGCTGATGACGGGAGTCTGCTGATGGCTTGGTGTTGGCGGTGGTTTTTGCCTGGGCTGGTGCCGCAGCGGCGGCGTTGCGGCGCCACATCCAGGGCTTGATACGCCGCAGGGCCGAGGCCCTTAGCCGTTCGTCCCACTCCGCTTCACTCCAGGTTTGGAGTTGGTCCGCTTGCAGGTTCAAGAGCCAGTCGCGGGGTTGCAGATCGGGCTCGGAACTGCTTTCGAGGGCCTGTTGATTCCAGGGGCAGACGTCCTGGCAGATGTCACAGCCGGCTACCCAGGTGCCAAGGCCGGCCTCAATCGCATCGGGCAGCTTGGCGTCCCGGTTTTCGATCGTGTGAAAGGCGATGCAGCGGCGGGCATCGACCACAAACGGTTCGGTGATGGCGCCGGTAGGGCAGGCCTCGATGCAGCGGCTGCAACGGCCACAGAGGGGTTCGGCGGGCTGGTCTGGCGGCAACTCCAGGTTGGTGAGCAGGTGACCCAGCAGCAACCAGGAGCCCTGGCGGGGATGGATCAGGTTGCCGTTTTTGCCGATCCAACCCAGGCCTGCTTCTTCCGCCCAGACCTTGTCCAGTAACGGAGCGCTGTCGACGCAGGCGCGCCAGCGCACACCAGTCACCTCCTGATCCAGCCAGCGGCCCAGCTGGCGTAGGCGGCCATCGATCACCCGGTGGTAGTCCCGACCCCAGCCATAGCGCGCCACCTTCAGACTTCCCGGTTGGCGTTCGGCTGCCACGTAGTAGTTGAGCCCCACGGCCAACAGGCTGCGGGCACCTGGGAGCAGGCTTTCGGCCTGCCGGCGCCGGGGGTCGGCCATCCAGGCCATGTCGGCCTGGTAGCCGGCCGCCAGCCAGCGCTCGAGGGCGGCGGTGCGCAGGCCAATCCGCGGACTGCCGGGCAGCGTTGCGATGCCCACTGGGCCGAAACCCAGGTTGCGGGCTTGCTGCTTCAACTGCGCAGCCAATCCGGAGAGCGGCGTTTCCACCCCTAAAGTCGCTCGATTCCGCCATCTTGCTGTGAGTTCCGCTTCCCTGGGTCGTTTCAGCGTCCTGCTGCGCTGGCTGGGCCTGACCCTGGTGCTGCTGCTGGGCCTGCAGCTCTTAGCCCTACTGGCCGTGAACGGTTGGGATGAGGAGAGCTTCAAGCAACTGCTGGTGGAGCGCCTGGTGAACCAGGCGCCGATGGCCCTGGTAGGGCTGCTCTTGGTCCTCTTCGGCTCCCGCCTCGATTCACCCCAGGAGCGGTTCACACCCCTGCGCTGGGTGGTTTGCGTTATCAGCGCTCTGTTGGCGATCGCCATGCTTGTGGCGATTCCTGTGTCGATCAGTGGGGATCGCACCCTCACCGAGCAGGCCGACCAGGCCCTCACTGCCAAGAAGGGTCAAGTCGCCATGGCCCGCACCCAGATGCAGAACCCCCAGGTGATTGAGCAGGTGGTGCTCCAGGGCGAGCGCGCCGGCCAGATTCCCCCCCAGGCGCCTGAAGCCCAGAAGAAGGAGGCGGCAACCCGCTTTATCAATGGTCAGCTGAAGCAGGCCGAAGTGCAGATCAAGCAAGCGGAAAAGGCCCGTGATCTGGCGGCTAACCAGCGCAGCATTGCTGGCACGGGCACGGCCCTAGTGCTGGCGATCGCTTTCACCCTGTTGGCCCTGGCTTCGGTGCTCTGAACCGGGTCTTTTCAGCGGGCCTGGCCTGGCGGCTGGCTAAGTTTCCCAAAGCGATGTGCAGACCGGATCACCGGGGGGTCAGTTGGTGCAATCCAGTCCCAGACCTGATCAGCCGCTTGGCGACCGCCTTCAGCAGGATCTCAAGAACGACCTGATCGCCGGCCTGCTGGTGGTGATTCCCCTGGCCACCACCATCTGGCTGGCCACCACGGTGAGCCGCTTTGTGCTGGCCTTCCTCACTTCCGTTCCCAAGCAGGTCAATCCGTTCAACACCCTCAATCCGCTTCTGCAGGAGCTGATCAACCTGGGGGTGGGGTTACTGGTGCCCTTGCTGGCGATCCTGCTTATTGGCTTGATGGCCCGCAACATCGTTGGCCGTTGGTTGCTCGAATTCGGTGAGGGCACCTTGCAGAGAATCCCCCTGGCGGGATCGGTCTACAAGACCCTTAAGCAACTGCTGGAAACCTTTCTGCGCGATAACTCCTCCCGTTTTCGTCGGGTGGTGCTAGTGGAGTATCCGCGCCAGGGTCTTTATGCCCTTGGATTCGTGACAGGGGTGCTGGGTTCGTCGGTGCAGGCCGGTTTTGACCAGCCCATGCTCAGCGTCTTCATCCCCACGGCTCCGAACCCCACCACTGGCTGGTACGCGGTGGTGCCCGAAACCTCAGTTCGCGATCTGGATCTATCGGTGGAAGATGCCTTCCGCACGATCATCTCGGCTGGGATCGTCAGCCCGGATGAGCGCGAAACCCCCGCCAGTCGCAGTTTTTCCAGTCTTCTGGCCCAGCTGCGGGCTCCGGCCTATTCCCCCGTTCCTCCCAATAAGGCCTGATCGGTCCTGAGTGCGTTTCCCATGCAGAGTCGTTCCGTAGCCAGAGAATTGGCCCTGCTGATGCTCGGCCAGATCAGCGATCGCCAGCCGGCCAGCGATCTGTCCCGCACGACATCACTCGATGCGTTGCTGCTGCAGGCCCTGGCCAGCCTCAGCCAGCACGTGCGCGAAGCCCTCGACCAATCCGCCACCGACCTGGAGCAGGCCCAGCAACAGCTGCTCGACAGTGAGCTCGTCGATAACGGCGGCGACAGCCTGCCCCAGGTGCGCAGCCACCTGCAACAGGGCCTCTCCCACGCCGAACAGGCCCTCAATCGCCTCTCGGCCAGCCTCGAATTGCCGCGTCTGCTGCTGCTGGCCAACCAGGAGGAGGTGCGTAAGGGCGCCCTGGAACGCACCCGCGCCGTGGTGAGCCGCCGCAAGGAGCTCGATGAACGCCTCGATGGCGTGATGGAGGGCTGGCGGCTGACGCGCCTGCCTCGCATCGACCGCGACATCCTGCGCTTAGCCGCCACGGATATGGAGGATTTCGGCACCCCGCCTGCGGTGGCTTGCAATGAGGCGGTGGAACTGGCCAATCGCTACAGCGACGAGCAGGGCCGTCGCATGATCAACGGGGTGCTGCGGCGCCTCACGAGTCTTCCCGGCTGATCGCTGATGGTGTTCGACTGGTTCCAGCGCAGTTCCGTCCCCGAGGGCCAGGCAGGGGGCCAGCCCGAACCGGAGCCTGGGCCGCCGCCGGCCTCCCAGGAGCCTGAAGCCGTGGCCCCTGGAGCCGCCCTATCCCCGGGGCTCTCCCAACCTTCCCCCCAAGCTCCCCCCGAGGCCCCCCCAGCGTCTGACGTTGGTGAGCCCCAGGCGTCCCAAGCGGTTCCCTCCGGCCCTGCGCCGATGGGAGGCGTCGATAGCGAAGCTCTTGAATGGGCCCGCCAGGCCTACGCCCGGCTCAAGGCCCAGCAGGAAGCCAGCCGCCAGCAGGCCCAGGCCAGTGGCCCCGAGCCGGTCTCCCCTGAACCAGTTGTCCCCGAGCAAGCCCCCCAGGAGCCGGCACCGCCTGAGTCGCCCGCGGCTGTCGAGCCAGCACCCGCCCCTGAGCCACCGGCACCGCCTGAGCTCCAACCAGCTGCTGACTTAGGTCTCGCAACTGAGCTGGCTGCAGCGGTTGAGCCGCCCGCGGCCACCCCGCCAGTCCAGTCCTTTCAGGCCGATCCATGGGCGCCTCTGCCCCAATCCGTGGCGCCTGCTCAGCCAGAGCAGCCGGCTTCCGAAGCCCAGCTTGGTAGCGTTTCCCAGCTGCCTGAGTCAGGCGAGCTCGAGCCAGTCCAGAGCCAACCCGAGTCTGGGCCCCTGGATGCGGTGCCGGTGTTGTCCTTGCTGGAACTGGCCGCGGCCCAGCGGGCCGAACGCCAGCGGGAGCTGCTGGCCCTTGCCATCGAGGCACCGGCCCCCCAGGTGGCCTCAGGGGCGCCGCCAGCCCCGTCTGCCCCGGTCGCCTGGAGCGCCACGATTGCCGGCGCGACGCCTGTCGTGGCTCCGGTTGCGGCCCCCCAGACTCCGCTCCCAGGTGGGGACGCCGAACCCCAGCTGGGTGCCTTTGATGCCGATTTCACCTGGTCGGCCGAAGTGCTGGCGGCCCAGGGCCGCCGCGCCGACCAGGTCTCCCTCGAAGAAATCGATTGGCTCGGCCGCCTGCGCCGCGGCCTGGAGAAGACCCGCCGCAATTTCGTCACCCAGCTGCTCACCAACCTCGGCGACGATCCGCTCACGCCGGAGGTGCTCGACGAGCTGGAAACCCTGTTGCTGCGCGCCGATGTGGGCGTCAAGGCCACGGACCAGGCCCTCGGGGCCCTGCGCGAGCGCCTCAATGTGGAGGTGGTCGATCCCAGCGAGGGGATTCGTTTCCTCAAGGACCAGCTCAAGGAGTTACTCGAGGCGCCGATTCGCGCCAGCGGTAGTGCCCTGCTCGCCCCCCAGCGGGATCGCCTCAACGTCTGGTTGTTGGTGGGGGTGAATGGCGTGGGCAAAACCACCACCCTCGGCAAGCTGGCCAATTTGGCCACCCGCAGTGGTTACAGCTGCCTGATCGCCGCCGCGGACACCTTCCGGGCCGCCGCCGTCGAGCAGGTGCGGGTCTGGGGCGACCGCAGCGGCGTCACGGTCGTGTCCAATCCCTCCGCCAATGCCGATCCGGCGGCGGTGGTGTTCGATGCGATCGGCGCCGCCCAATCCAAGGGTCTCGACCTGGTGCTGGTTGACACGGCCGGCCGCCTGCAAACCAAGCACAACCTGATGGAAGAACTGGCCAAGGTGCGTCGCATCGTCGATCGCTTGGCCCCCGAGGCGGCCGTGGAATCCCTGCTGGTGCTCGATGCCAGCCAGGGTCAAAACGGCCTGCGCCAGGCCATGGCCTTTGCCAAGGCGGCCGGCCTCACCGGCGTGGTGTTGACCAAGCTCGATGGCAGCGCCCGCGGCGGAGTCGCCCTGGCGGTGGCGTCGGAAGCGGGGCTACCGATCCGGTTTATTGGCGCTGGTGAAGCCATCCGTGATCTGCGCCCGTTTAACAGCTTCGAATTCGTCGAAGCCTTGCTGGACGGCTAGTTGTTGATCAGCCGAGGGCTTGCCCGCCGGTTAGGTGATCAGCTTGGTTGCTCACTGGCCTGGTTGGTCAGCGGGCTGGTCGGGCCGAATTGCTGACGGGGCCGGGTTAAATCCGGCATCGCTGCTACCTTGCGGGTCCCATTGCGGCCCCTCCTTGGGCAGCAAGCCGCCGCGGATTCAACCCCCGCCCTATCCCCTTCCCCAAACCGCTTCGGCGACGGCCTCCCTGCGCCAGCTGCTCGACAGCCTCAGCCGGGAACAACGCCGTAACCAGGAGTTGCTGGCGTCGCTGGCCTTTGCCCTGCGCAGTTTCACCAACCTCAACCGCTTTCTGGAGTTGGTGCCCCTGGTGGCAGCTCGCTTGATGGAGGCCGAGGGGGCCTTGCTGCTGCCCTTCCATGCCAATGGCCACCTATGGCGTGACCAGTTCCAGGGCACCCCAGCCGAGCGCAGTCGGGACTTGCTCCGCCAACTGGCCGGCTTAAACGACGCCAGCCTGTTGGCCTCGGCGGGTGAGGCCGGTCTGGTGGCCTGCCTGGATCAGGTGGTAGCCCAGCATTTCGGCGAGGGGGCCCTGGTCGGCACCTCGGTGGTGGCCCGCAGTCGCCAGCGGGGGCGTCTCTACGTGTTCGGCCCAGCCGGTGGCTCGGGCTGGAGCGATGTCCATCGCCGCCATGGCCAGCTGGTGGCCGACCTCACCGGGGTGGCCCTGGAAAATGACGCGTTGCTGCAGGAACGGCGCCGCCATGAACGCCTCGATCGCCAGCTCAGCACCGGCGCCGAAATCCAGGCCCAGCTGCTGCCGGACCACTGCCCGGTGATCGAGGGGGTGGAGCTGGCCGCCCGCTGCCGGCCGGCCTACTTGGTGGGCGGCGACTACTACGACTTCATCCCCACCCGGCCCCAGCTCCAGGGCCGCTGCCGCGAGCAGGGGCGCTGGGCCCTGGTGATGGGCGATGTGATGGGCAAGGGCGTGCCCGCCAGCCTGCTGATGACCCTGCTGCGGGGCATGTTGCGGGCTGAGGTGCTCACGGGGCTTCCCCCCGATCGCATTCTTCACGACCTCAACCAACTGGCCCAGGAGGATCTGGCCCACTCCCACCGCTTTGTCACCCTCTTCTATTCCGACTTCGACCCGGCCAGCCGCCTGCTGCGTTACGCCAATGCGGCCCACAATCCGCCCCTGGTCTGGCGGTGCCAGCGCCAGCAGGTGGAGCGGCTCGATGCGCCCGGGCTGTTGATTGGCTTGGAGGCGGAGGCCGATTACGGCTGTGAGCAAACCGTGCTCGAACCTGGCGACGTGTTGCTCTGCTACACCGATGGGGTTACCGAAGCCGCCGGCATCAGCGGCGAACGCTTCGAGGAACACCGGCTGCTCACCTGCCTGCAGGAGGCTTGCCGCGCTGGTCTGGGGGCCCAGGCGATCCTCGACCAGCTCTTTGCCCGCCTGGATCGCTTTGTCGGCAGTGATCGCCCCCTGGGGGATGACGCCTCCATGGTGGTGCTCAAGGTGAAGGATGGGCCGGCGCTGGCCAGCCTGCCAAGCTGAGCGGTTGCGGCAACCAGGCCCGATGGCAGCCCCCAATCCCGAGATCGTTCCCGGCCCCGAATCCCTTGGCGCTGGTTCCTCTGGCGGTGTCACCGGCGGTGGGGCGGCGGGCTGGAGCGACCGCTTCGAGGAGGGGCTCCATCCGGCGATCGAGCGCTTCAATGCCTCGATCGGCTTCGATATCGAGCTGCTGCAACAGGATCTCGATGGCTCGATCGCCCACGCCACCATGTTGGGCAGCTGTGGTGTGATCACCGCCTCCGAAGCCCAGCAGCTGGTGGCGGGGCTGGAGCAGGTGCGTCAGGAGGCGGCTGCAGGCGACTTTCGTCCCGGTCTGGAGGCCGAGGACGTGCACTTTGCGGTGGAGCGCCGTCTGATTGAGCTGCTCGGTCCGGTCGGCAAGACCCTGCACACGGGCCGCAGCCGCAACGACCAGGTGGGCACGGACCTGCGTGTGTGGTTGCGCCAGAAGGTCGACCTGATCGATGGAGCCCTGCTGCGCTTTGAACGGGCCTTGCTGGCCCAGGCCGAGGCCCAGGCAGACACCCTGATTCCGGGCTACACCCACCTGCAGCGGGCCCAGCCGGTCTGCCTGGCCCACCATCTGCTTGCCTACGTCGAGATGGCTGAACGGGATCGGGGTCGCCTCCGGGACCTGCGCCATCGGCTGAATACCTGCCCCCTGGGCGCCGCCGCCCTGGCCGGCACGCCCGTGCCGATCGATCGGCGCCAGACCGCTGCGGCCCTCGGCTTCGAGACGGTTTACGCCAACAGCCTTGATGCCGTTAGTGACCGGGATTTTGCGGTGGAATTTTGCGCCGCCGCCAGCTTGATCATGGTGCACCTCAGCCGCCTAGCCGAGGAGGTGATCCTCTGGGCGAGTGAGGAGTTCGGCTTCATTCGCCTCACCGATCGTTGCGCCACCGGCAGCAGCCTGATGCCCCAGAAAAAGAACCCCGATGTGCCCGAACTCGTGCGCGGCAAGTGTGGCCGGGTTTTCGGCCATCTGCAGGGGCTTTTGGTGATGATTAAGGGCCTGCCCCTTGCTTACAACAAGGATTTCCAGGAAGACAAGGAAGCCCTGTTCGACACGGTGCGCACCAGCCTTGATTGTCTCGAGGCCATGGCCATCCTGCTGGAGGAGGGCATCCAATTCCGGCCCGAGCGGCTGGAGGCGGCGGTGGAATCCGATTTCTCCAATGCCACCGATGTGGCCGACTATTTGGTGGCTAAGGGGGTGCCCTTCCGGGAGGCCTATCAGTTGGTCGGCGGTCTGGTGAAGACCTGCCTCAAGGAGGGCATCTTGCTGCGGGATCTCCCTCTTGAGCGCTGGCAGCAGCTCCATCACGCCTTTGACCAGGCCATCTATGCCGCCATCGCACCTCGCCAGGTGGTAGCCGCCCGCCGCAGTGAGGGCGGCACGGGCTTCGATCAGGTGAAGCTCCAGCTGGCCCGCACCCGCAGCCGCCTCTACGGCTGAGCCAGGCTGGGTCTGGCCCCCGTTTGGCCCCGGCGGCGGCCAGGCTCGAAGCGGCTGGGGCCTATGTGACCTGACGGACCAAGTGGATTGCAGGGCCGGGTTTAGATTTGGCCCGTTGGATCTCTGCCTTTTGGCCCCCCAGGCCTGTGAGCATTTTTGTTGGCAACCTTCCCTTCCGTGCGGAACAGGAAGACATCGCTGAATTGTTTGCCCCCTTCGGTGAGGTGGCCAACTGTTCCCTGCCCCTGGAACGGGATACCGGTCGCAAGCGGGGCTTTGCCTTCGTGGAGATGGCCGATGCCCAGAGCGAAGACCGGGCGATCGAGGCCCTCCAGGGCGCAGAGCTAATGGGTCGCCCCCTGCGGATCAACAAGGCCGAACCCAAGGGCGCTGGAGCCCCCCGTCGCGCCCCTGCTGGCGCAGGTGGTTATGGCGGCGGCGGTTACGGCGGAGGGGGTGGCTACGGCGGTGGCGCCCCGGCCGGTGGCTACGGCGGGGGTGGCGGTGGCGGCTATGACGGCGGTGGCGCCGGGGCTGAACGGTCCTCCGGGGCCAGCGGTTGGGAAGATCGCAGCTACGGCGGCGGCGGTGACAGCTTTGGTGAGGGTCGCAGCCGGCGGCGGCGCAGTTCCCAGGCGGGCCCCTATGGCGGCAGTGACGACTACGGCGGCGCCGAGGTCTGAGCCCAGGGAGGTCCCTGGCTCAGAGACCCTGGGCTTCCAGCTCCAAGGCGGCGTTGTCCAACACCGTTGCTCCAGCGTTGCGCTCACCGGCGGCCTCGCCCAGGCGCCGCCGCCAATGGCGAGCACCGCTGACCCCTTCCACCACCTGCACCAGGTGCCTGGCGATCGGCCAGAGGCGCCCGCCGCCGGCGCACCAGCGTTCGGCATAGGGCACCAGGCCGCGAACCACGCTTGAAGCACTGGCCAGGGGTGAAACCTGGTCGCCAAACAGGTCCCGGTCCACCGGTGCCCAGCGCAGGGGATGGCTGTAGGCGGCCCGCCCCACCATCACCGCATCTACCTGCTCCAGCTGGGGCTTGCAGGCGGCCAGATCCTCCAGGCCGCCGTTGAGTTCGATCTGGAGTTGGGGCCTATCCCGTTTGAGCTGGTGCACCAGCTCGTAGCGCAACGGCGGCACGCTGCGGTTCTGTTTGGGGTCGAGGCCCTCCAGCCAGGCCTTGCGGGCGTGCACGCTGAAGCGGCAGGCGCCGGCGGTGGCCACGGTGTCGACGAAGTTGAGCAGTTCGGCATAGGAATCGCGGGCATCGATGCCGATCCGGTGCTTCACGCTCACCGGCAGGCCCGAGGCGGCGGCCATGGCGGCAATGCAGTCGGCCACCCGGGCCGGTTCCGCCATCAGGCAGGCGCCGAAGCGGCCCTTTTGCACCTTCTCGCTGGGACAGCCCACATTGAGGTTGACCTCGTCGTAGCCCCAGGCCGCCGCTAGGCGGGCCGCAGCTGCCAACAGCCCAGGATCGTCGCCGCCTAGCTGCAGGGCCAGGGGTTTCTCAACGGGATCGAAGCCGAGCAGGCGCTCCAGCCGGTCCTGTTGGCCTGGTTGGTCGCAGTGGTGGATCGCCTGGGCCACCACCATTTCGCTGTAGAGCAGGCTGCGGCGCGTGATCTGGCGCATCAGCACCCGGAAGTGCCGATCGGTGTAGTCCAGCATCGGCGCCACACTGAAGCGGTAGGACGGCACCGCGGTGGACGGAACCTCCGTGGGGTCGTGCTGGTTGGGCCCATTTGCCATTTCCCCATGCTGCCCCCTGCCATGCCCCAGACCGACGCCCAGCCGGAGCTCGAACCCGAGCCCGTAGTCGAGTCTTCCGGCCTACGGGCCTGGGACCTGGTGGTGGCCGGCGGCGGACCGGCCGGCTTCATGGCGGCGATCACGGCTGCGGAGGCGGGCGTGCGGCAGGTGTTGCTGCTCGAATCCACCCCCACGCCCCTGGGCAAGGTGTTGATCAGTGGCGGTGGCCGTTGCAATGTCACCCATGCTTGCTGGGACCCGCGCAGCCTGGTGGGCCATTACCCGCGGGGGGGGAAGGCCCTGCTCGGGCCCTTCAGCCGCTTTGCTCCCGGCGACACGGTGGCCTGGTTTGCCGAGCGGGGCCTCTCCCTGGTGGAAGAAGACGACGGCCGCCTGTTTCCGAGCAGCAACCGGGCCAGTTCGGTGGCGGCCAGCCTGCGCAACGCCGCCTTGGCGGCGGGGGTGACCCTGCGCACGGCCGTGGCCCTGCAGGCGGCTGAGCCCCTGCCGGCAGGGGGCTTCCGGCTGGCGTTGCGGGGAGCGGGAGGGGCGCTGGAACGGCTGGAGGCCCGCCAGTTGGTGCTCGCCACCGGCAGCCACCCCAGTGGCCGGCGTCTGGCGGCGGACCTGGGCCATGGGCTGGTGCCGCCGGTGCCCTCCCTGTTCACCCTGGCTCTGGCTGGGGCGGGGATGGGGGAACTGGCTGGCCTGGTGATGGATCCGGTGGGGTTGAGCCTGGACTTGGCGGAGGGCCGCTTTCGCCAGTCCGGGCCGGTGCTGTTCACCCACCGGGGCCTGAGTGGCCCGGCGGTGTTACGGCTCACGGCCTTTGCGGCCCGCAGTCTCAAGGCGGTGGCCTACCGCTGCGAGCTGGGAGTGGATTGGAGCGGCGGCCGCTCCCAGGCGGATCTGGAGGCCCTGTTTGCCAGCCTGCGCGTCGACCAGGCCCGCAAACAGCTCGGGGCCTGGCGGCCCTGGCCGGAGCTGGCTCGGCGCCTCTGGGCGGTGTTATTGGAGCAACAGGCTGTTGATCCCTTGCAACGTTGGGCTGATCTGAGTCGGGTGCAGCAAATTCGCTTGATCCAAGCTCTACGGGCCAGCCGCTATGCAGTCAGCGGCCGCGGTCCGTTTGGCGAGGAATTTGTCACTGCTGGTGGGATCCCCTTGAAGGAGCTGAACCTGGCCACCATGGCCAGTCGCAAACAGGACGGCTTGTATGTGGTGGGAGAGCTCCTGGATGTGGATGGGGTCACCGGTGGTTTCAATTTTCAACATTGCTGGACCTCTGGCTGGCTAGCCGGACGGGCGATTGCGGCGGCGGCGGGCGCTGTTGAAGGGTCTGCTGGCGGATTGCCTAGTTGATGTGTTGAAAGACGCTGAACATTGGTAAATACATGGCCACCAGGATTGAGCCCACAATGCCGCCCACTAACACGATCATGGCGGGCTCCAGCATGGCCGTAAGATTTTTAACAATCAGGGAAACTTCTTCTTCGTAGAAATCCGCCACCTTGGAGAGCATTGCATCCATTTCGCCGGTTTCTTCGCCAATCGCTAACATGCTTAGGGCCATGTCAGGAAAAAGCTTTTTGCTGGTGAGACTTTGACTCAAGCTGACACCTTCTTGAACATCGCTTCTGGCCCGTTCCAGTGCCTCCTGAACGGCCGCATTTCCGGAGGTTTGTTTGAGGATTTCAAGGGATTGAAGGATCGGCACCCCGGCCCTGCTTAGGGCGCTGTAGGTACGACAGAATTGGGCGGTGGCACTTTTGAGGATTAAATCGCCGAACAAGGGGATCTTCAAAAGAATTTTATCCACAGTCATTCGTCCGATCTTTGTATTGTAATAACGGTTGAAAAGATACACTGCCATGGCAATGGCGATCACTAAATAGATGGAAAAAGCTGAGCGCAGCAGGCCGCTTAAATCCACCAACATTTGGGTAAAGGCGGGTAGTTCGGCGCCGAGACTTTTGAAAATATCAGCAAACTGAGGAATAATAAAGATTGTCATTCCCAGAAAAACAGAAACTGCAATGACCAGAACAGCGATCGGATAGCCCAAGGCACCTTTGATCTGATTCTGGAGTTTGGAGACATCTTCCTGTAATTTGGCAAGCCGCCGCAGGGTTTCATCCAGCACACCGCCGGCCTCACCAGCCTCAACCATCGAGATGGTCAGGCGATCAAACACCATCGGCCAGCGGCGCATGGCACTGCCGAGGGTTGATCCCTGATTGACCTCCGCGCAAATCCCAGTCAAGGCCCGTTTGAACAGGGGTTGCTTTTGCTGGCTGGCCATCATTTCCAGGCCTCGCACGATCGGCACGCCGGCATCAATCAGGGCCGCCAATTTGTTGGAGAACAAGGCTCGATCGCGCACGCTTGGGCGCGCTTCCAGCATCTTGGAAAGGACCTGACCCAGGTCTGATCGGGGGCTGGTCTTGTTGGATGCTGCTTTAGTGGTTGGTTGGGGAACAATCGAGGTCGCGATCTTGCCAGAGCGCCGCAGATCACGTTTAGCTAGGGCCAAGGTGGCTGCCGTTACGCGCACCTCTTTGGCTTGACCTTGGCGGTTCGTGTAGTTGGCGATGAAAACAGGCATGGGTCTTAAGATTAGGAAGGATGATGTTGAATGGATGCGATTAATCGGTTCGTTAGTTTGCGATTTGGCCCCAATTTATTTAGGCTTGATTGGCTTGGATCATGCGGCTTAATTCTTCTGGTTTACTGGCTTTGGCCAGGGCTTCTTTCGCACTGATAATTCCTTTGGTGACGAGTGTGGCCAGGGCTTTTTCCAGGGTTTGCATCCCTAACTGTCCACCTGTTTGCATTTGCGAATAGAGCTGGGCGGTTTTGCCCTCACGAATTAAATTGGCAATTGCCGGTGTATTGACCATGATTTCCTGGGCCAGGACCCGCGCATACTGACCTGGCAGTGGATTAACGGCTTGACAGAGGGTTTGCGAGAAAATTCCCACCAAACTGCTGCTGAGTTGGATGCGAATTTGATTCATCTGTCCGGCCGGAAAGACATCGAGGATCCGATCAATTGTCTGGGGAGCGGAACTTGTGTGCAGGGTCCCAAAGACAAGATGTCCGGTTTCAGCGGCCGTGATCGCCAATTGGATCGTTTCAAGATCTCGCATTTCACCAATTAAGATCACATCCGGGTCTTCCCGTAGGGCCGCCCTTAGGGCCGCACTGAAACTGCGTGTGTCTTCATTGATCTGGCGTTGATGAATGAGACTTTGATCATTCACATAGGTGAATTCGATCGGATCTTCAATGGTCAGTATGTGTTCGGCTCGCGTGTGATTAATATGGTTCATTAGGGAGGCCAAGGTGGTGGTTTTCCCCGAGCCGGTAGGACCAGTGACCAGGATCAGCCCCCGAGGCTTACTGCATGACTCAATGACAACCTTTGGTAGATTGAGATCTTCGGGCGTAGGAATATTGCTGCTAAGGGCACGCAGACAGGCTGCGTAGGTGCCCCGTTGTCGGTAGGCATTAACGCGGAAACGGGCGATCCCCTTTAACCCATAAGCACAATCTAGCTCCCAGGTTTGCTCCAGTTGCTTGCGTTGGGAGTTGTTAACTAGGGAAAAAATTAATTGATTGCATTCCTGTTCTGTCAGTATTTCTTCCCGCATGGCGATCAGCTTGCCATTGAAGCGCCCATAGGGGGGCTGGCCCGCCGACAGGTGCAGGTCACTACCGCCCCCCTGCACCAGCTGGGTCATCAGGTCTTCGATGAGTAGTTCCATGGTTTAGGCGTCGGCGCGATCGTGGTTATTCTGTTGGAGATCGAATCAAACAGCAGCCCCAGTGGACAGTTGTAGGGGGCTTATGGGTGTGTTTGCTTTGTTGCAGCGGTTAATCTGGTCATAGGGCCTGAAAGCTAACTTCGCGAGGTCAGGCAGTAGGGACATTCAAGCCAGTCATCCTGCATGCCTGCACCACAGCCTTTGCAGATTATTGTGTGCAGTGCCTTGGCTTTGCGTTCTGATTCGAGGCCTGAATCGGTGAGAATCATGCGGCCAATTTCCTCGAGGGTAGTGTAACCATTGCGCACTAGATCAAGCCCGTAGCCCAGCAAGGTTGTCATGCCATTTTCTAGGGCCAGTCTGCGAATCTGCTCTGTGTTTGATTCGACGGAAATGGCAGCGGCCAAAGCCTCATTCACGCGCAGAACCTCGTAGACACCAATCCGCCCCTTGTAGCCGAGGCCTTTGCAAGTTGCACAAGGGCGTTGATTGGAATCAATCGTGCGTTTTGATTTGAAGAAGGTAATGTTTGACTCCTTATTGGCAAATAGGCCAAAGCGAGCCAGTTCCTGTTCCGTGGGGTGATAGGACACACGGCAGGTGGGGCAAACGCGTCTGACCAACCGCTGGGAGACGATGCCGATCAGGGAGGCGCTCACCAAGAAAGGCTCAACGCCCATCTCCGCCAGCCTGGCAATTGCACTAGGGGCATCATTCGCGTGCAGAGTGGTTAACACCAAGTGGCCGGTGAGTGCTGCCTCAACAGCCGTTTTCGCCGTTTCAAGATCCCTGGTCTCGCCAACGAGCAGCACATCGGGATCCTGACGCATGAAGGCCCTTAGGGCCCTGGCAAAGTCATAGCCTTTCTCCCGGTTCACCTGGGTTTGGGAGATTCCTTTGAGGCTGTATTCGATTGGATCTTCTACGGTAGAGATGTTTATGGTCGGACTATTACGCTCTGACAGTAAGGAATATAGGGTCGTTGATTTGCCCGATCCTGTTGGGCCGGTTACCAGGATCATGCCATAGGGCTTCGATCCCATATCCCTGACGTCGGCAAGGGCCGTGGGATTGCTGATCAGTTTGTCTAGTCCGAGTTTGGTGGAGCCGCTATCAAGTAGTCGCAGGCAGACTTTTTCGCCATAACGGGTTGGCAGGGTGCTAACGCGTAGATCGAAAACCCGTCCGCGAAACATGCGGCGAATGCGCCCATCTTGAGGTAGTCGCCGTTCAGCAATATCTAGATCTGCCATGATTTTCAACCTGGACGTGATCGCCGGAATGATATTTTTAGGCAACACTTCCAGCTGCTCCAGTACGCCATCGTGGCGCAGTCGTATGACCAGGCCATCCTCCTGTGGCTCAATGTGGATGTCGCTGGTGCCGCTGCTTAAGGCTTGAATCAGAATTTTGTCGACCAGGTTGATAATGGGCGAGGTATTGGTTGCTTCCAGGTCCATGTTGGAGGACGTATCCTCTGCCGGAGCATCCTCAAGACTTGCAACCAAGTTGAGGTTGTCCAGTAGGGACATCCTTGGGTTGGTTGCTTTTGTTTCGATCGAGAGGGTATCGACAGCGTCTTGCTCATTCGCATCAACGCTGCTGGACGTTTCTTCCAGCACGGCATCGATATCGGCCTTCATGGCCAGGCGTAGCTCCAGGGTCAGGTTTTGTAATAAGGCCGCGTCCTGGAGTTGTTTGCGTTCATCCGGGTCCCAGGTGGTGGGAACCGCCACAACAAGACGGTTGTCCTGTTGTCGCACCGGTAGGCAGCCGAATTGGCGGCATTGCTCCGCGCTGAGCGAATGGCTCCAGCTCCAACGGATCGGCCCGGCCTCGCTCAGTTCGGCCGCCGTCAGCAACCGTTCCCCCATCAGCAATTCCACCTCCAGACTTTTCTGCAGAGGGGTGGTGGCCACGGGCACGGGCCTGGAGGGGGTCAGGGTCATGGCTTAGGGGGGGGCCTGGCAGACCTGGGAGGTGCGGGCTTCCCCCGCTTGTGGGGAGAGCCCGCGAGAATCCAACATGTCTAGGCCAGATCCTTGCTTCAGTCAGCATGAGCGGCGACGCCAACCTTCCCCACGACTCCGCTGCCGAGGCCGTCAGCCCCGAGCCGGCCGACCAGTCCGTCGATCAGGCCCCTGATCAGGCGTCTGCCCATGGGGCCGAAGGTCCTGCCCTGGAGGCCAATTCCGTCCCGGGGAGCGAGGCCGATGGGGACGGCGATCCTGGGGTTGTTTCCGGCTCCAGGGAGGAGCAGTTGGAGGCGGAACTCAAGGCCCTGCGCAGCGAGCACGAGAGCCTGCGCTCTCAGTACATGCGCATTGCCGCCGATTTCGACAACTTCCGCAAGCGCCAGTCCCGCGACCAGCAGGACCAGCGCCTGCAGATCACCTGCACCACCCTCAGCGAGATCCTGCCGGTGGTCGACAACTTCGAGCGGGCCCGCCAGCAGCTTGATCCCCAGCATGAGGAGGCCCAGGGCCTGCACCGCAGCTACCAGGGGCTCTACAAGCAGCTGGTTGACGTGTTCAAGCAGTTGGGGGTGTCGCCGATGCGGGTGGAGGGTGAACCCTTCGATCCCAGCCTGCATGAGGCCGTGTTGCGCGAGCCCAGCGATGACCATCCTGAGGATGTGGTGATTGCCGAACTGCAACGGGGCTACCACCTCGATGGCAGGGTGCTGCGTCACGCCCTGGTCAAGGTGTCGATGGGACCTGGTCCTTCGGCTCCGGCTCCGGCAGCGGCCGGCCCCAGCGAAGGCGATTGAGCCTGTTCACGGTTTTAGGGTTCCACTGATAGAGCTGAGCGATGGCGGATTACTACGACCTCTTGGGGGTCAGCCGGGATGCGGACCCCGAGACCCTCAAGCGGGCCTATCGCCGCATGGCTCGGCAGTACCACCCAGATGTCAACAAGGATCCGGGGGCTGAGGACAAGTTCAAG
>CAINZT010000105.1 GCA_903855705.1 uncultured Synechococcus sp.
AAGGACATCAGCATGGGCGGTCTGGTGGGCACCGCCGTGATGTTTGCCGAGGCGGCTGGCTGCCGGCTGGAGCTGGATCTAGCTGCCATCAAGCCGCCGCCTGGTGTGGAGCTGGAGGCCTGGCTGGCCTGCTTCCCGAGTTTTGGCTTCCTGTTGGCGGTGGCCCCCAGCCAGCTGGCGGCCTTGCACCAGTGGCTCGCCCCCTACCCCGACCTGCTCTGCGCTGAGATCGGTGCCTTTGCAGAGGGCGCCAGCGAGCTGGTGCTGCACCAAGGGGGCCAGCGCCACAGCTTCTGGCGGGGCCAGGAGCCCCTGACTGGCTTTGGGGCCTTGGCTTGAGCGGCCTTGGCGGGGCTGGTTCGGGAGCTGCTTGGTGAGCTCCCAATCGTGCCGTCTGCTAGCCGCCTTGGGCTCTGTTTGCTGCGCTGGTCGCCCGGGTTGCCGCTGTCGCCATGCACACCCCGCCAGGGCCGCGGTTTCGCCACGATCAAGCCATCCCTCGCCATGGCCTGCCCGTGCCGGAAGTGCTGCTGACGCTGGAGTGGCCCGATGGCCAGCGCTCCGAGCTCTATTCGCCTTCCACTGTGATTTACGACTACCTGCGCCCTGGTGAGAGCCTGCCTGTGGCCGAGTTGGGCACCCGGGCCCGGGCGGCCCTCTCGGAGGCCAGTGAGCGGGTGCGGGCCCGCTACGGCTTTGCCTGCACCCGCACCGATGAGGAACAACGCCGGCTCGAGCCCTGGTTGGCCCGGTTTGCGGCCGATCAGCTGGTGCGCATCAGCCCTGGGGCTTGATTGGGCGCTGACTTGGTCATGATCAAAGCCAGGGCTTGGGGCCAGGGCGAAGGGCCTAGCCCCTCACATCCCCGTGATCAGCTCCCCCTCCAAAATCATGTTGAAGCGCAGCAGATCGTCGTCGTTGAGTTGTTGGCGGCTGGAGCGTTGGAAGTGGGTCTCGAGCACCTCCCGGCCCCGGGCCGCGTCCCAGCCCAGTTGGGCCAGCAACTCGTCGCTCATGGCCAGCAGGTCAACCCGCCGCAGGGGCACGGCCACGCTGGCCGGATCGGCGGGCGCCTGCAATTGGCGCACCGCCGCCAGGTAGGCGACCAGGTCGCCGTAGCTGGTGAGGCGGCTGCGGCTGGGATGGCCGAAGGCCCGCTGCAGATAGACCGACTCCTGCTCCCGCTGCCAGCCCAGCCGTTGCAACTGGAGTTCCAGGGCCGCTAATTCATCGCTCCAGTCCTCCGGATCGGCGGGCAGCTCGGCGGCAGCCCCAGAACTCGCCTCGCTGGAACGGGCTCGAACGGGCTCGGCGGGGGTGTTTGCCCCCATGGTCAGTTGGGCCGTGTCCTCTGCGGAACCCTCTGCAACGCCAGGGGCGGGCGGGTCTGGAGCGGCTGCGGCCGGCACTTCGCTGCCTGCAAGGGGCCTGGGCCGCGCTGTTGCCGGTTCCAAGGGGCCCTCCCCGCCGGCCCCTAGCGGTGGTTTGGCGGCTAGGGCCACGGGGAAGGGGGACGCCGGCCCCTGGGACCGGGCTGGCTTGGCTGGGGCCCCCGGCAGGGAGGGCTGCTTGGTGGCGGCCCGCTCAGGCAGCGGGGTTCGGGACTCCCTCGGGGGGGGGGCTGGGGCCTGGAGTGGGGATTGGACCGGGGCCTGAGCTTTGGACTGGAGCGAGGCGGGAATTTGGACCTGGACTGGGACCGGGACCTGGATTGGAACCTGAACGGATCCCTGGTTGGGGGCCGGTTGGGGCGCCTGGGCTGGGGCACTGGCCAGCCGCTGCTGCAGCCGCGCCAGGGCCCGGTCCTCGGCCTCTTCGGCGCCTGCCGCTTCGCCCAGGGCGCTGCCAAGGCACTGGTCTCCGTTCCAGCCCGTCACCAGCACCACCAGGCGGCCATCGCCGGCATGGACGAGCTGAACTTGGAGCTGCATGGCGGCGGGGTGGTCCCTGGGCTGGGTCAAGGCTTTCTAGAGTGCCTTCTTCGGCTGTGCTGCAGAACCCATGGAAGCGCAGGCGATCCCCACGATCACCCCCCTCATTGAGTCGGCCGACCAATGGGGCGAAATCCTGGTGCTGCTGCCCCTGCTGGTGGCCCTGGAGGTGGTGCTCTCCGCCGATAACGCCATTGCCCTGGCGGCGATCTCCCGGGGCTTGAAGGACCCCACCCGCCAGACCCAGGCCCTCAACCTCGGCCTGGCCCTGGCCCTGGTGTTTCGCCTCGGCCTGATTGCCGCCGCCGAATGGGTGATTGATTTCTGGCCCCTGCAATTGGCGGCGGCGGGCTACCTGCTCTGGCTGGCGACCACCAGCCTGCTACCCCTGCTGCGCAGCGAGGCCGCCGAAGACGACGGGGCCCCTGCCGCCGAGGTCCCCGGCGATGGGGCCAACGAGGCAGGAGAGGCCCACGCGCCCCATAACCGTGGTTTGGCCTCGGTGATCGCCACCCTGGCCCTCACCGACCTGGCCTTCTCCCTCGACAGCGTGGCTGCCGCCGTGGCCGTCAGCGACCGGCTGCCCCTGGTGATGACCGGTGCGGCGATTGGGGTGGTTGCCCTAAGGCTGACGGCGGGCCTTTTCATCCGCTGGTTGGCGGTGTTTCGTCATCTGGAGGCAGCCGGCTACCTGGCCGTGGGATTGGTCGGGGTGCGCTTGATCGTGCGCCTGGTGGCTCCCCAGCTGGTGCCGCCCGAGTGGGTGTTGCTCAGTGTGGTGGGAGTCCTGTTTGCTTGGGGCTTTTCCGCCCGTAAACCGGCCGTGCCTGAGCCCTTGAGCCAGGCCCCCTCCTGATGCGGGTCGAGTTGCGCCAGGCCGGCTCGGGCCAGTTGCTGGAGCAGCTTGAGCTCGAGGAGGTGCCCTACCCCGGCCGCTGGCTGGAGCTGGGCGAGCGCAGTTTCCTGGTGCTGCAACGGCACCACCGCTACCAGTTGCGCAATGGCCGCTATGAACTGGCCAGTGTCGCCCTGCAGGTGAAGGCCCAGCAACCGCCGGCGGAGGCCCGCTGGTGGCAGGGGCGCTGGGTGATCGGCGATCCCAACTGCCGCTTCAATGCCCGCACGCCCCTGTTGCGCTGCGCCGTGTTGCCGGAGGGGCCCTGTCAGCGCTGCAGCCATTTCGAACCGGCCAGCTGAGCCCCCAGGCGGCTTTAGCCAGGCCAACCCAGGACCGCCCTAGGGTGGAAGCATCTTTTCCAGGCTTGCCATCGCTCTCCTGACCCACCCCGCTCCGGGCCAGGAGCCAGGCGCCAGCCTCCAGTCCCCAACCCTTGACCCCGCCGCCGGCGCTGCCTCCGCCCCGGTCGCCGACTTCGAGTCCCTCGGGCTTTGTAGGCCTCTGCTCGAAGCGATTGCGGCCAAGGGCTACACCAGCCCCTCACCGATCCAGCTGCAGTGCATCCCAGCCGTGCTCGCCGGCCATGATGTGATGGCGGCGGCCCAAACGGGCACCGGCAAGACCGCCGGCTTCACCCTGCCGATGCTGGAGCGCCTGCGCCATGGCCCCCACGCCCGCAACAACATCGTGCGGGCCCTGGTGCTCACCCCCACCCGGGAGCTAGCCGCCCAAGTAGCTGAAAGCGTGGCGGCCTACGGGCAGTTTCTCGATCTGCGCTCCGATGTGGTCTTCGGCGGCGTCAAGATCAACCCCCAGATGATGCGACTGCGCCGGGGCGCCGATGTGCTGGTGGCCACCCCCGGCCGCCTGATGGACCTGCAGCAACAGAATGCGATCCGCCTGGATCGGGTGGAGATCCTGGTGCTCGATGAGGCCGATCGCATGCTCGATATGGGTTTTATCCGCGATATTCAGAAAATCCTGGCCCTGATGCCGCCGAAGCGGCAGAACCTGCTGTTTTCGGCCACCTTTAATCCCTCGATCCGCAAATTGGCCACGGGCCTATTGCACAACCCGGTGCAATTGCAGGCCACTCCTGAAAACCGCACGGCCACCTCCGTTGAGCAGGTGATGCATCCCTGCGACATGGCCCGCAAGCCCGACTTGCTGCATCACTTGATCGCCAGCAACAACTGGCAGCAGGTGCTGGTGTTCGCCCGCACCAAACATGGCTCCAATCGCATGGCCGAACGGCTGATCAAGGAAGGCATTGCTGCAGCGGCCATCCATGGCAATAAGAGCCAGGGGGCCCGCACCCGCGCCCTGGCTGAATTCAAGAGCGGCGTCGTGCGCGTGCTGGTGGCCACCGACCTGGCCGCCCGCGGCATCGACATCCAGCAGTTGCCCCATGTGGTGAATTTGGATCTGCCCAATGTGGCCGAAGACTATGTGCATCGCATCGGCCGTACCGGCCGGGCCGGCCAGAGTGGCCACGCCATCTCCCTGGTGGCCGCCGAAGAGCACGAATTGCTGCGGGCGATTGAACGCATGATCGGCAATCCCTTGCCGCGCCAAGAAGTGCCAGGGTTTGAACCCACCATTCATTCGGCCCCGCCCCTCGACCTCAGCGGTGGCCGGGGCAAGGGCGGCTCCCGCGGGCGCAGTGGCGGAGGTGGTGGCGGTGGCTCCTATGGCTCTGGTGGTAGCCGGGCCGGAGCTGGCGGAGGAAGCGGCGGCGGCGGCCGTGGCGGAGCAGGGGGCGGCGCTGGTGGCCGGGCCCGGGGCCCTCGCAGTGCCGGTGGCCGGGGGGCTGAAGCCCCGACTCGGCGCAGCCGCCCGGCTTAACTGATTACCCAGACCCTGGTGATTTCAATCTATTAATACTATTGAATAGGCGGTTCTTGGAGCTAATTGCTTCGTTGGGAAATGATTGTGTTTGCATGGTTATAACCCTCGCAGCAAGAGAGCCAATTAAGGCTTGGTGATCAGAAGCGCTGTCGACTGAAAGTAGGGAAACGAGGCCCCCTAATTTCAGCCAAAACTTTGTCTCTGTAGTGAGTTTGTTGGATCTTCAGGTGTTCCTTAGGCGCTCTCACTCGCTGATGGCCTTGGTGCGCATCGCCGCCTCAAGGCTTTGGCGATCAGCAGCAGACAACTGGGGCCGATCCAGCTTGATCGTCAGCTTATTGAGCTTCCCAGTGAACCGGAACGGCGGCTGGTAGTCAGCGTCGTTGACGCCTGTGAGGGTGTCTGAACCCACGTCGAAGCTCTCATCCCACTGCAGAATCATCGGCAGGGTTTTGGCCATGGTCTTGGTGGCCACCACCTTGCCATCCACCTTGAGGGTGCCGGTGCCAGGCCCTCCCACGCCGCTGAAGCTGTTAAAGGCCAGGGTGCCCGCCCCCTTGCCGTCATAGACAAAATCGAACTCCACCTTGTGATTGCCCGGCGTCAGCGGCTCGCTGCCCTCCCACTTCAGGCGCTCTAAATCCACCAGGTTCCACAGCCACACCGGTTTATTGTTCTTGAGGTAGAACCCGTAGCCCCCGAAGCGGCCCCCGGAGGTGACCAGCATGCCCTCGGCGCCGCCTGCGGGTACGTCAATGTCGGCGGTCACGGTGTAGGACGTGTTGAGCAGCAGGGGCGAATCGCCCTGGGGAAGCCCCACCATCGGCTGGGTGTAGGCGAACGCATTGCGACCGGCGGTGATGTTGGGCCGAGGGGCGACAATTCGCGCCGCCACCGAGGCATCGAGTGGGAAAACCTGGTATTTCTTCGCTTCGCTGATAAAGATCTCCTTGAGTTCCTCGACCTTCTGGGGATACTTGGCCGCCAGGTCGGTGCTCTGGCTGAAATCATGGGAGAGGTCGTAGAGCTCAAGCACCTGGTTATTGAGCGGATCCGGGTTGGCCGGGCCGAAGGCCTCCCAAGGGGCCCGGTTCACCTTGGTGCTTAGTAACCAGCCCTGGTTGTAGAGCGCCCACTGGCCAAACATCTCGAAATACTGGGTTTTGTGGCGCGACGGAACTGTGGCATTTTTGGCGTCAAAGCTGTAGAGAAAACTGGTTCCTTCGATGGGCTTTTGGGGAATGCCATCGACCAGTTCAGGAGCCTGCAAGCCTGCCGCCTCCAGGATCGTCGGCACCACATCAATCACGTGCACAAACTGCTCACGCAAGCCACCTTTGTCCTTGATGCGCGCCGGCCATGACACCACCATGTTTTGGTTGACGCCACCAAGCTTGGAGGCGTTCTGCTTAAACCAGGTGAACGGGGTGTCAAACGCCCAGGACCAGCCGGCCGACATATGGTTATAGGTGTGATCGCTGCCCCATTGGTCGTAAAATTTCATCTGAACATCAACGGGCAGCTTGTTGAGGCCATTGAAGAAAGCCACCTCATTGGGGGTGCCTAGCGGCCCTCCTTCGGCGCTGGTGCCGTTGTCGCCGTTGATGTAGACGATGAGTGTGTTGTCTAGTTTGCCCAGGTCATCGAACTGTTGGATCACCCGGCCGATTTCGTAATCGCTGTAGGCGGCGTAGGCGGCAAAAACCTCCACCTGGCGAATGAACAGTTTTTTGGCGTCTGGGCTCAACTGGTCCCAGGGGGTGATCAGGTCTGCCGGCCAGGGTTCCAGTTTGGCGTCCTTGGGAATCACGCCGAGTTTTTTCTGATTCGCAAAAATGCGCTCCCTCAGTTTCTCGTAGCCATCATCAAACAGATGCATGGCGTGGATCCGGTCCACCCACTCCTGGGTGGGATGGTGGGGCGCATGGGTGGCCCCGGGGGCGTATTTGATGAACAGCGGCTTGGCGGGGTTGATCTGGTGCATCCTCGTCATGTAGTCAATGGCGTCATCGGCCATCGCCGTGACTAAGTTCCAGCTGCCGGGAGCCTTGCCTTCGAAGGGATAGATCTGGGTGGTGGTGCGGAACAGATTGGGCTGCCACTGGTTGGCGTCACCGCCCAGTAAGCCGTAGAAGTATTCGAAGCCCATGCC
>CAINZT010000106.1 GCA_903855705.1 uncultured Synechococcus sp.
GCCCTTCGATCTCCATGATGCGACCCGAAAAAATGATTTTCTTGCCGGCTTTCTCCACCGTGAGCAGGCCCTGCTGGATGGCCACGTAGGGGATCGCGTTCACCACATCGCGCAGGGTCACGCCCGGTTGCAAGGAGCCGGAAAAACGCACCAACACCGATTCGGGCATGTCCAGGGGCATGGCGCCGATGGCGGCGGCGAAGGCCACCAGGCCCGAGCCGGCTGGGAAGGAGATGCCCAAGGGGAAGCGGGTGTGGCTATCGCCGCCGGTGCCGACGGTGTCGGGCAGCAGCATGCGGTTGAGCCAGCTGTGGATGATGCCATCGCCCGGGCGCAGGGCGACGCCGCCGCGGGAGCTAATGAAGTCGGGCAGTTCGGCGTGGGTTTTGAGGTCCACCGGCTTGGGGTAGGCGGCGGTGTGGCAGAAGCTCTGCATCACCAGATCGGCCGAGAAGCCCAGGCAGGCCAGCTCCTTCATCTCATCGCGGGTCATGGGACCGGTGGTGTCCTGGGAGCCCACGGTGGTCATCAGCGGTTCGCAGCTGGTGCCGGGCCGCACGCCCTCCAGGCCGCAGGCCTTGCCGACCATCTTCTGGGCCAGGGTGAAGCCCTTGCCGGTGTCGGCCGGGGCGCTGGGGCGGATGAACAGATCACTGGGGCCCAGGCCCAGCTGGCTGCGCACCTTGTCGGTGAGGGAGCGGCCAATCAGCAGGGGAATGCGGCCGCCGGCGCGCACCTCATCGGCGATCGTGCTGGGCTTGAGCTCGAAGCGGGCCACGATCTCGCCGGCTTGGGCTTGGCCAGCCGCCCGCTCGATCGTGCCGGCGTAGGGGCGAATCGTGATCACATCGCCCGAGTTCAAGGCCGACACATCGCATTCGATCGGCAGGGCGCCGGAGTCTTCGGCGGTGTTGAAAAAGATCGGCGCGATCTTGCCACCCAGCACCACACCGCCACTGCGCTTGTTCGGCACATTGGGGATGTCGGTGCCGGTGTGCCAAAGCACGGAATTGATCGCCGACTTGCGCGAGCTGCCCGTGCCCACGACATCGCCCACGTAGGCCACGGGATGGCCCTGTTGCTTGAGCTGGCTGATCAGCTCCAGGCCGCCGGGCATGCGGGTTTCCAGCATCGCCATGGCGTGCAGGGGGATGTCCGGGCGGGTGGTGGCGTGGGTGGCCGGCGAGAGGTCGTCGGTGTTGGTTTCGCCCTCCACTTTGAACACGGTGACGGTGATCTCGGCGGGCAGCTCCGGCTTGGCGGTGAACCATTCAGCGGCGGCCCAGCTGTCCACCACCTGTTTGGCGTAGGCGTTGGTTTCGGCCAGCTCCAGCACGTCGTGGAAGGCGTCGTACACCAGCAAAGTGCGGCTCAGGCCCGTGGCGGCGGCGCTGGCGATGGCCGAATCGCCATGGGAGAGCAGGGCGATCAGGGCGCTGACGTTGTAGCCGCCGATCATGGTGGCGAGCAGGCGCACCGCCTCCAGGGGGCTCACCAGGGGGCTGGTGCTGCTGCCCTGGGCCACGGCGCTCAGCCAGGTGGCCTTCACATAGGCGGCCTCATCCACCCCCGGCGGGATGCGTTCGCCCAGCAGGTGCAGCAGCACGCCTTCCTCGCCAGCGGGCGGCGCCTGCAGCAGCTCGGTGAGGGCCTGGGCCTGCTCCGCCGTGAGGGGCAGGGGCGGCACGCCCTGGGCTTCGCGTTCCAGGGCGGCCTGGCGATAGGCGCTGAGCATGCCGGAGGCCTCCATGGGGCGCGATTCACAGATCCATCCATTGTTCTTGGCCGCGGGGCCGACGTTTGGTGGCGATCGCTGCCAAAACCCCTCCCTAGACCAGTCCCGTTTCGTAGGGTGGAAGCACCCTCTCTGCTGTTTCAGCGCCTGCCGACGGCCATGATCCCCACCTCTGATTTGCACGTGGTGGAAACCCGGCCGTTGGTTCCCCCCGCCCTGCTGCACCGGGATCTCCCCCTGAGCGAGCGCTCCGTGGCCACGGTGCAGGGGGCCCGCGAGCGCATCAAAGCGATCCTGCGCGGCGACGACCCCCGGCTGCTGGTGATCGTCGGCCCCTGCTCGGTCCACGACGTGGCCGCCGCCAAGGAGTACGCCAGCGCCATTGCTGCCGAGCACGCGCTCCACAAGGACCAGCTCGAGGTGGTGATGCGGGTGTATTTCGAAAAGCCGCGCACCACCGTGGGCTGGAAGGGGCTGATTAACGATCCCCACCTCAACGGCAGCTACGACATCAACACCGGCCTGCGCCTGGCCCGGGAACTGCTGCTGCACATGGCCGAACTGGGCCTGCCGGCGGCCACCGAACTGCTCGATCCGGTGGTGCCCCAATA
>CAINZT010000107.1 GCA_903855705.1 uncultured Synechococcus sp.
CCGGGCCGGGGAGGCGGAGGCGAGCAACAACATGGCGCCAGGCAGATCGCATCACAGCCTGGAGCAGCGGCGTCCTGGGTCAGACCGCCAGAAGGCTCTCACCAAAGCCAGAGGCAAACCCCAGCGCCCCGTTGAGCCAGGCCGCGATCAGGCCCCCCAGGCCGGAGAATGGCCCTGACGGCGAGCAGGCGGCGTGGGCGAGGACGGCATCGGATCAACGACCCAGCGGGCCATCCGGCGGGCCCGATCAGCCCTGCGCTGTCTGCCCTTTCGCCAGGCCTTTTACCGCCAACTTGAATCCCAGCCCCTGGGCAGCAACGACTTGGGAAGCTCCAACGCAGGGGAGTCAAACCCGGCCGCCCAGTGGTGCTTTAGCCCCGTGGGCGCCTACGAGGCCGAGGGCCATTTGATCTGGTTGATCCAGCTGGGCGTATTGCGGCGGGAGGTGGATGGCCAGGGCCTCACCGAACGGGTGCGGCTCACCCCCCTGGGCCGGCAGGTGCTGCAGCCCTGGTCCGGCGAGATCCCCCGGGCGAACCCCGGCCAGCGCTTCTGGGGCTGGTTGCAGCGCCACTGGCCAAGGCTCTGATGGCCAGCAGCCCGCCCGCCCCGAGACCCTTAATGGTGCTTGGCACCTCCAGTGGGGCCGGCAAATCGCTGATGACCGCTGCCCTCTGCCGGGTGCTGCGCCGCCGCGGCGAAACGCCCCTGCCCTTCAAGGGCCAAAACATGAGCAACAACGCCTGGGTGGATGCGGGCGGGGGCGAGATGGCCTATTCCCAGGCCCTGCAGGCCTGGGCCGCAGGCCTGGAGCCCAGCTGCGCCATGAACCCGGTGCTGCTCAAACCCCAGGGCGACAGCACCAGCGAGGTGATTCACCTGGGCCAATCCGTCGGCACGGCCCGGGCCGAGCATTACTACCGCGACTGGTTCAAGCCCGGCTGGGCGGCGATTCGCACCGGCTTAGAGAGCCTGCAGCAGGCCCATCCGGGCGGGCGACTGGTGCTCGAGGGGGCCGGCAGCCCGGTGGAAGTCAACCTGCAATCGCGGGACCTCACGAACCTGCGCCTGGCCCAGTATCTGCGGGCCCATTGCCTGCTGGTGGCGGATATCGAGCGGGGCGGTGTGTTCGCCCAACTCGTGGGCACCCTGGCCTTACTGCGCCCGGTGGAGCGGCCCCTGATCCGCGGGCTGCTGATCAACCGCTTCCGCGGCCGCCGCGAACTCTTTGATTCCGGGCGCTCCTGGCTGGAGCAGCGCACAGGTGTGCCGGTGCTTGGGGTGATGCCCTGGCTCGATGAGCTGTTCCCCCCCGAAGACTCCCTCGACCTGCTGGAGCGCCGTGGCCGCAAGGCGGACGCCGCAGTAGAGATCGCCGTGTTGCGTCTGCCCTCCCTTAGCAATTTCTCCGACCTCGATCCCCTCGAGGCTGAACCGAGCGTGCAGCTGCGCTGGATCGAGGCCGGAAAGCCCCTGGGCCAACCCGATGCGGTGATCGTGCCTGGCAGCAAACAAACCCTGCGGGATCTGGCGGCCTTGCGGGCCAGTGGCCTGGCGGAGGAGCTGGTCCGCTATGGCGCCGGCGGCGGCCAGCTGTTCGGGATCTGCGGCGGCCTGCAGATGCTGGGCACTTCGCTGCAGGACCCAGAGGGGCTGGAAGGGGGCAAACCAGGCCAAGTTCAGGGGCTGGGGCTGCTGCCCCTAGAAACCGTGTTTGCCGAGAGCAAGGCCCTACGCCAGCGCCGCAGCCTGGCCCTCTGGCCGGCAGGGGATCCATCCTTAGAGCTGGAGGGGTTTGAGCTGCATCGGGGCCACAGCCAGCTCCAAGACCCCGGCGCCGGGGACACCTGCCAGCCCATCGCCGCCGCCGCCGATCTCGGCTGGTGGCAGCCCCTGGGCGACCAGGGCGGCCTGGTGGCCGGCACCTACCTCCATGGGGTGTTTGAAAGTGGCGCCTGGCGCCGCCGCTGGCTCAACGGCCTCCGCCAGCGCAAGGGATTGGTTTCCCTGGCGGAAACCGTGCCCCACCACAGCCAGCAACGGGAGACCCTACTCGATCGCCTTGCCGATGCCTTTGAAGCCCATGTGAATCTGGAGCCGCTGCTGCGATGACGGCGATGGCATCCCAAGGCACGGTGACGATCCACTGGCCCGAGGGCCGGATCAGTCGGGCCCAACCCGGTCAGGACTGGCTTGAGGCGGCAGCGGCGGCAGGTCTGGCCATCCCCACGGGTTGCCTGGGGGGGAGCTGCGGCGCCTGCGAAATCGAAGTCAACGGCGAGATCCAAAGGGCCTGCATCGCCCAGGTGCCCACCAGCCCCGCTGGCCCCCTAACCGTGGCCTGGGCCAGTGATCCCTACTGGTGAGCTAGGGCAGCTCAGCCAGGCAGCCCTGGGTCCTGTTGAATCAGGCCCCCGCCCAGTAGCACCTCGCCCGCGTAGAAGACGGCCGCCTGACCCGGGGTGATCGAGAACTGCTCCTCGGCAAACTCCAAAAGACAGCGGTGGGGACGACCTGCCAGGTGATCGGCCTCCGTGGCGGGCAGGGGGATCAGGGTGGCCGGCTCAGGGCCGCTGCGGTAGCGCACCTGCACCTCCACGGCGATCGACTCCTCGGGCGGGGCCATCGACAGCCAGTTGACGGCGCCGACCAGGGCCCTGGACCGGGCCGCCTCGGAACGGGTAGCCACGACCACCTGATTCATGGCGCCATCGAGCCGCACCACATGCAGCGGTTCACTCCAGGCCACGCCGAGGCCGCGGCGCTGGCCAATCGTGAAGTGCTCAATGCCGTCGTGCTCGCCCAGCACCCGTCCGTCG
>CAINZT010000108.1 GCA_903855705.1 uncultured Synechococcus sp.
CGGATTGCCCAGGCCGGGCTGGAGCCGATCGAGGCTGTCCCGCAGGGAGCGGGCGGCGCCATCCCCTTCCTGTTTGAGGGTGCCCAGGGGATCGCTGGAGTCGGTAAAAGCTTCGATCACATCGCGGGCTCCGCCGCGGCGCACCCGTTCGACCACCGCCATGCCAACCGGCAAGACCTCCTGCATCAGGGTCAGCCGCCATGGCAGGCACCACGTGCTTTCGCACGACTTACTGAATAGCCCCAGTCTGCAGGCCCCGGGCTCAGGGTGTGTGGCTCACCCCGGGCTGAACGATCACCTGGTGGCTGACCGGCTGCTGGCGAGACCCCAGCCACCAGCCGCCCACCAGGGCCAGCACCAGCAGGGCCGTGAAGGGCAGCACCGCCTGGCGGGTGACCTCGAGGCTGCACCACTCGGCCCAATTGCGCAGCAGGCGCTCGCGGTCAAAGCGACGGCGCTCGCTGGTCTGCTGCTGCAGCCGGCGCCGCAGGGATTTGGCCACCCAGCGCTCAAACGCCCGCTTCTTGGTGACCGCCATCTTGCGCTCCACCTCCAATAGCTGGCCGGAGGTGAGCTCGGGATTGAAGGTGCTGATCAGCTCCAGGGTCTTGAGGAACATCTCCACGGCGCCATCCTTGATGGCGGTTTCTTCCGGAGGCAGCAGCTCCCAGACCAGCTCCGGATAAAAACGGGCCCGATTGGCCTGGATCTGGTCCTCCGCCAGCTGGCCGGGCTCCCGCAGCCAGCGGTCCGTATTGGCGTCGAAGCGGCGCCAATAGAGGAACGGATTGAGATAAATGGTCTTTCCAGCCAGCTGAATGCTGTCCTGCTGAAGGCGGCGCTGCAGCTGGATGTCCTGCTCGATGGCGGCCGTCAAGGGTTGGTGGCTGGGCCCCGATGGTATCGAAACCGGCCCGGTGCCACCAGCCCCGCAATACAGGCGGAATCCCCCAGCCGATTGGGGGTTGCCAGCGGGTCGTGGTTGGGGAGCCGATCGGGCCAGGGGCCGTTAAGGCCCCTCATTCCCACTCGATCGTGCCGGGGGGCTTGCTGGTGATGTCGTACACGACCCGGTTCACCCCTTTCACCTCATTGACGATGCGATTGGAGATCGTTTCCAGCAGGTCGTAGGGCAACCGCGACCAATCGGCGGTCATGCCGTCTTCGGAGGAGACGCAACGGAGCACGATTGGGAAGGCATAGGTGCGCTTATCCCCCATCACGCCCACACTTTTCACGGGCAGAAGCACCGCAAAGGCTTGCCAGATGTCGTGATAGAGGCCAGCAATCTTCACTTCCTCGCGCACGACCAAATCGGCATCGCGCAGGATGTTGAGCTTTTCGGCGGTCACTTCGCCCAGGATCCGAATCGCCAAGCCCGGGCCGGGGAACGGGTGACGACCCACGATTTCCTGGGGGAGCCCCAGGGAGCGTCCCACCTTGCGCACCTCATCTTTGAACAGCCGCCGCAGCGGTTCCACCAATTTGAACTGCAGATCCTTGGGCAGGCCGCCCACGTTGTGGTGGCTCTTGATCTTGACGGCGACCCGCTCGCCCGTTTTGGGATCAAGGTTGGTGCCAGCAGACTCAATCACATCGGGATAAAGGGTGCCCTGGGCGAGGAAATCAAAGGGGCCGAGGCGCTTACTTTCTTCCTCAAACACCCGAATGAATTCGGTGCCGATGATCTTACGCTTCTCCTCGGGATCGGTGATGCCTGCCAGCTTGTCGATGAAGCGTTCACGGGCATTAATGTATTCCACATTGATATGGAACCGCTTATCAAAAAACTCCACCAGAAACTCTGGCTCGCCTTTGCGCATGAAGCCTTGATCAATAAACATGCAGGTGAGCTGATCACCGATCGCCTGGTGCAACAGGAAGGCCAGGGTGGAGGAATCCACCCCGCCTGAGAGGGCCAGCAGCACCCGCCGATCGCCCACCTGCTCCCGCACCGAAGCGATCGCTTCCTCAATGAAGGCGGCCGTGGTCCAATCGGGTTCACAACCGCAGATGTGATACACGAAATTGCGCAGCATCACCATTCCGCCCGTGGAATGCACCACCTCCGGGTGGAACTGCACGCCATAGAGCCGCCGCCCATGGTGAGCCACCGCCGCCTCGGGAGTGTTCTCGGTGTGGGCGAGCCGCACAAATCCCTGGGGTAGGGACTCGACCGAATCGCCATGGCTCATCCACATCGTCGAGCCTTGCTCGACATTGGTGAGCAGATCAATCGGGTCATCCACGCTGATCGGCGCTTTGCCGTATTCAGCCCGGCCGGCCGCCACCACGGCGCCACCCAGCTGCTGCACCATCAACTGCATGCCGTAGCAAACGCCCAGCACCGGAATGCCCAGGTCCCAGATGGCCGGATCGCAGACCGGTGCACCCTCCTCATAGACCGAACTGGGGCCACCGCTGAGGATGATTCCCTTGGGGGCCAGCAGGCGCAACTCTTCGGCACTGGTGGCATAGCCCATCACCAGGGAATACACCTCGGTCTCACGCACCCGGCGGGCAATCAGCTCCGAATACTGGGAGCCGAAATCAAGGATCACGATCGCCGGGGAGCGGCCGCTCTCACCGTTGGCGTTCTGCTGCGCAGCGGACATAGGGGCTCGTTAAGGCGACGGGGCGCGACTGGGCTACAGCCGCCAGGTCTCTGGGCCCAGCCTAGGCGTCAGGCCTGGAAGGCCTGCCAGAGCAGCTGTCCCTGGGGACCCTGGGCCGTGATCTGGCGCTGGCGATCAAACAGCACCGCCCCAACCCGGGTGGCCTGCTGCCCGTAGCGGGCCAGGTAGGCCTCGGCCCGTTGCTCGATGCTGGTGGCGATCCGCTGGCGCAAGCGATTGGCGACGGCCGGATCCCTGGCCTCCAGGCCCGCCAGGCCCGCCTCCACCGTGGCGGCTGTGTGCAGGGCCTGCAAATCCGCCCCAGCCACCCCCTCCAGGGCCGCCAGGGCCACCAACACCTCAGCGCGGCCATCGGCCAGGTGGTGGTGGGTGTGAAAGATGCCGCCCGCCAGCTTGATCAGCTTGCCATGGTAACCAAACAGCAACAGCCGCCGCACCCCCGCCTCCGCCGCGGCCACCAGCAGGGGCCCCAGCCAGTTGCCCGCCTTCAGCAGCAGGTCCGGCGCCAGACCCAGGCGGGGGGCGAGATCCATCCCGTTCTCACCGATCACCAACACCAGATCGCCGGTGAACCCAGTGGCACCAGCGCGCCGCTCCAGCTCTGAGCGGGCCAGGGCCAGCTGGTCTGGGGCGGCGCTGCTTTGCACCACGGCCTGGGTGCCGATCAGGGCCAGGCCATCGACCACGCCAAAGGCCGCATTGCTGGTGCGTTCGGCCAGGGCCCGGCCCTTGGGGAACACCAACCGCACCACCAAGGCCTGATCCGCAGGCAGCAGGGGCCGCAGATTGGTTTCAAGCAGCTGGCGGGCGTAGGCCGAATGGCAGAGGGCCCGGTCTTGCCCATGCACCCCCACGCCTTCGCCGGCCTCTAGCTGCAGCCAGGGCTGGTCCGGCTCCAGGGGCTGGCAGCGCACCAGCACCCACACCACCAGGCCGCGGGTGAGGTCGAGCAGGGCCCCGGGCTCGCAGCGGGCCACCGCCAGGGCCTGGCCGCCGCCCAGGGGCGCAGCCGCCACCACTGGCACTGGCCGGACCTCAGCGGGCTCGACCAGATCTAGGGGTTGGTCAGCCGCAAAGGGTTGTCCCTGCAGGGCCAGCAGGGCCGCCCGGGCGGCCGCAGCCACCCAGACGGGCAGGGTGTAGCCCTCAGCCATCGAACCGTTCGGCGGGTGACATTAAAAGGATGGGGTGATGACCGTTTTTTATGGTGGTCGATCGCGCCGCCGCGGCGTCACCTCGCCCCTCGCCCCCGCCACTGCCATGCAGGACAAACTCACCTTGATGATCCCCGGCCCCACACCGGTGCCGGAAACCGTCCTGCTGGCGATGAGCCGTCACCCGATCGGCCACCGCAGCGCCGATTTCCAGAAGATCGTCAAACGCACCACCGCCCAGCTCAAGTGGCTCCATCAGACCAGCGGCGATGTGCTGGCCCTCACCGGCAGCGGCACGGCGGCGATGGAGGCCGGCATCATCAACGTGCTCAGCAAGGGCGACCGGGTGCTCTGCGGCGACAACGGCAAGTTCGGTGAGCGCTGGGTGAAAGTGGCCAAGGCCTATGGCCTGGACGTGGAGGTGATCAAGGCGGACTGGGGCCAGCCCCTAGATCCCGAAGCCTTCCGCGCTGCCCTGGAAGCGGATACAGCCAAGGCGATCCGAGCCGTGATCCTCACCCACTCGGAAACCTCCACCGGCGTGATCAACGACCTCGAGGCGATCGCCGGCCACGTACGCGCCCATGGCACGGCCCTCACCATCGCCGACTGCGTCACCAGCCTGGGCGCCACCGATGTGCCCATGGACAAGTGGGGCCTAGACGTGGTGGGCTCCGGCTCCCAGAAGGGTTACATGATGCCGCCGGGCCTGGCGTTTGTGGCCATGAGCGATCGGGCCTGGACCGCCTACGAGCGCTCCGATCTGCCCAAGTTCTATTTGGATCTGGGCAAATACCGCAAATCAGCGGCGGCTGACAGCAACCCCTTCACCCCGGCAATCAACCTCTACTTCGCCCTGGAGGCCTCGCTGGAGATCATGCAGGCCGAAGGCCTGGAGGCGATCTTCGCCCGCCACGACCGGCACCGCCGCGCCACCCAGGCAGCGATGAAGGCCATCGGCCTGCCCCTCTATGCCGCTGAGGGCCATGGCAGCCCGGCGATCACGGCCGTGGCCCCCGAGGGCATTGATGCCGAGGCCCTGCGCAAGAAGGTGAAGGATCGCTTCGACATCCTGCTGGCCGGCGGCCAGGACCACCTCAAGGGCAAGGTGTTCCGCATCGGCCACCTCGGCTTCGTCTGCGACCGGGACGTGATCACCGCCGTGGCGGCGATTGAAGCCACCCTGCAGGAGCTCGGCCTGGCTAAGGCCGCCATCGGTTCCGGCGTGGGCGCAGCAGCGCTCGAACTGGCCCGCTGAATCCGCTCACCGGGACCGGGTGCCAAGCCCCAGGTCCCGGCTCAAGCTCCAGATCCCCGGTCGCCCCCCCCGGCGGCGCAACCGGGGCGGAGCCCCCAACCACACCCAAGCCAGGGCCAAGAGAGCACGCTCGACTAAAGCCCAACCCAAGGCTGCTAATGTTGAACGATGCGGGTGTAATTCAGTGGTAGAATGTCAGCTTCCCAAGCTGAACGTCGCCGGTTCGAATCCGGTCACCCGCTTTAAGAACTCGCCTGGCACCTAAGCCAACGCCGGGCCATACAGGCCCAAAGTTCGCTCCGGGGCAAGGCTAATGGATCCAGTGAAGCGATCGACAGAACCGTGGCTTGCTGGCCCTTCAGCCGCGAGGCTTAATCAGCTGCAGCACTTGGGGACCAAGACTGCCCGCCCGGCGCTCACAATCGAGCGCCCGCAAGATCAAGCGGGCGGAGGCCTCGACATCACCCTGCACGGCAGCAGCCTCAGCAGCGGCCTCATGCACAGAAGCCTGGCCAATCAGGATCTTTTTCTGATCACCGCCAACGGCCGGTAGGACTGATTGCATGTCTGGCCTGAACAAAACTGATACCTTGGTAGAAATATACCGCTAGACGAAACATTTTGCCTAGGGAAGCTGGAAACCTGGATCAAACCGCCACGATCACAGCAACCGATCCCGTCCGGCGTCGACCATCGGTCTGGAGTGTCTGCCAACCCGGTCCCTAGGGCTCAAAGGCCCTGATCTGCGCCGTACAACGGTGGAGCACGCTGGGGTAGACGGGCTCCATCGTGGGCCGGAGAAGGCAAGGGCTTCAGGTGCCCGGCTCTTCCCGGTTGCCACCCAGCTCGGCAATCTGGGCACGGAGTTGGTCCGAGCGCTGCTCGTCCCCACGGGTGATGGCAACCGCCAGGGCGAATTCCAGCTTTTCGAGTTGGTGGCCCCCTTCCTCCAGGGCCTGACAGGCGGGAGTGCCTGGCCCGACCTTGTTACCAAGGCGGCCGTTGCTGGCCTGGCTGGAAACGGGCGATTGTCCAGCGCACTGGCTGTTGAAGGTTGCCATCGTTGCCTTTCTTCCCATTGTGGCATCGACGGCCAGCCCTTAGCCAGCCGCCAAGGTGAGGGTCTCCTCGCTGGATAGCCCGGCTTCCACGTCTGTTGCATCGCGTTCTGGACCCTCCAGCTCCGCCAGGCCATCCCAGTCCAGGTCTGGCTCCAGTGCTGCCAGGTCTGGATCGGCTGCATCAACTGGGACGATCGGCCGCTGGGTGACCGGGACATCGGTGACCGGGACATCAGTGATCGACAAATCGTTCATCGGCAGCTCCGTGTCCGCCAGCAGGCTGCGGCAATCGGCCAACAGCTGGTCGACCGAATCCAGGCAAGCCAGCTCGGCGGGATCAACCTCGGGAGCAGCCCTGAGTTGGACCTGGAGGCTGGCGCCCTGAAGCTCGAGGGCCCCGAGCCGTTGCTCCAGGCTCACCAGGCGCTTGGACAGGGCCGCCACGGTCTGGGCCAGATCTTCTGCGGTGCGGCTGATCCGGAAGGACACGGATTCGGTCACGGTCGAATGGCAAACAGGTGGGCCGATGACACCACAGAAATGGCCGCAGCTCAAGTGATCTCCCAGACTGGCTTCACCCCCAGGATCCGACCCCGGATGCACGGCCCCATCACCCTGCTTCTCTATCTCCTGGCTGGCCTGGCCGGTGGCTTGCTGGCCATCCGCACCGGCATCCCCGCCGCTCCCCTGGCAGGAGCCCTGCTCGGGGCCGGGTTGGTGAGCATGAGCGGAAAAGTGGAGGCCGCCCAATGGCCCCTCGGCACGCGCACGGCCTTGGAAATTGCCATCGGCACCGTGATCGGGACCAGCCTCACCAGCACGGCCCTGGCCGAATTGCGCCAGTTGTGGCGTCCCGCCATCTTGATCACCGTGACCCTGGTGGTGACGGGGCTGGTGGTGGGGCTGTGGTGCAGCCGCCTGCTGGGCATTGATCCGATCGTGGCCCTGCTGGGTGCCGCCCCAGGGGGCATCAGCGGCATGAGCTTGGTGGGCGCCGAATTTGGCGTGGGGGCCGCCGTGGCGGCCTTGCATGCCGTGCGTCTAATCACCGTGCTGGTGGTGCTGCCCGTGATGGTGCGGCTGGTGGTTTCCATGGGCCAGGCCCCACCGGCAAACTGACGAGCGGGTCCCTCCCCGAAGCCAGCCGCCCTGAAAACTGGCGAACCTGGACAGATGCCAGGCGATCGATACGGTGATCGGATCTCCTCCCAGCCCCGGATCCAGCGCCGGACTTAGACCCCATGGCGATCCGCACCCTTGCCTGCGCCAGCCAGCCCCGGCGCCCCGGCCAGCGCTGGCGCCAGGGGCTGCTGCTCAGCGGTCTAACCCTCAGCCTGCTGGGTTCAACCCAGCTCCTAGGCCGCCCTGCCGAAGCCTCCCCGGGGGATACCCCAGGGGGCAAAGGCGCCCAGGTGTATTGCTACATGCGTGGGGCCGGCAACAGCCACGATGTCAGCTGGATCGCCGCCTATGCGTTGATCAAACGCCAAAGCGCCAGCCTGTTCAAAACCTCGCCGGAACATGCCTCGGTGATGATCACCGAAGCGGTGGTCCAGAACCCCCAAAGTTTCCCGGAGTGCGGCAAATTCTTGGGCAGTCTCTATGAAAAGCAAGCGGCTGCAGAAGCAGCGGCCGCTGCCGCCGCCAGCCAGCCCAACACCGGCAGCAGCAGCGGTGTTAACCGAAGCGATCGCCCCAATTAGGCCCTGGCCCAGCTGGTCGCTACGGCCCAATCGGGCGGCACGGCTGACTGTGCTGGTCGGGCTGGTCGGGCTGGTCACGGGGCCGCTAGTAACTCTGGTGACGGCCTGCAGTCCCGCACCGGCGCCCAAGGCCCAGGCCCCCGATCCGGGCGACTGTCTCAACGGAGTGGCGATCGAGCAGCTCAAACAGGCCATCGCCCGCTGTGATGCGGTGGTGGCAGCCCACCCCCTCGATCCCCAACCCCTAAACGACCGGGCCCTGCTGCTGAGCCTGGCCCATCGCCAAGGGGCGGCCTGCAAGGACTCGGCCAAGGCCGCCGCTCTGCTGGCCCAGCTGGCCCCAGGTCAACCGGTGGATCCCACCATGGCCATGGAGATCCGAGGGCGCGCCGCCAGCTGCCGCAACCTGCTCGCCAGCCCCCCTGCCCCAACTCCGCCGCTTACCAATCCTCCAGCAGAGCCTTGACCATGGCCGGGAAAGCCTGGCGCGGCAGCTGCAAGGGCCGACGCTGCAGCAATAGGGCAATGCGTTCTGCCTTGCTGGCGATCAAGCCATCCACCAGCTGGTCGGCCACCCCCAGTTGCAGCCAATGGCTGGTGAGACTGCCCTGCATGCCGATGCGATGGCAGCGGTCCTCTGCTTGCTCGGTGTCACCGGGGGTCCAAGGGCGCTCAAGCAGCACCACATGGCGAGCCCGATGCAGGTTGAAACCCAGACCGCCCGCGCCGTAGGTGGCAATCAACAGGCGCGTAGCGCCTGCCTGGAAAGCATCCACGGCGCTTTGGCGCTGCTCCAAGCGGACCTGGCCCGTCAGCAGTTGGCCACCGAGACGATCTTGGAGCAGCTGGGCCGAAGCCACAAAACTGCAAAACAGCACCACCGATTCCCCCTGGGCCAGCAGCTGGCCCACCAGGGTCGCCGCCGCCGGAAGTTTGTAGTCGGCGCCGATTTGGCGCAGGGCCGTGAACACGGCCAAGGCCTCGGCATCCCGTCGCACCTGGCCGAGGGCCACCCGGCGGCGGTAGTCCTCCACCTTGCGCTGCAGCCGGTGCTGGAAACCGCGGCCGGCGGCGTCATCCAGCTCCACCGGCACCATGACTCGCTCCTTGGCCGGCAGATCGAGGCAATCCTGCTTGCGGCGATGCAAGAGCAGGGGCCGGGTGAGGCGCTGCAACTCCTCAAGATGGCTCGCCCCCTGGGCCTGCCAATGGCGCACGCCGCCCCGCTCCAGCCAGTGGCCGTGGCAGTAGCGCTCCTCAAAGGAGCGTTGGTCCCAGGCGATCGGATGGCCGATCGCGGCCAGCAAGGGATACAACTGGGCCGGCCGACCGTTTTTCATCGGCGTGCCCGTCAACAACCAGGCCGCCCGAAGGCGCGGATGGCGGGCCAAACGCAGAAAGGCCTGGGTGCGGGCAGCGGACAGGTTCTGGGCGTAGTGGGCCTCATCGGCGATCAACACCGTGCCAGCCGGGGGCAGGCCCCGGGGCAGCTTCGCCCAGCTATGCAGCTCCAGATCCAGCTCCAAGCTGGCGGCCTCCCGGCGCCAATGGCCGTGGAGCCCGGCCGGGGCCAGCACCACCACCCGGCAATCGGCGCAACGCACCATCGCCCGGGCCGCCACCAGGGCCGTGAGGGTCTTGCCCAGGCCCATCGGATCGGCGAGCAAGGCACCGCGACGGGCCAGAAGCCAGCGCACCGCCGCCCGTTGGTGGGCAAACAGGCGCCGCTGATCGACCAGGGGCTCGCCTGGGGCAGCGGCGGCTACTAGCTGGCGGTGGGGCGGCAGGGGCGGCAGGGGCTGGGCCAGCCAGGCCAGCCACTGAACCAGCTCCGCGTCGAGGTGGAAGCGCCGGCCAAAGCCAGCGGAGAGGGCGCCGCCGGCCTCCAGGGGAAACTCCCAGCAGCGGCGGCGCGAAAACCAGTGGCCCCGGGGCCGGATTGCCCGCAGTTGGGACTGGGTGACGGCATCGAAGGGGGTAACCACCTCAATGGTGCCGGCGGCGCCCAGCCGCATCAGGCACCGGGACAGCTCAGCCAAGGGATGTCCAGGGACAGGCCGGCACCCCAGGGAAAAACGGCTCGCCCAATCGAAACCAAGGGCGCTGGGTCGAACGGGGGGCCACAGGGGATTGCCTCCAGGGCAGCTCCATGCCTGCCAGAGGGAATGAAATCTTAAGCAACCTCGCCCCCGCCGGCCAGGGCGCGCCGACCAGACCAGCGACCCTTCCCAATTGGGCAAATAGCAGCCTTCGACACATTGACATCTGGGCCAATCGGGCGAGAATTGCCGCAACCGAGACGATCGGATGCACGCCAGGGATGCGGTTTTCCTTGAAGATCTGTGCCCGAAACTTCGTGTTAGACGCTGGAGACAATCTCTCCACATTCATACCGATCAATGCTGCATCTATTGCGGCAAACAATCTGAGTCAATCGACCACGTGCTACCGCGCAGTCGCGGAGGGCTAAGTGTCACAGAGAATTGTGTGCCAGCCTGCCTGTCTTGCAATGGCAAGAAAAGCGATACCGATGTCTTCGAGTGGTATCGGCGCCAGCGCTTCTATGACCCCCGCCGGGCCATGGCGATTCGGGCCTGGCTCGATGGCGACCTGAAGCTGGCCCTGCGCCTGCTGCAATGGGCCAACCCTGCCGTTGCCGCCAAGCCGGCGACCACCCAAGCCAAGCGCAAGCCGCCAGAGCCAAGCTCGGGCTCAGGCTGGACCTTGCAACCTGCCTAATGATCGCAAATCCCCTAGATACGGATTACTAATTACACCTCCATCGCGAAGACTGGCGCCTAGTCAGACATCACCCTAATTCAATCAACAGTTAACGACCTTTCTCAAGCAGTTGAAGACAAGGCATGCGCTTGGGCTTGCGTCATTTCCAGCTGCTCTTGAGGAAGCAATTCTGAGTCAGCAATCTATTGGCCTGGGCAGAATTTGACGCAATCAGGCTCATCCGAGTGCATTGATTAACAGGCAATCTTGAAGCAAGACCCATTGAAACCCCGGCGTATCAACCTGGGCCCACACATCATCCCAGCGAATGGAGATCCCGCCGACACAATCGCCTTAATCAGAGGTGGATGGAGAAGTCACGCGGTTCCGGGGCGTTGGGCCCTGCCCAGCAATGGCACGAGCGGCACTGGGGGCTAGGCCCTGGGGCCGGCCCTAGGCAACCCAACAGAAAGGTGCCAGATCGTCGTCAATCCTGGCTTAGGCATGGGAGGAGTCGTTCGCCAGCCATCAAGTAGTGGGCACTTCTGGCGACCAGCCCATTGATCAACCCCACAGGGTTTGGCCAAGCCCCTCGCCTTGCCTCGCCCCGCCAAGGCCTCTGATGCAGGGACCAACGACGAGATCGGCATCGACGCATATTCGCTGGATTTCTGCCGCAAGCCGCATCACGCCAGCTAAGATTATGCACATCAATTAATTAGACTCGCCAATGGAACAGACAACCTATATTTACATGCTTCTCTTCGGGGGCTTGTTATTGCTCTCACGGCTCCTCGAAAATATCTCCGAAAGAATCAAGCTTCCGGGCATGCTACTCATTCTCATTATGGGAATGCTTCTGCCTGATTTTCTTGGCAACTTTCAATCCTATCTTTCCAGAGAGCAGGCGGAATCAATTGCCAGCTTGGCACTTACCATTATTCTTTTTTATGGAGGCTTAACAACACGCTGGACCTCGATGCGTCGTGTGATTTGGTCTGGCTTGCGGATGGCCACCCTTGGCTGCCTCATCACGGCTGGAGCGGCTACTGCCTTAATTTATGGCCTATCCCATCTAAATCTTGATTACCACTATATCCCGGTCCTGACCAATATGGCTGGCACTAGCTTCCCAGCCGACCTCCCCCTAGCCCTGTTTCTTGGGGCCATGCTTTGCAGCACGGATGCAACCGCCGTATTGGCGCTCCTACGTCCCATCGCCAGCAAGATTCCCGGCCCCTTGCTCAACTTAATTGAGTGTGAATCAGGTTTCAACGATCCAGTGGCGGTAATCCTTGCCGGCGTCGCCATCGCCCTCGCCAAAGGCCAATTAGAAAATCCCCTTCTACTGCTCCGGGATGTGGGACTTGAGTTTGCCGTTGGAGCCTTCGTCGGCTGGGCCGGAGCCTACCTAGGCACGTTCATCCTGAGCCGCGACCATTACCTGAAACCGAATGCTGGCAGCGAAGTGATCTGCCTGGCCCTATTGATGTTGAGCTGTGCATCGGCTTTCCTCTGTGGTGGCAGTCCGTTACTGTGCGCCTATGTGATGGGCTGTGTGATTGGCAACTCCAGCAAAATAGAGTGCATCATCGTCTCAGAGTTTACAATTATTAATCGCGCTACGGAACTAATTTTACTGATTTGCCTGGGACTTGTTGTCTTTCCCCAAGAGATCTGGCCGCTCAAGTGGTACGCGTTTGTGGTGTTCCTGATCACGATGGTCAGCCGGCTATTGATGACCTTTATCACCCTGTACCGCTCCCCTTTCCAGGCACCAGAGAAGACATTCTCAGCCTTCGCGGGCTTACGCGGAGCGGTTCCGATCGCCATTGCCCTCCAGGCTGCCGCCAGTGGGGTTGCCTGGGGGCCCGTCATGCCTGCCTTCGCCCTCGCCGTAGTCCTGTATGGGCTTGTATTGCAAGGCTATTTTCTGCCCGCCGCCACAGATTTACTGGCAAACGCCCTCAAACCCCAGGCCGATCTCGCCATGGGCGAGCAATCGAGCTGAGTCAGAGGTTCGGTCGCATCCGAATCCCCCCGGTAGTAGCAAGATGCCGGTGGGGCTCACCACACCCTGCAGGCCTCGGCGCCATTGTGTCGCTGGCAGATGGTTCCCAGGCTGCCGGGCTGCTCCGGGGCCACCAGGGTGGCCACTAAGAGGAGCACCAGCGCCAGGAGTAAGGCGGCTGTGCCGGCGCCGGCGCCAAGGCCGAAAGGATTGGAATCAACGCTGGTGGAGAGCCTGCGGTTGCGCAGGCCGCTGGAACGGGAAGGGGAGAAACTGGAGGACGCCATCGGCCACAGCCAAAGCAGTGATACATCTGTACTGATGACCAGCGCGCCTGTCAAGTCCCGGGGCCAGTTACTGGTGCTCGGGGGTGGTTACAGCGGCCGTCGCTTCGCCGCCGCCATGGCCCAGGCCGGCTTTGGCGTGACCGTCACCCACCGGGGCCCACGGGACTCCGCCGGTGCCAATCCCTGGCGCTGGCTGGCCTTTGATCCCGACGCCGGACTCGTGCCTCGCGCAGGCGACCTGGCTGGCACCACCCATCTGCTCAGCACGATCCCGCCCAATCGCCAAGGCCAGGATCCAGCCCTGGAAGCGCTGGCGCCCTTGCTGCGAGAGCTGCCCTTGGACTGGGTGGGCTACCTCTCTACCACCGGCGTTTACGGGGACCGCCAGGGCGGCTGGGTCGACGAAACCAGCGAACCCGCTCCTGGCCTGGAGCGCAGCCGCGCCCGCCTGGTCTGTGAACAGGCCTGGCTCAGCAGCGGGCTGCCGGTGCAGAGCTTCCGGCTACCGGCCATCTACGGGCCGGGCCGTAGCCCCTTTAACGGACTCCAGCAGGGGAGCAGCCGGCTGGTGCATAAGCCGGGCCAGGTGTTCTGCCGCATCCACGTCGATGACATCGTTGGAGCCTTGAGCCACTGCCTGACCCTGCCGGCGCCCGCGCGGCCCCAACTGCTCAATGTCAGCGACGATTACCCCTGCCCCTCCAGCGAAACCCTCGGCTTTGCCGCCCACCTGCTGGGGTGCAAACTGCCTCCCGTGCAAGCGTTCGCCAGCGTGGCCGCCAGCATGGGGCCCATGGCCCTGAGCTTCTGGGCCGAAAACCGCCGCGTCCACAATCGGCGCCTGTGCCAAGACCTGGGCTACTCCCTGCGCTACCCCAGCTACCGGGAGGGGTTTGGGGCCTGCCTGGCCGAAGAACGGGCCGGTGCCGATGCTCCAGAGCCGGCCGGCTGAGCCGGCGCCGGACCATCCTGGAAGAGGGGCACGCCGGCGTCGCGGAAGAAACGATCCCAGCGCAGCTCAATCCAGCCATGGCTCACCCCGGTGACCAGGCCGAACAGCAGCAGTCCCAACAGCAGCAGACGCAGCATGGCAAACCAGGCCAGCAGCCCCGAGGTTAAAGAGCGCCGGATCGCCATCTCCCTGGGCGATCCAGCCGGCATTGGTGCCGAGGTGACCCTCAAGGCGATCGCAGCCCTGCGACGGAGCAACAACGCCGGCGCTGCCTCAAACCCCCTGGTTGTGGGCTGCCGCCGTTGGCTGGAGCAGAGCTACCAGGCGCTGCGGGGGGTGAGTGCCGCGCCCCTGGCCGATCCGGCCAGCCTGGAGATGCTCGATCTGCCCCTGATCGAGCCCATCCCGACGGGCCAACCCAGTGCCGCCAGCGGAGCTGCCAGCTTCGCCTGGCTGACTCGGGCCGCCGAACTGGTGCAAGAGGGGCGCTGCCAGGGCCTGACCACCGCCCCGATCGCCAAACAGGCCTGGCATGCCGCCGGCCATCCCTACCCGGGTCAGACCGAGCGGCTGGCCGAACTGGCGGGGGTTAGCGAAGCCTCGATGTTGTTCACGGCCCGGGCGCCCCATGGCGCCTGGCGCCTCAACACCCTGCTGGCCACCACCCACATCCCCCTCTCCGCCGTGGCCACCAGCCTGGATGGCCCCCGGGTCGAAGCCAAACTGAACACGTTGCTGGGCTTCTGCCAGCGCTTTGCGCCGCGGCCCCGGCTGGTGGTGGCGGGTCTCAACCCCCATGCCGGCGAAGCGGGCCGGCTAGGCCAGGAGGAGCAGGCCTGGCTGGAACCCCTGCTGGCGAGCTGGCGCTTGTGCCATCCAGCCGTGGAGCTTGTGGGCCCCCTGCCACCGGACACCTGCTGGCTCGGGGCCGGGGCCGCCTGGGCCGATCCCGCCGCGGCCCAGCTCGGCGCCGATGGCTACCTGGCCCTCTATCACGACCAAGGCCTGATCCCGGTCAAATTGCTGGCCTTCGATGCCGCCGTGAACACGACCCTGGGGCTGCCCTACCTGCGCACCTCCCCAGACCACGGCACGGCCTTCGCCATCGCCGGCCAGGGTCTTGCCCGCTCCAAAAGCATGGAAGCGGCCCTGGACACCGCCTGGGAGCTGGGCTGAGCTGGAAACTGGGCCTAGTTGGGCTGCCTTGCGGCTACAGCTGGCCTGAACGCGTCCATGAAGACCGGCTCAGGCCGGCCGGACCCGCATCAGCACCTGGCCGAACTCCACCGGAGTGCCGTTCTCAACCAGGATCTCGACCACCTCACCACTGACCTCGGCCTCCAGCTCGTTCATCAGCTTCATGGCTTCGAGGATGCAGATCGGCTGGCCGGCCGAGATGCGGCTGCCCAGCTCCACAAAAGCCGGCTCCCCCGGGGCCGAAGCCCGGTAGAAGGTGCCCACCATCGGCGCGGTGACCTCCAGCAGGTCGCCGCGAACGGCGGCGGCCGCCGGGGGGGCCGCCGATGGAGTGGCGGCTGGGGCGGCTGCGGGGGCCGCCACCATGGCCTGGGCAGGAGCGGCCTGCATCACCACCTGGGGCTGGCTGGCTGGCAGGTTGCGCCGCAGTTCGAGACGGAAGTCGTCGCCTTCCAGCTTGAGTTCCTGGATGTCGCTCTCGCCGAGCAGGGTGATGAGCTGGCGGAGCTGGTCGTGGTCGAGCTGCATGGCGTTCAGTTCTCCCGGCCGAGGTAGCTGTCGGTGCGGGTGTCGATCTTGATCTTCTCGCCGATCGAGAGGAACAGGGGAACCATCACCTGGGCGCCGGTTTCGACAATGGCGGGCTTGGTGCCCCCGGTGGCCGTGTCTCCCTTAACGCCGGGATCGGTCTGGGTGATCTCCAGCACCACGGAATTGGGCAGCTCCACTTCCAGGGGTTTGCCGTTCCAGGCGACCACGCTCACTTCCATCCCTTCTTTGAGGTATTTGCGACTCTCGCCGATCTGCTTGGCGGTGAGGCGGGTTTCCTCAAAGGTGCCCATGTCCATGAAGACGTAGTCGTCGGCCTCCATGTAGGTGTGCTGCAGGGTGGATTTCTCAAGCACGGCCTGGGGCACGGTCTCGCCGGCCCGGAAGGTCTTTTCAACCACGTTGCCGCTCTGCACGGCCTTGAGCTTGGTGCGCACGAAGGCGGAGCCCTTGCCGGGCTTCACGTGCAGGAACTCGACCACACGCCAGACCTGGCCATCGAGCTCGATCGAGGTGCCGGTGCGAAAGTCGTTGCTCGAGATCATTCCGGCAGAACGTTTGAGGCGGATTGTACGGCTGTGCCAAAGTCCGTTCACAGCTAGGCCTGAAGCAATGGATCCCAGTCAGAGGCGGGTTCAACTGGGGTCCAGGCCCTTGCCCTCCTGGCTCTCCGGCTGGGTCAGCCCCCTGCTCGCGGACGCTGCCAGACCCCTGCTGGCCGGCCTGCTGCTGGCGGGGCTGCTCCTGACCGGCTTGGGGGCACCGCCCGCCTGGGCCGCCCTGCCGCCCGGCAATGCCGTGACCGACCCGGCGGCAATCCTGCGCGATGCCCTGCCGATCGAGTCGGTGGATCTTCAGAAGCTGCAACACCAGCTGGAGAGCACCAGCGATGACCTGCGCGCCAAACGCTGGGGTGCCCTAGCGGGCAGCGTGCGGCGGACCCAATCGCTGTTGAGCAACCGGGGCACGGCGATCACCGCCAGCCTGCCGCCGGCCGATCGGGAATCAAGCGTGGCCGCCTTAAGCAGCCTGGCCGAGCAACTCCAGACCCTGGCCGGCGCCGCCGAGCAGCAGGACCGCGATGGGGTTCTGGCGGCCCGGCGTGCCGCCCTAGCCACGATCGGCGACCTGGAAGCCCTTCTGGTGGGCCCGTTCCCGTTTGAGATCCCCACCGAATTCGCCGACCGGCCGAGGTTGTTGGGCCGGGCCACCGTGGAACTGACCACCACCAAAGGCGTGCTTACCGCCGTGGTGGACGGCTATAACGCCCCCCTGACCGCCGGCGCCTTCGTCGATCTGGTGCAGCGGGGCTTCTACGACGGCCTGCCCTTCAACCGGGCCGAAGACTTCTACGTGCTGCAAACCGGTGATCCCGCCGGAGCCGCCAAGGGCTTCATCGATCCCAAAACCAAGGCCGAACGCCAGGTGCCCTTGGAGATCCGGGTGCCGGGCCAGACGGATCCCTTCTACAACCAAACGTTTGAAGATCTGGGCCTGTTCAAGGCCACGCCGGTGCTGCCCTTTGCCACCAAAGGAACCCTGGGCTGGGCCCATTCCGATGAGGCCCTCGACGACGGCTCCTCCCAGTTCTTCCTGTTTCTGTTTGAAGCCGAACTCACCCCGGCGGGCCTGAACCTGATCGATGGCCGCTATGCCGCCTTCGGTTACGTCGTTGATGGCTTTGATGTGCTGCAGGAACTCAGCGCCGACGACGGCATCGTTACGGCGCGGGTGGTCGACGGAGCCGAAAACCTTCAAGCCCATGGCTGAGCCGCTGCGGCTCGCCGACCTGGGGGAATGGGGTCTGATCGAGCGCCTCGGGGCCTATGCGCCCCCCGGTCAGTTCGACGACGACGGCGCCCTGATCAGCCCAGATGCAGACCGCTCTCTGGTGGTGACCACGGACCTGTTGGTAGAAGGAATCCACTTCAGCGACGCCACCATGGGCCCCGAGGACCTGGGCTGGCGGGCCGCTGCGGCCAACCTCTCCGACCTGGCCGCCATGGGCTGCCACCAGGTGGTGGGCCTGACCGTGGGCCTGGCTGCCCCAGACGAGACGCCCTGGGCCTGGGTGGAGGGGGTCTACGGCGGCCTCAGCCAGGCCCTGGCCAGCTACGGCGGCGACCTCCTTGGTGGCGACTGCAGCGGCGGCCAGCAACGGCTGCTGGCGATCACGGCCCTGGGGCGCCTTGACCCGGGCCGGCCGATCCGCCGCCGCGATGGCCGCCCCGGCGACCTGCTCGTGAGCAGCGGCGCCCACGGCCTCAGCCGCCTGGGCCTGGCCCTACTGCAGGGCGAGCTGGAACCCCTGGCCTCGCTGGAGCTGCAGGAGCGCGCCATCGCCGCCCACCGCCGGCCACGGCCGCGCCTGGATGGGCTGGCGGCCCTGGTGGCCAGCCAGCCCCCGGGGGAGCCCTGGCGGGTCGCCGGCATGGACAGCAGCGATGGCCTGGGCCAGGCCGTGGCCGCGATCGCCGGTCGCAGCCATTGCCAGGCCGTGTTGGAGCGATCCCGCCTGCCCCTGGCCGACGCCATGGCGGACCTACCCCAGGCCGAGCAATGGTGCCTGGGAGGCGGCGAGGATTTCGAATTGGTGCTGGCCCTGGACCCAGTCTGGGCTGAAGCCCTGGTGGAGCAATTGGAGGGGGCCCAGGTCATTGGCCGCCTAGACCCACCCCAACCGTCTGGCCCCAGGGGATGGGGCACCGCTCCCCTGCGTTGGGCCGACGGGACCGCCCTGGCGCCGGCGGACGCCGCCGGCTTCAGCCACTTCCACTGATCGCTGGCAACGAACCCCGGGGGCCCATCCCGCCCTGCTGAAGTCGCCTGGTCAACCAGCCCCCCCAACCCAGGACCTCCCAGCAAAAAGCCTGAGCCAGACAGATCCTTGTCAGGAACTACTGGGTCAGGCTCAAAGAAACCCTGTTTTAAGAGGGCTGGCTACTCAGGGGCAAAAGCCCCGATCCCTCACTTCCAGTTGCTTGACACCAATTCAGCCAAGTCAACAACGCGCTGGCTATAGCCCCACTCGTTGTCGTACCAGCAGATCACCTTCACCATGTTGTCGCCCATCACCAAGGTGAGATCGGAATCAACGATGGTGGATTCGTTGGTGCCGGCGTGGTCGCTGGAGACCAGGGGCAGGTCGCAGTACTTGATGATCCCCTTCATGGCTCCCTCGGCGGACGCCTTGAGCACAGCATTGACTTCCTCTTTGCTGGTGCCGCGGGCCACTTCCAGCACCATGTCGACCACCGACACGTTGGGGGTGGGCACCCGCATGGCGATGCCGTTGAGCTTGCCCTTCATCGGCGGATAGACCAGGGCTACGGCCTGGGCGGCACCGGTGGAGGTGGGCACAATGTTGACGGCGGCGGCGCGGGCCCGGCGCAGGTCCCGGTGGCTGGCATCAAGGATGCGCTGGTCACCGGTGTAACTGTGGGTGGTGGTCATCGTGCCCTTGACGATGCCGAAGGTTTGGTCGAGTACCTTCACCACCGGAGCCATGCAGTTGGTGGTGCAGCTGGCGTTGCTGAGGATGTCGAAATCCTCGTGGCGGTATTGATCAGCATTGACGCCAACCACGAAGGTGCCGACGCCGGCGCCTTTGCCAGGGGCGGTGAGGATCACCTTCTTGGCACCGGCCTGGAGGTGCTTGCTGGCGCCCACGTCGTCGTTGAACACCCCGGTGGATTCGATCACCAAATCCACACCCCACTCTTTCCAAGGCAGGTTGAGCGGATTACGGTCTGAGAAGCACTTGATCTCCCTGCCGTTGACGATGATGGCGTTATCGGTGTAGCTCACTTCCGCATCGCGGATGTGCCCCAACATCGAGTCGTACTGGAGCAGGTGGGAGTTGGTACGGGGATCGGACGTGTCATTCAGGCCCACCACCTCGATACCCGTATTGGCACCCCGGCTCAGCCAGCAGCGCATGAAGTTGCGACCAATTCGGCCGAATCCATTGATCGCAACGCGCAAGGTCATGGCAGATAGGGGGGAAACCCGCTAGGAAGGGGGATTTGGCTGCCGATCATACAGAAATGGGTACCGGGCCCGGCTGCTGGCGCTGCGGCCCCTCCCGCCAGGATTGGAGTCATCGGTGGGAAGCGAAGCTTTGCAGGACGCTGCACACCAGAGACAAGGAGGGCTTCCCGGATTAGCGTCGCTCAGACCTGGAGTGCCGCCCTTGGCCCTGACCCTCGATCGCCGACAACCCCTCCACTTCATTGGGGTTGGCGGCATCGGGATGTCAGCGATCGCCGGGATCTTGGCGGATCGGGGCTTTTCGGTGAGCGGTTCCGATCCCAAGGACAACGCCGTTCTGGCGGACCTTCGCAACCGGGGCGTGCAGGTCTTTCTGCTCCAGAACGCCGCCACGATCAAGGCCATCCTGGCGAACCCAGCTCCTGGTGAGCCCCACTCTTTGGAACCTGGGCAAACCCAGCAGGCCCCTAAGCCCCTAGTGGTGGTCAGTTCCGCCGTGCCGAGCACCAATGCCGAACTGGTCGAAGCCAAGCGGCTCGGCCTGGAGGTGTGCCATCGCTCCGACGTGCTTGGCGCCCTGATCCGCTCCCAGAGCGCCATTGCCATTGCCGGCAGCCACGGCAAAACCACCACCAGCACCATGGTGGCCACCCTGCTGGCGGGCACCAACCAGGACCCCACGGCCGTGATCGGCGGCATCGTGCCCGCCTTCGGAAGCAATGGCCGCAGTGGCGCCGGCCCCCTGTTGGTGGCTGAAGCCGACGAATCCGATGGCTCCCTGGTCAAATTCCCCGCCAGCCTGGGGGTGATCACCAACCTGGAACTGGACCACACGGACCACTACCCGGATCTGGACTCCCTGATCAGCACCCTGCAGCAATTCGCCCAGGGCTGCCAGAGCCTGCTGGCCAACTGGGATGACCCGGTCCTGCGGCAGCACTTCGAGGCCCAGGCCTGGTGGTCGATCGTGCAGACGGAAGCCGTGGACTTCTCCGCCATCCCGGTGCAGCTCAACGGCGACAGCTGCGTGGCCGATTTCCATGAAGGGGGCCAACTGGTGGGCCGCTTCACCCTGCCCCTGCCGGGCCTGCACAACCTCAGCAACGCCACCGGCGCCTTGGCGGCCTGTCGCCTCCAGGGGGTGCCCTTCGCCGAGCTGAGCGAGGCCCTAGCCAGCCTGCAGGCCCCCGGGCGCCGTTTCGATTACCGGGGCACCTGGCAGGGCCGCCAGGTGGTCGATGACTACGCCCACCATCCCAGCGAAGTGGAAGCCACCCTGGCCATGGCCCGGCTGATGGTGAGCAGCGGCCGCAGCCCCCTGCCCAGCCCGCCGAAGCGGCTGGTGGCCGTGTTCCAGCCCCATCGCTACACGCGCACGGCCCAGTTCCTGCAGGGCTTTGCCCGGGCCCTCAGCCAGGCCGATGCCCTGGTGCTCGCCCCCCTCTACACCGCCGGCGAAGCGCCCATCCCTGGCATCTCCAGTGAGGCCCTGGCCGCCGAAATTCGGCGGATCCGCCCCGACCTGGCCGTGAGCGTGGCCCGGGACCTGGACGACCTGGCTGACCGGGTGGTGCGCAGCACCGTGAGCGGCGATCTGGTGCTGGCCATGGGGGCTGGCGATGTCAACGGGCTCTGGAGCCGCTTGCAACGGCTCGAGGAACGGCAAAGCCCCCTAGCCCTGGCGGCCTGAGCCATGGAGGCCGCTGCCCTGCCTGCGGAGCTGGGAGCTGGGCTCCCAGTTGGGCTGGGGGCGGAGCTGCGTGAGGCGGTGAGCCTGGCCGAGTTCACCACCTGGAGGGTGGGCGGACCGGCCCAGTGGTTCTGTGAACCGGAGCACAACGACCAGATGGTCGGCCTGGCCCGCTGGGCCCGGCGCCAGGGCCTGCCCCTGCAGGTGATCGGCGCCGGCTCCAACCTGCTGGTCAGTGACGAGGGCCTAGCCGGCCTCACCCTCTGCCAACGGCGATTGCAAGGCAGCCAGCTCGATGGCGCCACGGGCCTGATCGAGGCCCAGGCCGGTGAACCGATCCCCACCCTGGCCCGCCGGGCCGCCCGCGCCGGCCTGGGCGGCCTGGAATGGGCCGTAGGCATCCCCGGCACCGTGGGGGGCGCCGTGGTGATGAATGCGGGCGCCCAGGGGGGCTGTACCAGCGAGTGGCTCCAGGAGGTCACCGTGTTTGATCCCAACCGCGACGGCGAACCGTTCGTGCTGGCCAGCCGCGACCTGGCCTTCGCCTACCGCCACAGCCGCCTGCAGCAGGAGCCCCTGGTGGTGCTCTCGGCCCGCTTCCGCCTGCGGGCCGGCCTCGATCCCGCCGCGGTGGGCCAGCGCACCAGCGCCAACCTGCGCAGCCGCACCAGCAGCCAGCCCTACCAACAACCCAGCTGCGGCAGCGTCTTCCGCAACCCCGAACCCCACAAAGCGGGTCAGCTGATCGAGGCGCTGGGCCTCAAGGGCCTCAGCGTTGGCGGCGCTGAGGTTTCAAGCCTCCATGCCAATTTCATCGTCAACACCGGGGCGGCCCTGGCCAGCGACATGGACGAGCTGATCGCCCTGGTGCAGCAGCGGGTGCGCCAGGCCCATGGGATCGAGCTGCACCCGGAGGTGCAGCGGCTCGGCAGCTTTGGGGAACCCACCCGGGCCGCCTGAAAGGTCGTCTGGGCTGGAGGGTTTAGCCTGAATTCACCTTGCTTTTTGCCTGAATGGCCGGCTTCGGACTTCCCAATTTCGGCCAGCTCACCGAAGCGTTCCGCAAGGCCCAGCAGATCCAACAGGACGCCCAGAAACTCCAGGACGAACTGGATGCGATGGAGCTGGAAGGCAGTAGCAGCGATGGCCGCGCCAGCGTCTGGGTGTCGGGCAACCAGCAACCCCTGCGGGTGCGCGTGGCACCAGAGCTCGTGGCCGACGGGGCCGAGGCCACCGAAGCGGCCGTGCTGGAAGCCCTCAAGGCCGCCTACGAACGCTCCACCGCCACCATGAAGGAACGGATGGAGGAGCTCACCGGCGGCCTCAACCTCAACCTGCCCGGCATGGGGGGCTAAGGCGGGCCCGCCCTACGGCTTAGGAGCCGGGTTCATGGAGCCGCCGGGGCCCGAACCAAGGGCCCCCGGATCCCAATCCCGATCCTCCCCCTCCTCTGCCACGAGATCGGCGGTGGATCCGTCTCCCTGGGGCCCATCGCCCTGGCGCTGGCGTTTGCGAGAGATCTGGCGCAGCCGCGGATCGAGGCGGGGCTCCGAGCGGCCACCGCGCTGTTTGAGGCCGGGTTCGGCGGGCCGGGATTTGGCGGCCGCCTCCTGGGCCAGCACCTGCTCAAGGCACTGCAAATAATGGGGATAGCGGGGCCAGTCGCTGCCAACGGCGCAGCCCGGATCGCCCTGGTGCAGGCAATTGGTGAAGCGGCAACCGCCAGCGCCCAGGCGCCCACGCACCTCGGGGAACAGGGCCACAAGGGCAACCGGATCGGCCGGCAAGTCCGGCCGGTTGAAGCCCGGGGTGTCGGCTAAAAGACCGCCGGCGCCAATGGGAAACAACTCCACATGGCGGGTGGTGTGACGGCCCCGCTGCAGGCGCCCAGACACCGCCCCCACCCGCAGGGCCAGATCGGGCACCAGGGCATTGAGCAGGCTGCTCTTGCCCACCCCTGAAGGGCCGCAAAGCACCGCAATCCCCGGCACGGCTAGGTGCTGACGCAGGGGCTCGATGCCGGCTCCCGTTTGGGCAGACACCAGCCAGGGCTCGTAGCCCCAGGCCGCCAGACGCTGGCGCCAGTCCTGTAGTGGCTGGGGCGCCAGCAAATCGGCCTTGGTGAGCACCAGATCCACCTGGACCCCGGTGGCTTCGGCGGTGAGCAGGAAGCGGGTGAGCTGGATCGGGTCGAGGTCGGGCTGCACCAGAGCCATCACCACCACCACCCGGTTGCAGTTGGCCACCGCCGGCCGGGCCAGCAGGCTGGAACGCGGCGCCACCGCCGCCACGGCGCCGCGGCGGGCAGTCCAGTCGACCCCATCCACCTGGACCCGATCACCCACGCAGATCTGCTGGCCCGTCTTGCCCAGGCGGGTGCGGCGCACGCAGAGCAACTGATCTACCCCGCCCGGGCCGACAGACTCGAGCGCCACCCGGCAGAAATTGGCCTCCAGGGCCACCACCAGCCCGCTGGCAGAGGCGTTGGCAAGGGAGGGGTTAGGGATGGTCGCAGGCCCAAGCTGGGCGCTGGACAACCATGGGGTCCCAGGGGGAGAGCCGTCGACCGGATCCGGCGCCTCAGCCCCCATGGCGGCAAATCAGCAGGCGCACGGCCCCGTCCTCCAGGGACGTGATCTCGACCTGGTGACCGGCCTGGCGCAGGCCTTCGCCCACGAGACGCTCCGGTTCACCGGCGTCCAGGTCGACCTGCAGCCAGGCCCCGGGCTGGATCGCCTCCAGGGCCAGGCGGGTGCGGATGAAATTCACCGGACAGGCGGTGCCGCGCAGATCAAGGGTCTGGCGGGCCGTCTGTTGGTCCCCCGAATCGGGAGCCTGGGTGTCCGTCCCCATGGCCCCGTCGCCACCCTGGGACGGGTTAACCACCAAACAGCCCGCCAAACAGCCCGCTCTTATGGGGATGTTTGTGACCCTTGGCGCTGTGGTGGCCAGCCAGCTCCTCCAGCAAGTTGCGCTCCTCACCGTTGAGCTTGGTGGGCAGCTGCACCTTGATGCTGATCAGGTGGTTGCCCCGGGCCACGGGGTTACCGAGTTTGGGCACCCCCTTGCCAGTGAGGTTGAGCACCGCCCCTGGCTGGGTTCCAGGCGGCAGATCCACGGCCTGGGGTCCATCAACGGTCTCGACCTCGATCTTGTCGCCCAGGATCGCCTGGAGGTAATTGACCGTGACCTCGGAGTGAATCGTGATCCCATCGCGGCGCAGCTGGGGGTGGGGCTGAACCGTGAGAAACACATACAGATCACCGGCGGGACCGCCCCGCTGGCCGGCGTTGCCCTCGTTCGACACCCGCAGGCGGGTGCCGGTGTCGACCCCGGCGGGGATGTTGATGCGCAACTTCTTACGCACCTGTTGCAGCCCCTGGCCGCCACAGGCCGAGCAGGGGTCGGCGATCACCTCTCCCGTGCCCTCGCAGGTGGGACAGGGGGCCACCTGGGTGAAGCTGCCGAAGGGGGTGCGGGTGGCGCGGCGCACCTGGCCGGCGCCAGAGCAGGTGCCGCAAGTGGTGGGACCGCTGCCGGCCTTGGCGCCTGATCCCTTGCAGGTGGTGCAGGTTTCCAGGTGACGGATCTGCACCTCCTTTTCCTGGCCGGCAATCGCCTCGCTGAAGCTGATCGTCAGGTCGAAACGCAGGTCGTCGCCCTGGCGCGGGCCGCGGCGGCGGGGACCTCCGCCCCCCTGGCTGGCGCCGCCACCGCCAAAGCCACTGAAAAAGGTCTCAAACAGGTCGGCGAAGCCGCCCATGTCGCCCATGTCGGGCATGCCGCCGCCGCCGCCCAGGCCGGCCTCGCCGAACTGGTCGTAGCGACCGCGGGTCTGGGGATCGCTGAGCACCCCATAGGCGCGGCCGATCTCCTTGAACTTGTCCTCAGCCCCCGGGTCCTTGTTGACATCCGGGTGGTACTGCCGGGCCATGCGGCGGTAGGCCCGCTTGAGGGTCTCGGGGTCCGCATCCCGGCTGACCCCCAAGAGGTCGTAGTAATCCGCCATTGCTCAGCTCTGTCAGTGGAACCCTAAAGCCGTGAACTGGATCATTCGGCCTCGCTGGAGCCGGGCGCCGCAGCCGCCGGCCCCGAAGGACCCGGGCCCATCGACACCTTGACCAGGGCATGGCGCAGCACCCGGCCGTCGAGGTGGTAGCCCCGTTGCAGTTCGGCAATCACCACATCCTCGGGATGCTCGTCGCTGGGCTCGCGCAACACCGCCTCATGCAGGCTGGGGTCGAAGGGTTCGCCCTCCACCCGCATCGGCGACACCCCCAGCTGCTTGTAGAGCCCCTGGTAGCTGCGATGCAAGCCCTGGGCCTCCTCATGCTGGGGATCGAGCTGCTGGCGGGCCCGCTCGAAGTTGTCCACCACCGGCAGGATCTCGCTGAGGGTGGTGCAGGTGATCTGCAGGCGTTGGTCCTGCTGGTCACGGGACTGGCGCTTGCGGAAGTTGTCGAAATCGGCGGCAATGCGC
>CAINZT010000109.1 GCA_903855705.1 uncultured Synechococcus sp.
CAGCCCTGCTGCAGCCTCCTCAGGCCCTTGAGGGCCCCGCGGCAACTGCGGCAATGGCGGGTGTGGCTGTCGTAGCGATCCAGCAGGGGGCGCCGCTCCTGGCGCTGGGGCAAGTGCTGGCTTGGGAAGGGCGCGCCTGCAAACCGGTTAAGCCAGTCGTGCAGGGCTTTCACGTAGAGATCGGCGCTGGTGGCCAGAAAGCAGCTGCGCGTTAGGGCCTTACTGCCGCCGCGGGCCTCCAGCACCCGTTCCTGGCCATGGAGAAAGATCTGGTCGTCCTCCAACACGGTGTGGTTGGCCAGGTGTTGCAGCCACTGGGGCCTGAGCGTCAACAGGCGGCCCGGCAGGGGCGATTCGAACTGGAAGGGGAAGCGGGCGAACAGGCGGCATTCGCCCCGGCGCATCGGTGTGGCGTACACCACCGTGAGGATGCGGGCGAAGCCCTTGGCCGTGAGGTCGTGCCACATCAGGCAGGGCGCCTGGAACACCGTCTGCTGGGCGCCGAGTTTGCCCCGCCTGGGCCCCTCCGCCCAGAGGCCCGTGAAACCCTCGGGCCCAAAACTGGTGAGCTCCAGCCGCACCGGGCCGGCCGTTTCACGGCGGCCCACGCTGGCGTGGTGGGTGAAGGGCACATGGCTGGGGTCGAGCACGTTCTCGAGCACGGTCAGGGCGTCCATGGGCAGGTCCCGGAAGGTGTCCTGCACGGTCCAGCCATCCGGCTGCCCCCCCTGCGGGGTCTCACCCAGCACCGGCACCAGGGGCAGGGGTTGGCCGGCCGCCTGGTCGGCCTTGCCGGCGAACACAAACAGCAAGCCCTGGGCCTCGGCGGTGGCGAAGCGGCGGCAGCGGCTGCGTTTGGCGCTGGGGCTCACCCCCGGCTCCGCCTGGGGAATGGCGGTGCAGTGGCCGGCGCCGTTGAAACTCCAGCCGTGATAGGGGCATTCCAGCTCGCCGGCTGCGTTCAGGCGTCCTTCTGAAAGGGGCACCAGCCGGTGCGGGCAGACATCGACAAAGGCGCGCCAGCGGCCCTCCTGGCGGTCGAACCAGAGCACCAGGTCCTGCTCCAGCAGGGTGAAGGCACTGGGTCTGGCCGGGTCCAGGTCCTGGAGATAGGCCACCGGATACCAGCGCTGGAACCAGGCCTGGGCGCCCTGTTGCTGGCGGTCCACGGCGATCGCTGCGGGAGAGCCTTGATCGTGTCAGGCGGCGGCGCTGGCTGCGAGATCAGGGCCTGGCCAAAGGCGTGCCGACCTCAAGGGGCGGGACGCCTGGCTCAGGGATCCTGGCTCGCAAACCCTTCGCGAAGGGCCCAAGCCCAAGCGGCTTACTGGCTCAGGCGCTGTAGCCCCGGCGCGGGGCAATCGGATAGGGGATGCGGCGGTGGCGCATGCGGCGCCACACCTGCACAAACGAGCGCACCACCAGCTCGAGTTCGGCCAGGCCCAGGCCGCTTTCGGCCAGCTGGCCATCGCGCCAGCGGGCATCGATCAGGCGCCGCACCATCGAGCGGGCTTCGGTTTCGCTGGTGTTGGGGGGCAGGGAGCGCAGGGCCGCTTCGCAACCATCGGCCAACATCAACACGGCCGTTTCGCGGCTGCGGGGATTGGGGCCCCGGTAGCGGAACCGCTGCTCCGGGATCTCCGGGTTGCGTTCGCGGGCCTGGTGCAGGAAGTAGCCCATCTTCAAGGTGCCCTGGTGTTCCGGGATGAAGTCGGCCAGGGGGCGGGGCAGGCGGTAGCGGCGCGCGAGGCGCAGGCCCTCATCCACATGGGCCTGGAGGATGGCGGCGCTCGCCAGGGGATCATCGAGCTCCTCGTGGGGATTGGCGCCATCGCCCTGGTTCTCAATGAACCACTGGGGCCCGTGCAGCTTGCCGACATCGTGATACAAGGCGCCCGTGCGGATCAGGTCCACATCGGCATGGATCGCCCGGGCCCCTTCTTCGGCCAGGCCACAGATCATCAGGGTGTGTTCAAAGGTGCCAGGGGCTTCGCAGGAGAGGCGCCGCAGCAGGGGCCGCTCCAGGTCGGCGAGCTCCAGCAGCCGGGCCCGGGTGAGCAGGTCGAAGGCGCTCTCCACCAGCGGGCTGAGCAGCAGGCCCACCATCAGCAGCCCCATCACCAGCAGGGCCTCGCCGGCCAGGTCGGCGGGCTGGGGCAGCTGGGTTTCGCTGCCCCGCAGGGACACCAGTTGCAGCAGCAGCCATTGCAGGACCAGGGCCACCAGGGGCAGCAACAGGGCCAATTGCAGCAACTGGGCCCGGCTGCGTTGGCGGCCCGCCAGCACCGCGGCGGCGGCCGCAACGGCGCTGGCCACCAGCACCCGGCCATCCAAGACGCCATTGAGGGGCATGGGCCAGAGCAGGGCGGCCCCAGCCAGCCAGGCCAGTCCGGAGGCCGTGCCCAGGCCCTGGGCCAGAAGCAGGGTGGGGGGCACCAGCAGGGCCAAAGGGCTTACGGCCGGCCCCAGCCAGAGCTTGAAGCCCTGCACCACCAGCAGCACCGCCAGGGCCAACAGGGCCTGGCGTGGTTCGAGGGTGGCCCGCCAGCGGCGGCTCACGAGCACGATCACGGCACAGGCCACCAGGGCTTCGCTGAAATGGGCCAACCAGGCCAGGGGCAGGGGCCGGCGGTTGATCAGCCCGAAATAATCGAGCACGTCATAGGACTGGTGGGTAATCAGCTGGCCCTGGCGCACGATCAGGTCGCCGCGGCCGACGCTGATCGTGGGCAGGCCCTGCTGGGTGAGCAGTTCCTCGATCAACCGCTTGCTCAAGGTGGGATCAAGGCGCAGGTTGCTGCGGCCGAGCAGGGATTCGGCCACCAGGCGACCACCCAGCTGGCGACCTGGCGGCGGCTGGCTGTCGAGCTGCAACTCGGCCGCCTCCTCCAACTGGCTGCGGGCCACGCTGGCCACCAGGCCCTGGCGCAACATGCGCCGTTGGGCGGTGCGCAGCTGCTGCTGCCAATGCTTTAAGTCGGCGGCTGGCAGGCTGGCCAGCCACTGGCGTTCGGGCGGACTCAGGCTCACGGCCCCCAGCCCGGCCTGGGGGGTGTGGGCCAGGCGCCCCACCTCGCGCAACTGGCCTTCGAGCTGCTGCTCTAGGGCGTGATCCACCCGGGGATCGGCCACATGCACATGGGTACGGGAGCCCAGCAGGGAGCGGCGCTGTTCCAGGGCATTGGTATCCACCACGGTCGCCTCCTTCGGCGCCCGCACGGTGAAGGGGGAGGGGATGCCGGGCCGCAGACTCGGCTCCACCAGCCAGGGCCAACTGGAGAGCACCGCCACCAGGGCGGCCATCACCAAAATCGCCACACCATCGCCCCAACGCCAGGGCGCCAGGGCTTGGCGGGGAGCCTCCAGCCGCAGCAACCGTTGCCAGAGCTGACGCCAACGGCGGGGTAGCGAGCCCGGGCGGATCACCGAATCGGTTAACAGGATTTCCACGCTACCGCTGCAAACTGTGGGCAGTTGACCTGCCCCCTTGCCCATGGCCACCCGTCTCGATGGCCGCCAGCTGGCGAACGAACTGGAGCAGCGTCTTCAAGGGGTGATCGCCGCTCACCTGGCCCAGGCGGGGCGCCCCCCCGGGCTGGCGGTGCTGCGGGTGGGCGATGACCCGGCCAGCGGCGTGTATGTGGCCCATAAAGAGAAGGCCTGCAGCCGCATCGGCATCACCAACCACGGCGCCCACCTGGCCAGTACCACCCCCCAGGCCGAGGTGTTGGCCCAGATCGAGCGGCTCAATGCCGATCCGGCCGTCGACGGCATTTTGGTGCAGTTGCCCCTGCCCGCCGGCCTCGATGAGGGCCCCCTGCTGGCGGCGATCGATCCCGAAAAGGACGCCGACGGCCTGCACACCCTCAACCTGGGCCACCTGCTCAAAGGCGAGCCCGGTCCGCGCAGCTGCACCCCCGCCGGCGTGATGGCGCTACTAGCCCGCCATGGGGTGGAACTGGCCGGCAAGCGGGCCGTGGTGGTGGGCCGCAGCATCCTGGTGGGCCAGCCCATGGCCCTGATGCTGCAGGCCGCCAACGCCACGGTCACCGTGGCCCACTCCCGCACCCAGGACCTGGCCTCGATCACCCGCCAGGCCGATGTGCTGGTGGTGGCGGCCGGCAAACCATTGATGCTGGGCGCCGAGCACGTCAAAGCTGGGGCCGTGGTGGTGGATGTGGGCATCCATCGCACCGAAACGGGCCTCTGCGGCGATGTGCGCTTCGCCGAGGTGGAGCCGATCGCCAGCGCCATCAGCCCCGTGCCCGGCGGCGTGGGTCCGATGACCGTGACCCTGCTGCTGGTGAACACGGTGGCCAGCTGGTGGGCCCGCACCGGCGGAGCGGCCGCCGCCAACCCCCTTGCGGATTTGTTGCCGTAATTCACGCTGGAGGCGGCAGGAGCCTGGGGTCTGGGGCAGGCGCGGACAACCGGGACTCGCGCCTGGTCAGTCCATTCCAGTAACGACTGGCTCCAGTCGGGCGAGCGGGGGCGCGCCGCCTGAGAGACTCCAGCCCAGCCCACACCCTTCCATGACCGCGGCGGTGAGCACGACCTTCGATTTCGCCGCCTACCTGGAGGCATCCCGGCTGCGGGTGGAAACGGCCCTGGATGGCTCGCTCGGACCCGAGCGGCCCGAATCCCTGCGCGAGGCAATGCGCTATTCCCTGCTGGCGGGGGGCAAACGGCTGCGGCCGATCCTCTGCCTGGCCGCCTGTGAGCTGGCGGGCGGCAACAGCGACCTGGCCCTACCCACGGCCGTGGCCCTGGAGATGGTCCACACCATGTCGTTGATCCACGACGACCTGCCGGCCATGGACAACGACGACCTGCGCCGGGGCCGGCCCACCAACCACAAGGTGTTCGGCGAGGCCAACGCGATCCTGGCCGGCGATGCCCTGCTGACGCGGGCCTTTGAAATGGTGGCCCTGCGCAGTCCGGGGGTGCCAGCCGAGCGGCTGCTCCAGGTGGTGGGCGAACTGAGCCTGGCCTCGGGAGCCCCCGGGCTGGTGGGCGGCCAGGTGGTGGATCTCGAATGCGAAGGCAAGGACGTTGACCTCGACACCCTCGAATACATCCACTTGCACAAGACCGGCGCCTTGCTGCGCGCCTGCGTGCTCAGCGGCGCCCTGGTTGCCGGCGCCTCCGAGCCGCTGCTGGTGGCCCTTGGCACCTACGCCCGCGGCATCGGCCTGGCCTTTCAGATCATTGACGACATCCTTGATGTGACCGCCAGCAGTGAGGTGCTCGGCAAAACCGCCGGCAAGGACCTCACCGCCGACAAAACCACCTATCCCAAACTGCTGGGCCTCGATGAATCCCGCCGCCGGGCCGAGGCCCTGGTGGCTGAAGCCAAAACGGCCCTGGCCCCCTGGAGCGCCCAGGCCGCCCCGCTGCTGGCCTTGGCCGACTACATCACCAGCAGAGATCGATGATCGCTTCAATCGACCCGGCTGGTTTGCACGCTGATCCGACCCTTTGGCAAGACTTTTTCAGTAATGGCGTGCTGGCCTGGGGGCTTGCGGCCTGTGGCCTGGCCCAGGTCTCCAAGCTGCTGATCGAGCTGGTGGTGCACCGGCGCTGGCGACCGGCGGTGCTGGTGGAAACCGGTGGCATGCCCTCGAGCCATTCAGCCCTGCTCACCGGCACCACGGCTGGCATCGGCTGGCAGCTGGGCTTTGACAATCCCCTGTTTGCCCTGGCGGCCACCATGTGTTTTGTGGTGCTCTACGACGCCTCCGGGGTGCGGCGGGCGGCCGGGATCACCGCAGCGCGGGTGAATGGCCTGCCCGATGGCCTTTGGGACGCCAAGGGCGACAGCCCGGCCGTGCTCAAGCCGCTCAAGGAAAACCTCGGCCACACCCGCCTGGAGGTGTTCGTGGGCAGCGTGATCGGCCCGGCCGTGGCCCTGCCCGGCCTGGTGCTGGTGGGATCGCCCCTGGAGCTGGCCCACCATCTCGGCCTGCTCTTGGGCCAGCTGCCGATCGGGTGACGCTCCCCTCGCCAGGCTCGAAGGAGACATCGCTCACCACGGGCCAACAGCAGGCGCTGGCGGCCTTTGCCACCTGGCTGAAGGCGCCCAGTGATGGCACGCCCTTTGTGTTGAGCGGCTTCGCCGGCACCGGCAAAACCTTTCTCTCGATGCACCTGCTGGCCCAGGTGGAGGCCTCTGGCCTCTGCTGGACGGTGGTGGCCCCCACCCACAAGGCCGTGGGGGTGTTGCGCCAGCAGCTAGCCCTGCAGGGGCTGCAGCCCACCTGGTTTCCGGCCACGATCCATCGGCTGCTGCGGCTCAAACTGCGGCGCGAACGGGATCTGGAGCGCTGCGAGGAAACCGAGCAAACCGCCATGGCCCTCGAACACCTGGGCCTGGTGCTAGTCGATGAGGCCTCGATGGTGGACAGCAGCCTGCTGGAGATCAGCCTGCGCTGCGCCCACCCCTTCCGCACCCGGCTGGTGTTCGTGGGTGATCCGGCCCAGCTGCCGCCGGTGGGGGAACCGGTGAGCCCCGTGTTTGCCCTGGGCCGGGCCGAGCGGGCCTTTCTGTCCGAAGTGGTGCGTCACCAGGGGCCGGTGTTGCGCCTGGCCACGGGTCTGCGGGAGGGGTCCCTGCCCTGCCGCCAGCCGCCGGTGCTGGCACCGGTGCGCAGCAGCCTGGGGTTGGTGGCGGTGGCGCCGCGGCAAGACTGGCTAGCGGCAGCCCAGGCGGCCCTGCGACGGGCGGCCGAACTGGACAACCCGGACCACGCCCGCATCCTCTGCTATACCAACCGCGCCCTCGAGCAGCTGGTGCCCCTGGCCCGCCGGGCCATCCATGGAGAGATGGCGGACCAGATGCCGGTGTTGCCGGGGGAAGTGCTAATCAGCCGCGCCGCGGTGATGGCGCCGGCCTGCCGACAAGGGGAAGAGGGGGCCGAGGAACCCGACATGCTGCTGGGCTCAAACCGGGAGCTGGTGGTGCGCGATGTGACGCCGGAGCGCTGCGACCTGGCCGATTTCGGCGTCGGCAGCGGTGATGGCCTCACGGCCACCGTGATCGACACCCTCACCGCCGAGGTGGAAGCGGGCGAAACCCGGCTCAGCCTGCGCCTGTTGCCACCGGTGGGAAGCGCCGCCCGCCAACAACTGGATGGCGTGTTGGCCCGGCTACGCCAGCAGGCCCGCGAGGCCGGCAAAAAAGACGGCCGGGGCCTGTGGCGACGCTTCTTCCTGGTGCGCGATGCCTTCGCCTCCCTCGGCCCGGCGGCAGTGTTAACGGTGCACCGCAGCCAGGGCAGCACCTTTGGCGAGGTGTTCGTGGCCGGAGATGTGTTTTGGCCGAGCGACGAGCAGCTGCGGCGCCAACTGGTGTATGTGGCGGTGAGCCGGGCCAGCCAGGCGGTGTGGCTGGTGGGCGCTCCGGCCAGTAGCAGTGCCTCGGCCCAGGCGGAAGCCCAGCGTTGGCAGCAGTGGCTGAAGACAGAACAGTAAAGCCAGGTTCGCGATTGTTTGGTTGAATGGTTGTCACTGACTTGGCCGTTTAAGGGCAGCAGGGAGATGGGCTTCAGCACAACCCAAGCCCGCAGAAGCGCAGGCCCGGAGAAGCGCAAGCCCTTGCCATAGCCCTTGGCAACTCAAAACCACCAAACCCAATAAAAGCGATAGGTCGTCAGCCATGGTGATCCCGGCAAATCCGCCACCAGGAATTAATGCTGTGTTCAAACAGAATTATCCAGGGAAAATAAAGGAATCACCTTAACAAGGACAACAAAAAGCTGTCATAGACGGCGCCGGCCCTAGCCAAGAGCAGCATGGATTGCTACCAGCCCGTGCCGGCAGCAATCCTTAGCAGGCTTGACAATAGAAAGCGACAAGCAAGCAAGTGACGATCTCACGCAAAATGGCAAGATTTGCGGTTCATTTCTTGATGTCTGCCTTGCCTTTGAGGTCGCCTGGTTCGACATCGGGGACTGGTGGCCCATTGCTATCGCTGAAACCAGCCGCCCCCAGGGCCGAGCTGGCCAGATCGGCCAATCCATGCGGGCTTGGTATCGCGTCCGCAAAACCAGTCACTAGCCCATGGGCTACATCCAGCGAGGGCACCGGTGCGGCTGCGTTGAGCGCTAAGGCCTCGGCATCGAACAGCATGGCGCTAGGGGTTGGGGCGCCCGCGTTGTCGGAGAAAGGCAGCATGGCTGAACCAAGCATCAACTCTGTTGGCACTGGCGCCGCCGATTGGGCTGATTTCGTAGTGCCAATTTGTGAGTCATTGCTGTCCTGGTCACCAAATTCCAGGCGAAAGGTCATCGACGATGGAATGGTCATTGGTTACTCCTTGAGGTTCCGATGAGTGCAGTGCAAAGGATGGGACGCTTTAGCGACCCATCCCGATGGCGACGTTCGTTTGAGGCGAGCGATGTTAGATCATGTACAGAACATTGATCCGGTTGGTGGTGCTTTCATAGGAGCCAGAAACCTTACGCCCATTCGCTTTGGCACAATTCAATAGCGAGAACATGTTGGTGACACCATCGGGGGTCAAAGGATCCACTTGGCGCCAGCCTCCCTGGATGTAGGCCCAAGCATTCTTGGTGTGGGGAGAGGCATAGGTTAAAGCGACATCTACGTTGGAGAAGTTGACGGCAGCCATGGTGTTTTTGGGGTTGGGTTAGATGGGAAAAGGGAAGCGTTGCAAAGCAACTTTGGATCGATTGACGAACTGGCTTTAGACCATGTAGGACTGATAAACCAGCGCACCATCGGCATAAATGTGAACCGGACGATTGCCCGCCTGGGCTTCAAGTAGCAACGTGAACACGTTGCTAACGCCATCAGGAGTGAGGGTCTGCACCTTACGCCAGCCAGCGTCTTGGATGTAGGCCCAGGCATTCATGCTGTGCGGGCTTGTATAGCAAAGCTGCACAACTTTGTTATACTGCCAAATCGGGCCGCTCAGCGCCGGTGTAATGCCGACAGTGTTCCAGGCCTGGAACACTGCCGCTTGCACCGTTGAATTAAATAGGTTATTGGCATGCTCAACGGTGAGGCTGGCAAAATCAACAAAGCTGGCAGTTTTTGACAGGCGAGAATCGAGCAGGGTCGCATACCAAATCTTGCCAGCGATATCCCAGGCGTTGCCACCTAAGGCGATTGCCGCAAGGTAGAAAGCCCTGTTCGGAATACCGGAATTGATATGAACTCCACCATTGTCAGAGGTGGTGGGATTGTACCGACTCATGTGATCGGGTTGGGGATCCTTACCGAGCACTGGATCATCGTAAGCCGTTCCTGGAGCCTTCATCGAGCGGAGCGCGACGCCGTGAATTCCAGAAGCCAGAAGGCCCGCTCCAATCAACCAGTCAGCCTGGGCTGCCGTTTGACCGAGTGAACGCTGCTTGACCAAGGAGCCAAACACATCCGACATCGACTCATTCAGGGCGCCGGGCTGGTCGTGGTATTCCAAACCAGCGGTGGCCCCCGTAACCCCATGGGTTAGCTCGTGGCCAATCACATCGATGGCAATGGTGAAGCGATTGAAGATGGTTCCATCGCCATCACCAAAAACCATCTGGGAGCCATTCCAGAATGCGTTGTTGTACTTGTTGCCGTAATGGACCGTGGCCAACAGATCCAAGCCATTATTGTCGATCGAGTTACGACCATAAACATCGTAGTAAAGATCGAACGTGGCACCCAATCCGTCATAGGCTTCGTTGACAGAGACGTCACTATTGGCAGCCTGACCCTCACTGCGAACGAGCCCTCCTGGAAGGGAAGACCCATGGGACGCCGTGTAGACCTTGCGATTGCGATGGGCGGCGCCGGCAGCCATCCCTGGGGCAGCCCAAGGAACTTGCAGGCGCTGGGCCCGGATCCCCTGGTCTAGAGCCAGGGTTTGCTGCGCCAAGGCGCGCTGCTCTTCATTGCCGTTTTGAGCAATGCTTTCAAGAATGTGAGGGGGAATTAGTCCGCATCTACACACTCCCCTGCTGAAATCATGCCGGTGTTTCATGAAGACACTCCTGTGCTCGCCAAAGCACATCATTGTGGGGTTAATTAATCCGCAGATTGATAAGCAACTAAACCACTATTTACCCGTACGGATAATTGCCTGAATCAAGGTCAGCAGTCGCTGCAAGAAGGGATTGAGGATCGGCTCAGTGAAGCGCACTGTGTGAATCGAAGATCCGTCGTCTATGCTTAATTGATGGGTGAAAAAGTCCGCCGCACCCTTCTGCGTTGTATCAATAAGTGGGGGCAATTCGAAAAAAGTTGATTCGGCAATCAATGAATGCAATTCGGTAGCGGCCTTGGCATCTAAGGATGCGGTGTCAATCGTAATAGGCCTGGCCAAGCCTGGCAGGGCCGCAAATCCTCCACTCGTCTCAAGCGTTACCTTCATGGGTCCAGCCGTCCTGGAAGGGTTCGTTAGTCACCCTAAAGGGTTCTATGGGGAATTTTAATTCCACCTGCTGCAAACACAGGCTCCGCAGCCAGGGCAGCAATAGAAAACAATTAGAAGCCCGCATGGCCAAAGCCGCCTACCAGAACAATGAATTTGTCGTGGCAGCACTCTAGTCAACATCCACGGATTTCATGCGCTGCTCATGATTCCTCATTCACCTCCTGAAAATTTTTAGGGACCCTGTCATTTTGCGAAGGAAGCAATTTTTTCCTGAAATCCTTAATTTATCTTCATCTCCCTGGAAAGACTGCCTAGGCAAGTCATCGGTGGTGCTTATTAGGGCAGCGACGTTGAGAAAGACGTCGCATTTATGGGCCTCATATGGGTCTGTTCCGACGTGCTTGCATGTCAGCCACCACCAACGAAATCGCTAGGTGCCAATCACCAATCGGTTGCCTGACCGGTGGGGGCCTGCCTTCGCCCCAGCCCGCCCCATTGATGGAACAAGCCGAGCTGAGCTTGGCCCTTACTTGTTGAACAAAGAAGCACTCTGCCGCAATTTAGAGCAGCATTTAAAAATGCTGGGTAATTGGAGTGTGAAGCATGCACGTCACTGTGATGTTCACAAGGCTTGATGAGCAAGCCCACAAGGCCGGACAGAAGGAGGGCCTTGCGGGCTTGGGGCGGCGCCATTGGTCTTGTGCGCGATGCCTTCGCCTCCCTCGGCCCGGCGGCGGTGTTGACGGTGCACCGCAGCCAGGGCAGCACCTTTGGCGAGGTGTTCGTGGCCGGGGATGTGTTTTGGCCGAGCGACGAGCAGTTGCGCCGCCAACTGGTGTATGTGGCGGTGAGCCGGGCCAGCCAGGCGGTGTGGCTGGTGGGCGCCCCGGCCAGTGCCAGCGCCTCGGCCCAGGCGGAAGCCCAACGCTGGCAGGAGTGGCTGGCCGCCCCAGAAGAACGTGAATCTCCGCCGCGAGATTGATCAAGCGGGCTAGGGGGAGAGCGGAGACGCAGCAACTAGAAGCAACTAGAAGCAACTAGAAGCAACTAGAAGCAACTAGAAGCA
>CAINZT010000110.1 GCA_903855705.1 uncultured Synechococcus sp.
ACTCCTGCGCGCCCAAACCGAAGTTCTGATTGCCGAACAAGAGGCCAAGCGCTATCAAACGCTCAATTCCAGCCTGGACAACCAGGTGCTTTATAAGCTCTTCCTCGATAAGTGGGATGGTCAAACCTCTGTGGTGCCGGCTTTGCCCGGTACGGGCGGGAGCTCAATGAGCCCGGTGATTGTCAACGGGCGTTGAGGGATAGGGCACCCCTTCTTGGGATGCCCTACCGGTTGGGGTGCCAGCGGGTTGGGGCCCAAGTCTGAGCGGGCTTCGCCCTCAGCGTGGCAGCCCCGGCAACTCCCCCGGCCCGATCACCGATCCCCCCAGCCCGTTGATCTGCCGAAAGCCTGCGCGGCGTAGCTGGGGGCCTTCGGGCCCCGAGTATTGCCCCCACAGCCCTTCCCAGTAGAAGAAGATCACGCCCATGCCCCGCTCGTTCACCTTTTGTACCTGGTCCCGCAGCATCGGTAGGGAGGTGGTGCGGCCGCCGAAGCCCGCCAGGATGCCAATCTCCACCGGGATTCCCCAGGTGCGGGCCTTCAGTAGGGCCGGCTGGTCGAGATCTTTCACAAAGCCGGGCAGGGAATAGGCGTAGTTCTGAACCACCAGCTCCTCGATCTGGCCGCCTAATGCCCAGATCTCCCAGTCCTGGAGCCAGTTGTTGTAAGCAAAGCGAAAGGGGCCCGGCGAGAGACTCACGTATACCCGGCCCTTGCCGGCTTGCTTCAGGCTTTCGCGCAGTTCACCCAGTAGGTCGCTCAGTCGGTGGCGGCGCCAGGTCATCCAGGCCCGATCGGTGTAGTTGTCAGGGGGCTGCAAGCCCGTGTCTTTGGCATAGAGCTCGCGGGTAAATGCGTCGTAGCCCAGTTCCACCGGCCAGGCGAAATGGTCATCGAGCTGGATGCCATCAACGCCGCAACGCTGCACGATTTCGCTAATTAGGCCAATGAAGCGTTGGCGCACGCCCGGATGGGCCGGGTTGAGCCACACCCGGTCGTTGCGGCCATGCATGGTGGTGAGGCTGGTGCCATCGCGCTTCTGCAGCACCCATTCGGGGTGTTGCCGCACCACCTCGGCCTCGGCGGGCTCCATCAGCCCGTATTCAAACCAGGGGATCACCTGCAAACCACGCCGGTGGGCGGCCTGGGTGAGGCGACAGATCGGATCGAGCCCCGGATTCGATTGGCGCAGGGCCGGCTCCAGCGGCGCCCAGCGGCTGGCGTGGAAGGTGGCGCCCCGGCTCCACACATTCGGGTAAAGCGTGTTGAAGCCCGCCTCCGCCAGGTCCTCCACGGCCCGTTCGATCCGGCCAGAGTCGTAATAAAGGGAGCTTGGGCTATTGGTGAGCCACACCCCCACCCGGGGCGCCGCCCATGCAGCTAGGGGCAGGGCCCAGGCCTGTAGGCCCAAACCCAGCAGGGCTGATAGGGCCCCCCAGCTGACCGGCGCCAGCCGGCGCCGCCGTCCCAGCAGGGGCAAGTCCACGCCTAGCGAAACATTGAACTGACCGAACTCTCCTCGTGGATGCGCCAGATCGCTTCGCCCAGCATCTTGGCCACCGAGAGCACCTGCAGCTGGGGAATGATCCGCTCTGGCGCAATCGGGATGCTGTTGGTCACGATCACCTCCTCAAACAGGCCCGGCTCGGCCAGCCGCTCCAGGGCCGGCGGCGAGAACACCGCGTGGGTGGCGCAGGCCAGCACCCGGCTGGCGCCCCGCTTGCGCAGCAACCGGGCCCCCTGGCTGATCGTGCCGCCGGTGTCGATCATGTCGTCGATCAGCACGGCCGTTTTTCCGGCCACATCGCCAATCACGGTGAGGCTTTCGGCCACGTTGTGGCCCGAGCGGCGTTTGTCGATGATCGCCAGGGGCGCATCGTGCATCTGCTTGGCGAAGGCCCGGGCCCGGGCCACGCCGCCCACATCGGGGGACACCACCACCACCTCGCCCAGGTCCCGGCCCATCAGGTAGTCCACCAGCACCGGTGAGCCGTAGATGTGGTCGCAGGGGATGTCGAAGTAGCCCTGGATCTGGGCCGAATGCAGGTCCATGGCCAGCACCCGGTCCACGCCGGAGGTCACCAGCAGGTTGGCCACCATCTTGGCCGTGATTGATTCGCGGCCGGCGGTCTTGCGGTCGGCGCGGGCGTAGCCGTAGTAGGGCACCACGGCCGTGATCTGGCGGGCCGAGGCGCGGCGGCAGGCATCCACCATGATCAGCAGCTCCATCACGTGGTCGTTGACCGGCGCGCAGGTGGGCTGGATCAGGAACACATCGCAGCCCCGGATCGATTCCTGGATCTGCACGTAGAGCTCGCCATCGGCGAAACGTTTAATCACCCGGGGCCCATCGGGCACGCCCAGGTAGTCGCCGATCTCCCGGGCTAGGGCCGGATTCGAGGTGCCGCTGAACAGCCTGAGCCGGCGGGTGTCATGGTTGACACTGACGTGTTCAACCCGCTCGGCGGTCAGAAAACTGGTCACGGCGGGTGCTGGCGTGATCGGCTGGCATTGATCGTACGAGCCATCCGGTGAGGATCGGATCCATCCGAGGGGTCAGTTGCAGTCCATGGCCGAGTCCAACGCCGAATCCAGAGTCGCCATGGCCGCCGATTTCCAGACCAATTCGCAAGTCGCCTCTGGCGCCCAGGGGCGATCGGGCCCTGGCCTCCGCGCCGGTTCAGACCGCCGCTCTGGGGCGCACGGGCCAGCCGGGTTGGGGCTCCTGAGCCAGCCCTCCGGGGGCCGGGTTGGCCCGCCAGGTCTGGCCCGCGGCTGGGTGGTGGTCGCGCCAGGGGGGGTTCCGGCCGCGGTCGGGGAGCCCTTGGCCGCCCTGCTGGGGGGGCTGTTGCCGCCGCGGCGCTGGCTGCCCAGGGGCCTGGGCGATGCCGATGGGGCCCTGGAGGTGGGGGCGGCCGGTTGGGGCGATGCGCGGGCCGATGGCCAGGCCCAATCCTCTCGAAAGTCTTCCGATTCGGGCCTGGCCGGGGGCGAACCCGCCTGGGCCGATCCCCAGGGCCGGCTGGCCGCCCTGGCCCAGGAACCCGGGCCTTGGCTTTGGCCCCTGGCGCCCGATCCGGGGGCCTTTCTCGGGGAGAGGGGCAGTTGGGCCGAGGCCCTGGGCGCCTGGCGCCAGCCCTGCTTGTTGCTGATCCCGGCCGCTGCCGCCGCCACGGGACCGGCGGCGGCGTACTGCGCCCTGCTCCAGGGCCAGGGCGTGCCGCTCCTCGGCTTGATCCAGTGGGGCGGCCCCTGGCTGGCCGTGGATCGGCGCCGCGATGGCCTGCCCTGGCTCGGCTGGTTGGCGATTCCCCGTGGAGAAGATCTCAAGGGAGAAGATCCCCGGGGAGAAGATCCCCAAGGCCCAGATCCCCAGGCCGCCAGCGACCCGGACCAGGATCCCGCTGGGCAGGATCAGGCCTGGGAGGCGGCAGCCGATTTGGCTAGGGCCCTGCAGCTCGCCAGCCACCGTCTCGACCTGGATTGAACAGCCAGGACCCGTTTAGATCTGGGGCCAGTCGCTCTGGCCGACCGGCCCGGCCAGTTGGCGCAGGCCCGGCTTGGCGCCGACCGCGGGGGTGAGCGGTGGGAGCAGCGGCAGGCTGTGGAACCGGGGTGAGGCGCCCGCCTGTAGGGCGGCTGCCAGCAGGCTGAGGGCCTCGTTCGGGCTCAGGTTGGTCTCCACCTGGCCCTGGAGGGAGCGGAGCAGGTCTGGGAGCTGCTGCTGCTGCTGGGGCTGGCCCATCTGCAGCAGCAGGGGCGCCAGGCTGGCCTGCAGCCGTTGGCGCCGGCCCTCTTCGCTGCCATCGGCCTCGCGGAAGCGCAGCAGCTGCTCCAACTGGGCGCCATCGAGCAGTTGCAGCCCCGGCTGCAGGTCGATCTGCAGCTTCTGGCTCTTGTCGGCATAGAGCATGGCCCGATCCGGGGCGATCTCCACCTGGCCGAGGCCGTCCACCAACTTGCGCAGGACCAGGCGCGGCACCACCAGGTAGCGGTCGGGCTGGCCCTTGGGCAGCCCCATCAATTCGGCGGTGACGGAGGCCACCAGGGCCGCGCCGCCCCGGCGGTAAAGGCTGCCCAGGGCCACGGGCTCCCTGTCGCCCGGCAGCCGGATTGCCGCCTCGATCGGCAACACCAGCACATCGAGGGGCTGTTTCGGGGCTAGCCGCACCAGCATCAGGGCATCGCTGTTGGCCGCACCGGCGGGCGCGGCGCCGTTACTGACAGCCCCGCGCCGGTCGGCATCGGAGCCGATCAAAAGCACGCTGATCGGCCGGCTGGGCAGCTCGGCGTTCAAGCCCTGGTGCGATCCCTCCTGGGGCTGGTTGGCGGGATCGCCCTGGGGCCAGACCAGGCCCAGCAGGCTCACGCTGGCCACCATCCCCCCAGCCACCAAGCCCAGCCGCCGGGCCGCCCGCAGCCGCGTGCGCCAGCGATTGGCTGGTTGGGCGCCCGCCAGGCCCTGGGCCCGTTTGCCCCGCCCTGGGGCCGGAGCCCGCTCGGGCCGGTTCCGGCGGCGGCGGTCCGCTCGGTTGGGGGATTCCCCTGGGGGGACCATGGCGACGGCGCGCTGGGAGTGGGGCTACTTTGGCCCACCCAAATCGGCCGGCCCAGGCGCCCGGCCCAGGCCCTGGCTGCCGGCTAGTGGCGCCATTGGCCGATAGGTTGGTCGGCTGGATGTTTTGACCGGCTGGAGCCCACCTGTGACCGCTGTCTCCAGCACGCCTGACCCGGCCCCCCTGGCGCCCCACGAGCGGGCCCGCCCCCTGGCCAAGGGCAGCGCCAAGCCCGCCAAAGACCTCTGCAGCGACTGCGGCCTCTGCGACAGCCGCTGGGTGGCCTATGTGCGCCAGGCCTGCGCCTTTTTGAACCAGCGTTTCGAGGCGATGGAAACGGCCGCCCACGGCCGCGCCCGCGACCAGAACAACGAAGACGAGCTCTATTTCGGCGTCAGCCAGCGCATGGTCACGGCCCGGCTGCAGCCAGCCATCGAGGGGGCCCAGTGGACCGGCATCGTCAGCCGCATCGGCGTGCTTGCCCTGGAAACGGGCTTGGTGGATGCGGTGCTTTGCGTGCAACAAAGCCCAGACGACCGCTTCACGCCGGTGCCCGTGTTGGCCCGCACCCCCGAGCAGGTGTTGGCGGCCCGGGTCAACAAGCCCACCCTCTCGCCCAATCTCGAGGTGCTTGAGCAGCTGCCCGGCAGTGGCATCCGCCGGCTGCTGGCCATTGGGGTGGGCTGCCAGGTCCAGGCCCTGCGGGCCGTCCAGGCCAGCCTGCCCCTCGACCAGCTCTACGTGCTCGGGCTGCCCTGCGTCGACAACGTCAGCCGCGCCGGCCTGCAGACCTTCCTGGAGAGCGCCAGCGCCTCACCGGCCACGGTGGTGCACTACGAGTTCATGCAGGATTTCCGCATCCACTTCCGCCATAGCGACGGCCACAGCGAGACCGTGCCCTTCTTCGGCCTCGACACGCCCGCCCTTAAGGATGTGTTTGCCCCCAGCTGCCTGAGCTGTTTCGACTACGTCAATGGCGGCGCCGACCTGGTGGTGGGCTACATGGGCGCCAGCTTCGGCCGCCAGTGGCTCACCGTGCGCAACCCCCTCGGCCAGGAGCTGCTTGATCTGGTGGAGGCCGAACTGGACATGGCTCCGGTGGCCAGCAGCGGCGATCGCCGCGCCGCCGTGCAGCAGGGCATCGGCGCCTACGACCAGGCCGTCAAACTGCCCCGCTGGCTGGCCGAGCTGGTCGGTTGCATCGTCCAGCGCATCGGTCCCAAGGGCCTCGAATACGGTCGCTTCTCGATCGATTCCCACTTCACCCGTAATGCCATTTGGCTGCGGCGGAACCACCCTGAAAAGGCGGAGCAGCACATCCCCTCCTTCGCCAAAACGATCATCAGCCGCTATCGCTTGCCGACCCTGTGATGCCTTCCCCAACCCCAGGCCGCCGCTGCGGAGTGCTGCTGCACCCCACGGCCCTGCCTGGAACCCCGGCCTGCGGCAGTTTCGGTGCGGCCGCCGAAGCCTGGATCCAGCTTCTTGCCGCCGAGGGCGTGGGGGTGTGGCAGCTGCTGCCCCTGGCCCCCACCGATGGCGGCGGCTCCCCCTATAGCTCCCCCAGCGGCTTTGCCCTCAACCCCTGGCTGCTCGATGGCCAGCGGCTGGTGGAGGATGGGCTGCTGGAGCAGGACGACCTCGAGGACCTGCCCCCCGGCCGCAGCGATCTCCTCGACCTGGCGGCGGCCGCCCGGCGCTCTGAGGTCCTGGCCCGCCTGCTGCTGGAGCGCTGGCCGGAACAGAGCGAATACCAGCGCCGCGCCTTTGAGGCCTGGTCCCTTAAGGAGCAGTTTTGGCTCAAGGACCATTGCCGCTACATGGTCTTGCGCCGGCTCCACGCCCAGACGCCCTGGTGGCAGTGGCCCCAACCCCTAGCCCGCCGCCAGGCCCGGGCCCTGGCCGAGCTCGATCGGGACCAGGCCGATGCCCTGTTGCAGGAGGCCCTGGTGCAATGGCAGTTGCAGGTCCAGTGGCTGCGCCTGTTGGACCTGGCCCGCAGCCTGGGGGTGGAGGTCATGGGCGATCTGCCCTTCTATGTGGCCCACGACAGCGCCGATGTCTGGAGCCATCGCCGCCTGTTTTCGCTGCGCTCCGATGGCTCCCTGCGCTCCCAGAGCGGCGTGCCGCCCGACTACTTCTCCGCAACCGGCCAGCTCTGGGGCACGCCGGTCTATCGCTGGATCTGGCACCGGCTTGGCGGTTTTTCCTGGTGGTTGCAGCGGCTGGAGCGCCAGCTGGAGCTGTTTGATTGCCTGCGCCTCGACCACTTCCGCGCCCTCGATGCCAGCTGGTGTGTGCCCGGCGGTGACCCCACGGCGGAACACGGCACCTGGCGGCCGTCGCCTGGGCGGGCCCTGCTGAAGGGGCTGCGGCGCCGGGTCCTCAAGGCCGGGGGTGCTCCCGTGCTGCCCCTGGTGGCGGAAGACCTGGGCGTGATCACCCCCGGCGTCGAAGCCCTGCGCGACGACTACCAGCTGCCGGGGATGAAGATCCTGCAGTTCGCCTTTGATGGCGATCCAGACAACGCCTACCTGCCCAAGAATTACAAGGGCACGAACTGGGTTGTGTATACCGGCACCCACGACAACGCCACCTGCATCGGCTGGTGGGCCAGCCTGGAGGAGGAGGAACGGCGCCGGGTCGAAGCTTGCCTGGGCGAGGCGGTCCATGCACCTGGCTGGCAATTGCTGCGCCTGGCCCTGGAGTCGCCCGCCGATCTGGCGGTGGTGCCCCTCCAAGACCTGCTCCACCTCGATGACGGCGCCCGCTTCAACACCCCTGGCACGACGGAAGGCAACTGGCAGTGGCGCCTGCACGACCCGATCGGGGCCTTGCATGGCCCCCTGCTGGGCCTGGGCCAGATGGCCCGTTACTACGGCCGCGGCTAAGGATCCGCTTCCCCCAGCGGGTCATGGCGTCCCCACTCCTGGGACTCCACCCGGCGCCAGCGGCCCTCCGGCAGGGGACCAAGTCGGATTGGGCCGATGGCGATCCGCTCCAGGTCCAGCACCGGGTGGCCCAGGGCCTCGGCGGTGCGGCGGATCTGGCGGTTGCGGCCCTCGCCCATCACCAGCTCCAGCAGGGTCGAGGGCCGGCCCTTCCAGGGGCCCTGGCCCAGCAGGCGCACCGTCACTGGTGCCGCCGGCTCGCCATCAAGGGGCACGCCCCGGCGCCACTGCTCTAGAACCCCATCCTTGGGCTCCCCCGCCACCCGCACCCGGTAGGTCTTGCGGTGGCCATAGCGGGGATGGGTGAGCCGCAGGGTTAGGGCGCCCTGGTTGGTGAGCAGCAGGGCGCCGCGGCTTTCCTGGTCGAGCCGGCCAACGGGATGGAGCCCCTGGCCCCGGGCCAGCTCCGGCGGCAGCAGGTCCAACACGGTCGCGCGCCCCTCGGGGTCGCTGCAGCTGCAAACCACCCCCGCCGGTTTGTTGAGCAGGATCAGCTGGGGCGGGCGGGCGGCCGCCACCGGCTGGCCGTCGAGGCTGATCTGGTCTCGCCCGGGATCGGCCCTCCCGCCGAGCTCCGCTACCTGGCCATTCACCCGGATCCGGCCGGCCCGCAGCCAGGCCTCCACCTGGCGCCTGGAGCCCAGACCGGCCGCCGCCAACACCTTCTGCAGCCGTTCTTCTGCCATCAGAGTCCCCTCAAGCTTCGCTCCGTAACCAATCAACCTCCCTTGGGCAGGACCAGCTCCAGCACGGCACCGCCCTGGGGATGGTTGCGGCCCTGGATGCGGCCGCCGTGGGTCACGGCGATTTGCTGCACGATCGCCAGGCCCAGGCCACTGCCGACCCGCTGGTGGCGCACCCGCGAGGGATCGCCCCGGTAGAAACGCTCAAACATGTGGCTGCGGTCCTCGTCGCTGAGGCCCACGCCATGGTCGCGCACATCAATCAGCCACCAATCGCCGCTGCTGCGCAGGCCCACCTCAATGGTGGCCCCCTCGGGGCTGTAACGCAGGGCGTTGTCGAGCAGGTTGAGCAGGGCCCGGTGCAGCCGCGGCCCATCGCCCCGGGCCGGACTGGGGGAGGGGCCACTCAGGGCCAGGGATACCTGGCGTTGCTCGGCCAGGGGGCGCAGGCTGGCCCAGGCCGCCTCCACCAGTTCCCGCAGTTCCACCTGGTTGTAGCGGCCTTCCTCGCGGGGCAGCAGGTTTTCCAGGCGCGAGAGCTCCAGCAGGTCGCCGACGAGCTCTTGGAGCCGTTGCAATTCCCGCTGCAGCCGCTGCACCAGCAGGCCATGGCGGCCTTCCACCTGGCTGGCCAGGCTCTCGCCCACCAGCAACAGGGCCGTGAGGGGTGTTTTGAGTTCGTGGGCCACATCACTGACCCAGCGTTCCTGCTGTTCGAGCTGGGCTTCGAGCGAACGGCGGCTCTGGAGCAGTAGGGCCACCCAGCCCTCCTCGCCGGGCAGGGCATAGGCCTCAAGGGCATCGCTGTCGATCAGCCATTCCACCCGTTGGGGCCGCCCCTGGGCCTGGGCCAGCCGGGCGATCGACTCCAGTTCATCGACGGCCACAGCTTCGGTGAGCAGGCGCCCCCGGGTGAGCTGGATCCGGGGCAGTTTCAGCAACTTTTCCGCCTGGGGGTTGATGTCGTGGATGAGCAGCTCGGAATCGAGGCTGATCCAGCCCACTGGGGCCGCCTCGATCCAGGCCTGCAGCTGGGCGGGCTTCACCCGTTGGCGCTGGGGCAGGTTGCGACGGCGCGGCTTGGCCCCTGGCCTTGGGGTCCAGTCCTTGGCTAGGCCGTAGCCCAGGGCCAGGCCGATCAGGAGGGCCAGCAGCAGGGCCATGGGCCAGGGGATTCAGGGGGATTGGGGGGTGGCTTGCGGCGGGTGGCGACTCAGCCAAAGCGGTAGCCGAAGCCCCGCACCGTCAGGATCAGCTTGGGGGCGGAGGGATCGGCCTCGATCTTTTCGCGCAGCCAGCGGATGTGCACATCAACGGTCTTGCTATCGCCCATGAAGTCGATCCCCCAGACCCGCTCCAGCAACTTGTCCCGGCTCCAGACCCGCTTGGGGTTCTGCATGAACAGCTCCAGCAGCCGGTATTCCTTGGGAGAAAGGTTCACCTCAATCCCCCCCCGGGTGACCCGGCATTCCTCCGGGAACAGGCTCAGGTCGGCGGCCTTCAGCACCCCGGTGCCCTCGGAGGCGGCTTGG
>CAINZT010000111.1 GCA_903855705.1 uncultured Synechococcus sp.
TGCTCCAGGCCCTGGCCGGCCACCCGGGGATCGGGATCCACCATCGCCACCACCACCCGGCCAATGCCGGCGGCCAGCAGGGCTTGGCTGCAGGGGGGGGTGCGGCCGTGGTGGCAGCAGGGCTCCAGGGTCACGATCGCCGTGCCGCCTAGGGCCCGCTCGCCCGCCTGGCGCAGCGCCCCCACTTCGGCGTGGGGCTGGCCGGCTTGGGCATGGAAGCCTTCGCCCACCAGCTGGCCGCTGGCATCCAGCACCACACAACCCACCATCGGGTTGGGACTGGTGCGGCCCTGGCCCAGGGCCGCCAGCTGCAGGGCCCGCCCCATCCAGGGGCGCCAACGGGCGGCCTGCTCTGCCGTGGGCTGGAGCGTGGCGGCTGGGCTCAAGCGGCCTCGGCCCAAGCGGGCAAACTGCGCCATTCGGACACCACGTAGGGGGGCACCGGCAGCTCCACAAACACGCCTGGCAACCGGAGCCGCAGCGGCCGGTTTTGCTGCAGGTCAGCCAGCAGCGGGCCGAGGTCAAATTCAGCGGCGGCATCGCGGCTATCGCGGGCCAGCTTGGGGTTGGCGGTGGTGATGTCGGCCAGGTCCCAATGGTTGCGGCCGGAGCTCACCTGCAGGGCCGTGGGGTGATCGAGCCGCACCCGCCCGGGAAAACTGACGATGCGTAGGCGCAGCGGCCCCCCGGCCGGCCCCTCGCGGTAGGCCACCAGTTGCCAGCTTTGGTCGTCGAGATCGCGCAGGCTGTCGAGGCTGCGCACGACCTGCACGCCGTTTTCATCGCCATGGGCATGGATCTGGGCCTGGGCTGGCGCCCCAGCCAGCAGCTGGATGACAAGCGTGAGGATCAAGCCCATAACCAGGCTCAAAGGGCCCTGGCTCAAAGGGTTGGTGCCGCGAGCTCTCCCTGCTCTTGTTGAACCGGGGACCACTCTCAAGCCGCCTCCCGCTCAGCGCCAGGGATCACCTGCCAATCGGTGTGGGTGGCCCACAGGGCCCAGATCGCCATGGCCCGCAGGTAATGGCAGGCCCGGAAGGTGTTCACCCCCGTGATCGCTTCGGGGGTGCGGAACTGGAGGCCGCCGCCATACACCTGCTCCACCACCGCGCCGCAAATCGCCAGAGCCGTGTCGCCCTGATCCATCAAGCGGTAGTAGGCGGCCAGGCCGAAGTTGATACCGGTCCACACCTCTAAGGGGTGGGTGCCATTGGGATCCAGGGGCGTGCCATCGCGGCGCAGGCCGTTGGCCACGCCGAGAGTGCCGCCCTGGAAACCCTCAAAGCAGGCCTCCTTCACCGCCCGCAGGGCCGATTGGGCCCGCTCATCGGCCACCACGCTGGGCAGGCCCAGCAGGCGGGCATAGAAATCGCCGCAGAGTTGGTCGGCCATCACCACCGGCGTGCCACTTTCGGCATCAATCTTGTAAAACTCGCCGTTCCAGAGCAGGCGATCAAAATTGGCGCGTGATTGCTCGAGCCAGCTGCCGAAGGTGCGCTGGTCATTGGATGTATCGAGGCCCAGGTCCAGTTGCAGGCGCTGGGCCATGGCCAGGGCCGCCTCTAGGGCGGCAATCCAGAGGGCGCCGCAATAGGCGCTCACCCCTTTTAGGGGCCAGTCGTCGAAGGTTTGGTCGGGGGCGCCGCCGTTATCGGGCAGGCCGTCGTTGTTGGTGTCGAAGGCCTTGAGGTAGTGGAGGGCTTGCACAGCAGCAGGCCAGCAATCGGCCAAAAAGCGCAGATCTTCGCCATTGGGGGCCAGCTTGAAGGTGCGCCACACCTGCAACACAAAATCGCTAGCCAGATCTTTCCAGAGGTTGCAATCCTGGTAAGCGGTGTAGTTGGTGGCCTCAAACGGGAGCTCGTTCGGGGCGCCTAGGTCGTGGGGGGTGGCGCCAGCAATCTTGCGGGCCGCCTCCACCCGCCCCTTGCCCTGGGTGAAATACCAACCGATCGGCCGGGGCGTGGCATCGGCGGCGGGAATGGCACGGGCAAAACTGCGCAACACCGCCTTATCGAGCTCGGGCCAGAGTTGCAACAGGGCAAAGGAGCCATAGAGCCGCACATCCAGGCTTTCGTACCAGGCGTAATCGAGGCACTCGAGCACGCCAAATTGACCCACCGGATGGGCGCTGCTGGCAGCCGTCCAGAGGCTGCCGCCACTCGCCAGGTCGTAGAGCTCGTTAAACAGGGCCATGCGCAGGGCCTCGGGCAGGTCGGTGCGGGCTATCACCGGTTGCTGCCAGGCGTCGATCTGCTGCAACCAATCGGGCCAATCCCGCAGAGCTTCAGCGGCAATCGCGGCGGCATTGGTGCCTGAAGCCGAGAAGAAATCGCTGTAGCGGCGCAACGCTCGGCTGCCGGTGGCATAGGCGGTCACCGGCAGGTCCCAGCTGATCACTAGGGGGATCTGGCGGGTTTCGCCGGGCTCCAGACGGAAGCGCACGGCCATCGCCGCGCTCGCAGCCTCGGTGGCCCTGCTCTGGCGATCGTTATTGCCCTCGGGGATCGAGCCATCGCGGGCAAAGGGCTCCCAGAGCTCCGAGCCGCTACCGCTGGGATCCCAACGGCTGCAGCGCAGGACCTCGACCCCCTCCTGGGGGCTTGTGGCAATGCACCACTGGCCCTGACCCTCGGCGATGGGTTCCGAGAGGGACCCTTCGAGTAGGACGCCCGAAAGGCCTACGCCATCCACATAACGGTTGCATTGGCCAGCCCCCTGGCCGATCGCCGGCACATAGTTGTGCTCGGGGCTGCCGTCATCGCGGAAGGTGACCGCCGCCGAGGGATCGGTGTTGGTGAACCAGCCGGTGGTGTTGCGCCAGCTCAGCAGCAGGGACAGGTCGAGGGGGGCATCGGTGGGGTTGGAGAGGGTCCAGAGGAACACCGCCACCGGGTAGCTGCTGCGCTGGTAATCGCCGGGGACGATCGGGCTGAAGGCCTGCACGCCCACTTGGGCGTCGAACACCCCCTCGTACTCCGTCCAGCTGAGGGGATAGCGGGCGGCATAGGTGCCGGTGCTGCACCCTGTGGTGCTGGCGGGATACCAGTCCCAGGCGGGCAGGGGCTCCCCAGCCTCGGGGCGGGAGGCATCGACCTCGGGTTTCACCGCCAGGGCATGGGCGCGACTTACGTTGGCGCCCCTTTCAAACAGGGCGAACTGGCAATCGGGCAGGGTGCCGAACCAGTGTTCGCCGCCATCGAGGTGCCAGAGGTTGAAGTTGCCATCGGGCGCCCGGCCGATGCAGCCGGCGCCGAAGCCCCCCAGGGGCATGCCGTGGCTGGGGCCGTCATCGAGGTTGCTGGCGTAGCGCACCGTGTAGGGCTGCTCCCAGCCGAGGCCAAAGGGACGCGACCAGCTAGCAGGTGGCACGGGCCA
>CAINZT010000112.1 GCA_903855705.1 uncultured Synechococcus sp.
GCCCAGGTGGCCGTGATGGCGGCCCTGGGCTCCCCCCCACCGACCTACTGGCACGGGCCCCTGCTGCTCGATGGCAGCGGCCAGCGCCTGGCCAAGCGCAACGGGGCCGCAGGCGTATCGGCCCTCAGAGATCGGGGCCTTGATGGCCCAGGCGTGGTGGGGCTGCTGGCAGCGGAACTGGATCTGGTGGAGCGGGGCAGCCGGCTGAGCGCGGCCGAATTGCTGGCCGAGCTCAAGATTCGGCCCATGGGCAATCAGGCCTTAACAATTCAGGCGCCGTTGCAGCGGCTGGTGACTGACCAGATGGCAGCCCAACTGGCAGCACTGCAGATTTAAGGAAGGTTGCAGGTTCAGGGAACCGAAAAGCCGCCACACTGCTGTGACAGCAAATCAACACAGATTTTGGCCGTACTTCCTACCCCTTTTCAGCCAGGCGGACCTAAAGCCCTAGCCCTGTTGCCCCAGCCCCTCCTTGCGCCTGCGGAAGCAGGCCTCAATCAAGCCTTCCCGCCTGCCGCCCTGAGCGTTCCCCGTAAATGCCAAACCTGCGGCGGCAGTGGGGTATTAAGGCTGACCGCCATGCGCTTTCGCACCTGCCTCGATTGCGCCGGCCAGGGCATGTTGCCGGTGGTACCCGCCAGCAGTGCCTTTAAGCCCCAACCCCAATTGGGCCAGGCCCTAGATCAGCTGATGGCCAGCACCCGTGGGAGTCAGCGCAGGCTTCCAGCCGAGGGGCTATTCCAGGATCTGCCCAACTAACGAGTCGGTCTTCAGAGACGGTCCTCAGAGACGGTCTTCCGAGACGTTTTTCACGGTCAGGCTTTCTAAGGATCAGGCTGGCTTCAAGATCAGCCTGGCTTCAAGAACAGCCTGGCTTCAAGATCAGCCTGGCTTCAAGAACAGCCGGGCTAGCGAGATCAGCCCGGTCTGGCGCTGAAACTATTGAGGATCAGCCTTTTTGACGCTTCTGCCGCCAAATGAAGAACCCGGCTGTGGCCACGACCACGGCCAGGGGGGCCGCCGTGAGCAACAGCAGGATCACGGCAGTCCAATCGGTGTACATCACGGCAGGCGCGTAGGCACCGACCATCATTTCAGGATCCCCGCCGCTTCCGCCATGGCCGCCGTTGAAATGGGCAGCAATCTTCAGGAGCGGGCCAGCCGGCCGGGCCCATCGGCGGCCTGGACGCTCAGAACCTGCTGGCTGAGCAGGGGCCTGGCACTCAGCCTGGGGCTGGTGGGACTAGGCCTGGACCTGACGCCAGGTCTGAACCCGGTGCGGGCCGATGTGGTGTTCCAGAACTGCGTGCCGGTGGCTGGTGGCGGCATCACCTGTGACACCCGGCCCGAGGGCAACACCCTGATGAACGATGAAGCTGCCCGCTACGGCCTCTTCGACCAGGCCAGTCCTGGCTGGGATGAATTCGAGCCCTACCAGGGCTACGACGACATGTTTGGCGGCAACGAAACCTGAGGGCAGGTGAGCTGAGCAATCTTTCAGCCAACCTGCCCTCAGCCCAGACCAGTTCGGCAAGCCTGCCCAGCTCGGCACTGCCGACTGAGACCTTGCAGGACAGACCAAGTTCGATTCAGCAAATCCTGGGCAGCAACTCACCGCTGGCGGGCAGCAGCAGGCGCTCGCTGCCGTAGGCGGTGCGTAGGAACACCCGGCCGCGCCCCCCCCCGTGTGCCCGAACACTGCCGATGACGGCGCCGCCGCCGGGTGCCAGCACGGCCAGGGCGACGGCCAAATCGTCCTGGGCCACAAAGGCCACGAAGCGCCCCTCATTGGCCAGGTGCAGGGGATCGAAGCCCAGGAGCTCGCAGGTTCGCGCCACCGGCTCCAGGACGGGAATGGCTGTTTCCTCCAGCGCCAGCTCCAATCCGCTCGCCTGGGCTAGCTCCTCGAGGGCGCTGGCCAGGCCGCCGCGGGTGAGATCGCGCAGGCAATGGGGCACCGCCCCGGCCGCGAGCAGCTGCTCCACCAGGGGCCAAAGCGGCGCGCAGTCGCTCGCCATCGGGGGATCCAAGGTCAGCCGGTGGCGGGCCGCCAGGATCGCCACGCCATGGCGGCCCAGGTCGCCGCTCACCAGGATCCGGTCGCCGGGGCGGATCGCCTGGGGCTCGATCGGGCGGGGGCTCTCGATCGGCCCGAGGCCACTGGTGTTGACATACAGCCCATCGGCCTTGCCCCGCTCCACCACCTTGGTGTCGCCGGTGCGGATCGCCAGGCCGCAAAGCCGGGCCGCGGCCGCCATCGAGGCGACGATGCGGCGCAGCAGGGCCAGGGGCAGGCCCTCCTCCAGGATCAGGCCGACGCTCAAATGCAGGGGCTGGGCTCCGGCCATGGCCAGGTCGTTGGCGGTGCCGATCACCGCCAGGCTGCCGATGTCGCCCCCCGGAAATTCCAGCGGCTGCACCACGTAGCTGTCGGTGCTGAAGGCCAGGGGGCCGCAGGGCAACTCGAGCCGGGCGGCGTCATGCAAGACCAGGTTTGGGGGGTCGTAAAGGCGGCGCAGCTCCTGGTCGATCAGCTGCTGCATCAGGGTGCCGCCGCCGCCATGGGCCAGCTGGATGCGCGCTTCCGGGGCCGCGGGGATGGCGGCCAAGGGGCTGGGGGCCTGGATCCCGGGCGGACCAGCTCCCCACCCAGGGATCGGGCTGGCAGGCAGGGAGATCTCAGCCATGGCGGCGGTAGCGGTAGTAGGCGGCGCAGGCTCCCTCGCTGGAGACCATCGGCGCCCCCAGGGGCCGCTCCGGGGTGCAGGCGCCGCCAAAGGCCGGGCAGTCGGGCGGGGTGGCGCGGCCCCGCAGGATGGCGCCGCTGATGCAGGGATTTGCTGGCGGGGCGAGGGGGGCACCGGGCGCCGGGGGATCGCCGCCGGGCCCGCTGGCGCCTGAGCCTTGGAGATTCCGTGCCGGCCCTAGGTCCCGATCGGCAGCCAGGCTGGCCAGGCCAAAGCGCAAGCGGGCATCGAGCGGGGCGTAGGCCGGCGCCAGGGCCAGGCCGCCGCCGGCAATCGGCCCCAGGCCCCGCCAGGGCTGGTCCACCACCTGGAAGACGCGCTCCAGCAGGGCCCGGGCGGCCGGGTTGCCCCCGGGCCGCACCACCCGCCCATAGGCATTGGCGAGCTCGGGGGTGCCCGCCTCCAGCAACTGCACGCAGCGCAGGATGCCGGCCAGGAGCTCGGCGGGCTCAAAGCCCGTGACCACCACCGGCCGGCGGCGGCGCCGCACCAGCTCGGCCAAGTCGCCGGTGCCCAGCACCGCGGCCACATGGCCGGCGGCCAGAAAGCCCTGCACGCCAGGGTTCAGGTCGTGGGGTTGGGTTTCCGTGGCAGGCGATTGCCCCCCCTGGACTGGAGCCGGCAGACCGGACGGGTCCGCCCCATCCAGGGGCCCGGGCTCGTCGTCGGCGCCGGCCAGGATCGCGTCCATGGCGGGGGTCACCCGCACGTGGGCCACTAGCACCGACAGGTTGGCCAGGCCCAAAACCTGGGCCTGGTGGGCCAGCAGGGCCGTGGCCGGGGCCGTGGTTTCAAAGCCCACCGCCAGGAACACCACCTGGCGCTGCGGTTCGGCCCGGGCCAGGTCCAGGGCCTGCAGGGGCGAGGTGAGCAGGCGCACGTCGCCGCCGCCGGCGCGGGCCCCCAGCAGGCCCAACCCCCCATCGGCGCTAGCGCCGCTGCCGGGAACCCGCAGCATGTCGCCGTAAGAGCAGAGGATCACCTCCGGCCGGCGCGCAAGTTCGAGGGCCTGGTCGATGGTTTCGGCGGGCGTGACGCAGACGGGGCAACCGGGCCCATGCAGCAGGCGCAGGCCCGGCGGCAGCAGCTGGTCGAGGCCCCAGCGCACGATCGCGTGGGTCTGGCCGCCGCAGACCTCCATCAGGGTCCAGGGGCGGGTGGTGGTGGCCGCCAGTTCCGCCACCAGCTCGGCCACCCGATCGGCACCCGGGCCGGGGGCGGGTGGGCTGATCGGGTTGGACGCGCTGGTCGGGGTCGCCGCAGGCGCCGCTGGGCTGGGGGCCGCTGGGATCACGGCGGTGCGTCTCCCGCCAGGGGCCAGGGCTGGGCCAGGGTGTCCCGGCTGGATGGCGGCGCCAGGCTGTGCAGGGCGCGCATGTACTGGGCCCGTTCGTAGGCCTCCGGATCGGGGCAGCGCTCCTGGGCCATGCAGCCCACCAACTCCCGGGCCGTGCCGTAGCCATGCTCCTCAAGCCAATGGCGCAGCTCCTGCTCCAGGCCGGCCAGCCGCTGGGGACCATGGCGCAGCAGGGCCGCCACCACCTGGGTGACCTGGGCGCCGGCCATCAGCAGGCGCACCACATCGCTGCCCCGGTGGACGCCACCGCTGGCGGCGAACTGCACCGGCAGGCGGCCATGGAGCAGGGCGATCCAACGCAGGGGTAGGCGCAGGTCGTGGGGGGTGCTGAGCAGCAGGTTGGGCCGCAGCTCCAGGGTTTCGATGTCGAGATCGGGCTGGTAAAAGCGGTTGAAGAGCACCAGCCCATCGGCTCCGGCCGCCACCAGTCGGGCCGCCAGGGCGCTGAGGTTGGTGAAAAAGGGGCTGAGTTTCACCGCCAGCGGCAGGGTCACCGCGGCGCGCACCTCGGCGACGATCTCCTCCACCTGGGCCTCGATCGCGGCGCTGCTGAGGCCGGGATCGGTGGGAACGGAATAAATATTCAGTTCGATCGCCTGGGCGCCGGCCTGCTCGATCTGGCGGGCCAGTTGCACCCAGCTGCCGGGCCGAAAGCCATTGAGGCTGGCGATCACCGGCACCCCCAGCCGGGCCCGGGCCTGGCTGATCAAATCGAGATAGGACTGGGCACCGCCGTGGCAGAGGGCCCCTTCCGGCAGGTAGCTGAGGGCCTCGGCATAGCTGTTGCTACCAGCGATGGCGTGGCGGTGCAGCTCCAGCTGGTCGCGCTCGATCTGCTCTTCAAACAGGGAATGGAGCACGATCGCGCCGGCCCCGGCCAGCTCGAGCGCCTGGAGCTGGGCCAGGCTTTCGCTTAGGGGCGCCGCCGCCCCCACCACCAGCGGGTTGCGCAGCTCCAGGCCCAGGTAGGTGGTGGTGAGATCGACGCTGGTCATGGATTCACCTCCTGGCCTGGCCTGGCCCCAGGACCGGCCTGACCGGCCAGGGCCTGGTAGGTGGCCCAACGGCGTTGCCGCTGGAGTTCGGCGGCCGCTGCCAGCTCCCGGGCCCGCTCGGGCTGGCTGTGGCTGAGCAGGCGGAAGCGGTTTTCCAGTGCCATCGCTTCGGCCAGGGGCCGGCGCGGCGCCGGACTATCGAGCTGCAGGGGGTTCTCGCCGCGGTCACGCCGGCGCGGGTCGTAGCGGTAGAGCAGCCAGCGGCCCGACTCCACCGCCGCCTGCTGGTGGGCCATGCCCTGGGCCATGTCAATGCCGTGGGCGATGCAGTGGGAGTAGGCCAGGATTAGGGACGGCCCGGGATACCTTTCGGCCTCAAGAAAGGCCCGCACCGTGTGCTCATCGCGGGCGCCCATGGCGACGCTGGCCACATACACATGGCCGTAGGTCATGGCCATCAGGCCCAGGTCTTTCTTGGCGGCCGCCTTGCCGGCGGCGGCGAATTTGGCCACGGCGCCAAGGGGCGTGGCCTTCGACACCTGGCCGCCAGTATTGGAATACACCTCCGTATCGAGCACCAGCACGTTGACGTCGCTGCCACTGGCGAGCACGTGGTCGAGGCCGCCGAAGCCGATGTCGTAGGCCCAGCCATCGCCGCCCACCAGCCAGACGCTCTTTTTGACCAGGGCGTCAGCCTGCTCGAGCAGTTGCTGCAAGGGCCCCGCTTGGCTGGAATCGGTCGCGCTGGCGATCCGCTGGCGCACCAGCGCTTTGAGCGCCTCGACCCGTTGGCGCTGCTCGAAGATCTCCGCCTCGTTCTCTTGGCGGGCGTTGGTGATTGCCGTGATCAGGGCCGGCGGGACCTCGGGGAAAGGTCCAGCGGCAGGGTCGCCACTGCTCCCACCGCCATCGCCCCAGCCACCAGCCAAGCGCCCCAGAAGATCAAGGGCAGAGTGCCGTTGCTGGTCGAGGGCAACGCGCAGGCCATAGCCGAATTCGGCGTTGTCTTCAAACAGGGAGTTGCTCCAGGCCGGGCCCCGGCCTTCGCCGTTGGCGCTCCAAGGGGTGGTGGGCAGGTTGCCGCCGTAGATCGAGGAGCAGCCGGTGGCATTGGCCACCAGCATGCGATCGCCGAACAGCTGGCTGGCGAGCTTGAGGTAGGGGGTTTCGCCGCAGCCGGCGCAGGCGCCGGAAAACTCGAACAGGGGTTGCTGCAGTTGCTGCTGGCCGAGCTTGTGGAGGTTGAGGCCGGCGCGGGGCTGCTCCGGCAGGGAGAGGAAGTAGTCCCAGTGGCGGCGGCCCGCCTGCCGCAGGGGCCGCTGGGGCTCCATGGTGATCGCCTTGCGGCGGGGCTCGAGCCGGTCCCGCACCGGACAGACCTCGACGCAGAGCGAGCAGCCGGTGCAGTCCTCCACCGAAACCTGGAGGCTGAAGGCCTGGCCGGCGAAGGCGGGATCGCGGGCGGGGGCCTGGAGAAAGCCCTCGGGCGCCGCGGCCAATTCGGCGGGATCCACCACCTTGGCCCGGATCACCGCGTGGGGGCAAACCAGCACGCACTTGCCGCACTGCACGCAGAGATCGCTGTGCCAAACGGGCACCGCTTCGGCGATGTTGCGCTTTTCCCAGCGGGCCGTGCCCACGGGCCAGGTGCCATCGCAGGGCAGGGCGCCCACCGGCAGGCTGTCGCCGCGGCGCTCCAGCAGGGGCCCGATCACCTCGCGCACGAACGCGGGCGCGGCGGCCAGCCGCTCGCCCAGGCTGGGATCGGGGGCCTCCCGGGGACCGGGCGATGTCCCGGAATCGCTGGGGGCCAACGCAGGCTTTGCAGCCGTTGGCAGATCCGCCTTTGCAACCGCTTGAAGCTCCGCAACAGCTGCCGCCAGGTCGAGTTGATGCAGGTGCTCGAGGCTGGAGTCCAGGGCCCGCAGGTTCATGGCCACCACGGCCTCGCCCTTGCGGCCGTAGGCCTGCTGGATCGAGGCGCGGATCCGGTTAATTGCCTCGTCGCGCGGCAACACGCCACTGACCGCAAAAAAGCAGGCCTGCATCACCGTGTTGATGTGGGGGCCCATGCCGGCCTGGCGGGCCACCGCAGAGGCATCAATCAGCCACACGGCGAGCTGCTTGGCGCGAATCGTTTGGCGCAGGCGCTCGCTCAGGCGCCGCCAGCTCTCGGCCGGCCCAAAGGGACTGTTGAGCAGCAGCACGCCGCCCGGCACCAGGCCGGCAAGGAGGTCGAAGCGCTCGAGGAAATCCCAGTGGTGGCAAGCCACCAGCGTGGGGCGCTGGATCAGGTAGCTGGAGCGAATCGGCCGCGGCCCAAAGCGCAGGTGGGACACGGTGACCGAACCCGATTTCTTCGAGTCGTAGACGAAATAGCCCTGGGCAAACAGATCGGTGTGTTCGCCAATGATCGTGATCGTGTGTTTATTGGCGCCAACGGTGCCATCGGAGCCGAGGCCGTAGAACACCGCCCGAACGTCTGATCGGGCACCGCCACCTGGGGCGGCTTCCAGCTCCAACCCTTCGGTGATGAAGGCGGGATCGAAGGGGATTGAGTGGTGGGTCAGGTCGTCGTGGATGCCGACGGTGAAGTGGTTGAGGGGAGCCAGGGGCAGAAGACCCGCCTGGGCAGTGCCTTGGGCCAGGGCTAGGTGGTCGACCACGGCCTTGACCATGGCCGGGGTGAACTCCTTGGAGGCCAAGCCGTAGCGGCCGCCGAGCACCAGGGGCTGGGATCTCGCCCCATGGCAGCCGGCCCAGTCCTCAGCCAGGGCCGCCACGACATCGAGGTAAAGCGGTTCGCCCAGGGATCCGGGCTCCTTGCAGCGGTCCAGCACCGCAAGCGCCCGCACCGCCGGCGGCAGGGCGTCCACGAACAGGCGGGCAGCAAAGGGCCGAAACAGGCGCACCTTCAGCACCCCCACCGGCTCGCCTTGGGCCTGGAGCAGGGCGGCGGTCTCCTCGGCCGTGCCACAGCCGGAGCCCATCAGCACGATCACCCGCTCCGCATCGGCCGGCCCGACGTACTCGTAGGGGCGGTAGGCGCGGCCGCTGAGGCGGGCGAAGGCCGCCATCGCCTCCAGCACCAGGGCCGGAGCGGCCTCGTAGAAGCGGTTGACCGACTCGCGGGCCTGGAAATAGACGTCCGGGTCCTGGCTGGTGCCGCGGATCACCGGGTGGTCGGGGCTGAGGGCCCGCTGGCGCAGGGCGCTGATCGGGCCGCTGGGGATAAAGGCCCGCAGCAAGGCATCGCTTAGCGGCGCAATCGTTTGGATCTCGTGGGAGGTCCGAAAGCCGTCGAAGACATGCAAAAACGGCAGGCGACTCTCCAGGCTGGCCCGGGTGGCGATGGCGGCGAAGTCGCCGGCCTCCTGCACCGAGGCGGCGCAGAGGATGGCGCAGCCGGTGCCACGGCAGGCCATCACATCGCTGTGGTCTCCGAAGATCGACAGCCCCTGGGCCGCCAGGGCCCGGGAGGCCACGTGGATCACCACGGGAGTGAGCTCGCCGGCCAGCTTGTAGAGGATTGGCACCATCAACAGCAGCCCCTGGGAGGCCGTGAAGCTGGTGGTGAGGCAGCCGGCCTGGAGCGCTCCATGGACGCTGCCGGCCACCCCGGCCTCGCTTTGCAGCTGCACCACCGAGGGCACCGAGCCCCAGAGGTTGGGCTGGCCAGCGGCGCTCCAGCTGTCGCACGCCTCCGCCATCGGCGTGGCCGGGGTGATCGGGTAGATGGCGATCACCTCGCTGAGCCGGTAGGCCACCCGGGCCGCCGCCTCGTTGCCGTCGATCGTGAGCCAGCGCTCTGGGGGAGCTGGCTGGCCAGGGGATGCCGTCTGGAAGGAGCTGTCGGTCATGGCTGCTCTCCGCTCGCTTCGTCGTCGTCATCGAGCACCAGGCTCAAGGCCAGGCCCACATGCACCAGCACCCGATCACCCACCCGGGCCCCGGGCAGGCAAGCCAAGCTCACCTGCTGGCGCACGCCGCCAAAATCCACCTCGGCCTCAAGCCAGAGCCCGTCCTCGGCCTCGGCAGGCTGGGGGTCTAGGGGCTGGGCGCTGGCGAGCTGGGGGGCCAGGCTCGTGATCGCAACGATGCGTCCGGCAACCGCTAGGCACATGGCGCTGCCTCCCGGCGGGTGGCCGGCGGTCCCGGCGGGCCGGCCAAGCCAGGGTGCTGGTCCGGGCCTGGCTGTTGCACCAAGACTGGCTGTTGCACCAAGCCCTGCCGCAGGGCCCAGACCTGGCCCACGGCCAGGCCGCCGTCGTTGCAGGGCACGGCTTCGCCCCAGTAGGGGCTAAGGCCCTGGTGCCGCAGGGCCGTGATCGTGGCCTCCAGCAGCAGACGGTTCTGGAAGCAGCCGCCGCTGAGGGCCACTTGGCGGCAGCCGCTCCCCTCGGCCGCCACGGCGGCCAGCTCGGCTACGGCTGTGGCCAGGCCCAGGTGGAAGCGGGCGGCGCAGCGCTGGATCGCCAGGCGATGCCGCTCTGGGGGGTCGCAACCTGGACGGCTATCCCCGGTGCCAAGAGCAGCCGTCCGCTCCGCAGCGGCCAAATCATCCAGCAGAGCCATGAGCAGGGGCTGCCAGTCGAGCCAGCCCAGAGGGGGCGTCTGGCCGGTGGGCGGGTGGTCCAGGGGCAGGGGGTAGCCCTGCAGGGCACTAGGGCTGATCTCCCGAGCCGCGAGAGCCGTCGCCGCGGCCCCCTGCAGCAGCTGGCCGCCCTGGCCTTCGTGGTCGAGTCGCTGGCAGAGCCCCAGCAGGGAAGCCACCGCATCGAACAACCGGCCGACACTGGAGCAGGCCGGCGCGTTGCAACCAGCCCCAATTGCCTGCAGAAGTAGGGATGCCTCGCCCGGTTCAAAAGCGGCCAGGGTTTGCCGGGCGCCCAGATGGGCCAAGGCGGTGGGGCCGCTGGCCGCCAGCAGGCCCAGGGCCGCCCGGCGCGGTTCGGCCATGGCCCGTTCGCCGCCGGGCAGGGGGAAGGGCCGCAGGCAGGCAAGGCGCCGCCAGCCCCCAGGCTCCACCAGCAGCAGCTCGCCGCCCCAAAGGGGGGGGCCAGCGACCGCCCTAGATCCAGCCCCCTCCGCCCCTGTTTGAACCCTGGGACCCTCCTGGCCAGCCGCGAGCCGATCGGTGGCTCCGTAGCCCAGGCCATCGAAACTGAGCACCAGCAGGGGCACCGCCAACCCGTGTTCGGCCGCCACCGCCAGGCCGTGGGCCAGGTGGTGGGGCACCGGCTGGGGCGGCTGGGGCCGCGATCGGGCGGGCTGGTGGCCCAGGGGTAGGCCTTCCTGGGGAATGCGCTGGTCGCCCAGTTGTTGGCTGAGCTGATGGCCCAGCTGGTGACTCAGGTAGCCGGGGTGGCCGTCGATAGCGATCGCATCGATCTGGTGGCCGTGGCGCTCCAGGAGTTCGAGGGCCCCGGTCTCAAGGCGCTGCAGGCAGACCGGGGCCCTGAGGTCCCCCAACTGGGGCGCCAGAAAGAGCTGGTCGCCCAGGGCCAGGGCAGGGGCACTTTTGAGGTCGCCTCCCAGGGCCAGCACCCCCTTGTGCGCCCGAACCCTGGGCAACGCCATGGGCTCTGGGGCATAGCCCCGGGCCCGGCGCAGCAGGGCCGGCCGGCCCGCGATCAGCTGCAGCAGCGAATCGTCCAGGGGGCGGGCGATCGGCCGGTTGTGGAGCAGAAAGCCATCGGCGATCGCTCCTAGTAACCGGCGACCCGCCAGCGGATCGCTGACCAGGGGCTCGCCGCTGGAGTTGCCGCTAGTAGCCA
>CAINZT010000113.1 GCA_903855705.1 uncultured Synechococcus sp.
CACCCGCACCCTCACGGCCGAGGATGTGCTTTCAACGATTGATTACCTGATCAATCTTGAGCTCGATGTCGGCGGCGCCTGCCTCGATGACATCGACCACCTCGGCAATCGGCGCGTGCGCTCCGTCGGTGAGCTGCTGCAGAACCAGGTGCGCGTCGGCCTCAACCGGCTTGAGCGGATCATCAAAGAGCGGATGACGGTCGGCGAGACCGAATCGCTCACGCCGGCCCAGCTGGTGAACCCCAAGCCCCTGGTGGCAGCGATCAAGGAGTTCTTCGGCTCCAGCCAGCTGAGCCAGTTCATGGACCAGACCAACCCCCTGGCCGAACTCACCCACAAGCGCCGCATCAGCGCCCTCGGCCCAGGCGGCCTCACCCGCGAGCGGGCTGGCTTCGCCGTGCGCGACATCCACCCCTCCCACTACGGCCGCATCTGCCCGATTGAAACGCCGGAAGGCCCCAACGCGGGCCTGATTGGTTCCCTGGCGACCCACGCCCGGGTGAATGAATACGGCTTCATCGAAACGCCGTTCTGGCGGGTTGAAAACGGCATCGTCATCAAAGAAGGCGATCCGATCTATCTCTCCGCCGACCTGGAAGACGAGTGCCGCATCGCCCCAGGCGATATCCCGGCCGACCCCACGGGCCGGATCACGGCAGAACTGGTGCCTGTGCGTTATCGCCAGGACTTTGAAAAGGTGCCCCCCGAGCAGGTGGACTACGTCCAGCTCTCGCCGGTGCAGGTGATCTCGGTGGCCACCTCGTTGATTCCTTTCCTGGAGCACGATGACGCCAACCGGGCCTTGATGGGCTCGAACATGCAGCGTCAGGCCGTGCCCCTGCTGCGACCGGAGCGGCCCCTGGTGGGCACAGGCCTGGAAACCCAGGTGGCCCGCGACTCGGGCATGGTGCCAATCACCACGGTTAACGGCACTGTCGCCTATGTGGATGCCACCGCCATCGTCATTCGCGACGAGGCCGGTGTGGACCACAACCATTATCTCCAGAAATACCAGCGCTCCAACCAGGACACCTGCCTCAACCACCGCCCGATCGTCTCCCTTGGCGACCAGGTGATTGCTGGCCAGGTGCTCGCCAATGGCTCGGCCTGTGAGGGCGGCGAGATCGCCTTGGGTCAGAACGTGCTGATCGCCTACATGCCCTGGGAGGGTTACAACTACGAGGATGCGATTCTCGTCAGTGAGCGCCTCGTTCAGGACGATCTTTATACCTCGGTGCACATCGAGAAGTATGAGATTGAGGCCCGCCAGACCAAGCTCGGACCTGAGGAGATCACCCGGGAAATCCCGAACGTGGCCGAGGAAAGCCTGGGCAGCCTCGATGAGATGGGCATCATCCGCATCGGTGCCTATGTGGAATCGGGCGACATCCTGGTCGGCAAGGTGACCCCCAAGGGTGAATCGGATCAGCCGCCGGAAGAGAAGCTGCTGCGCGCCATCTTTGGCGAGAAAGCTCGCGATGTGCGTGACAACTCCCTGCGGGTGCCCGGTACAGAACGGGGCCGGGTGGTGGATGTGCGTATCTACACCCGCGAGCAGGGCGATGAACTGCCGCCGGGCGCCAACATGGTGGTTCGGGTCTATGTGGCCCAGCGCCGCAAGATCCAGGTGGGCGACAAGATGGCCGGCCGCCACGGCAACAAGGGCATCATCAGTCGCATCCTTCCCCGCGAAGACATGCCCTACC
>CAINZT010000114.1 GCA_903855705.1 uncultured Synechococcus sp.
ACGGGTTGGCTTTGGACGGGTTGGGCTGGGGCTGGCTTTGCTTGGGGGCTGGCAACCGCGCCGCTGGCAGAGACGGTGGAGTCGGCATAGGCAGTGGCACCGGCATAGGCAGTGGCACCGGCATAGGCAGTGGCACCGGCATGTGCAGTGGCGCTGGAGTAAACCATGCGAATCGCCTTGCTACCCAGCCGCCGGCTCAAGATCGGCGCAAAGCCCTGCTCCAAGGTGGGCTTGAAGATCAGGTATTCGTCCGGATTCACCGAGCCCTGCACGACCGTTTCGCCCAGGCCGTAGGCGGCGGTCAAGAGCACCGCATCGCGGAAGCCGGTTTCGGTGTCGATGCTGAACATCACGCCGGAGGCGGCCAGATCGGAGCGCACCATGCGCTGCACCCCGATCGAGAGGGCCACCTCCAGGTGGTCGAAACCATGCAAAATCCGATAGGAGATGGCCCGATCGGTGAACAGGGAGGCGTAGCAACGCCGGCAGGCCGCCAGCAGCTCCGCTTCGCCGCAGACGTTCAAAAAGGTTTCCTGCTGGCCGGCGAAGCTGGCCTCCGGCAGGTCTTCGGCGGTGGCACTGGAGCGCACCGCGACAGCCAGGCCAGGGCTTAGTGCCGGGCCTGGGTTCTGGGCAGGGCCAAGGGTGGCTGCGCCGAGGCTCCGGTAGGCGCTGAGAATGGCCTGTTGCAGGTCATCCGGCAAGCGGGCCGCCAACACCAAGGCCCGGGCGGCACTGCCAGCCGCCTGGAGAGCCGCCAAATCGTTGCCATCTAGACCAGAAAGCAGACGCCCCAGGGGCTCCCCCAGTTGGTTGGCCTCCAGGAAGGCCCGATAGGCCCCGGCCGTGGTGGCAAAGCCGCCCGGCACCCGAACCCCTTCGGAGCCCAGTTCGCGCAGCAGTTCACCCAGGGAGGCGTTCTTGCCCCCCACGGCCGCAATCGCCTCGAGGCCTGCCGCCTCCAGGGGCAGAACCAGGGGCTGGTATTCGGACTCGGTTTGCCGTTTGAACGGGCTCGGGGATTGGCCTAGGGATTGGCTCATGGTCTTGCGGGGAGGTGGCTGAGCTGCAGAGCGGCGCTGGGGGGGCTGCCGGCGGAGCCATCGAGATGGCTGGCGGCGCCCTGGGGCCGCACTTGACGCCCCAGCCGCCGCGCCGCGATGGCCGCACAGAGCTCCTGGGGCCGGCCATGACCTTTCAACCACTGCAGATCCCAGCCCGGCTCGCCATGGGAACGGATCGCCGCCAGGCTGACCAGCTGTCCGGCGTCGTAGCCAGCCGCCTCGGCCACCCCGGGGCCATAGCCCCAGCGGCCTTCAAAGGCCCGGGCAAACTCCGACCAGCCCTCGCCCCTACCGCTTGCATCAACCCCCACCTGGGGATTGGCCAGGGGCTCCAGCTCCGCAAACGGCCAGGCCAAGGTCAGCACGGCCGGCCAACGGCTGGAGCGCACCGCCCGGGCCAGGGGGCTGGTTGATTCGCTGAAGACAGCCAACACTTGGGGGCCCGCCCAGTCCACGTCCTGGCGCAGCTGGGCCAGAACCGCCGGCTGCCGGCCATCGATCAGCTGGGGCCCTGGCTCGACCCCGGCGCTGGTCCCGCCGCTAGCAAGCAGGGTCTCCAGGAAGCGTTCGGCCAACTGTTTCTGGCCGGCGCCCCCATCGCGCACCACCAGCACCCGCCGCAGGCGGGCCGCCAACAGGCCATGGGCCAAGCGATCCGCCCCCAAACCCCGGGGGGCCAGCAGGGGCCAGAGGTGGTCGGCACCCCTCAGCTGGGGCAAACGGGCCAGGCTGTCCCCGCGCTGGAGGGGAAGCAGCACGGTCAACCGGCGCTGCTCCGCCAGCACCCCATAGGACTCCAGGGCCGCCGCCGGTGGGGCGATCAAGAGCCGGGTGCGGGGCCGCGAAGCCAGGGCCTCGCCCCGATCCAAGGCAGCGGAAACCCAGGCCAGATCCAGGGCCGGGCGGGGCTGGCCGCAGACCTGGGCCTGGTCAATCGCCAGGCTGTAGCCGCGACGCAGGCCATCACTGAGGGGAGCCCAGAGACCACCGGCGGGAAGCAGAAACCGCACCTCCGTGCCCTGGGGGCTGCTCGAGGCCAGGCTCTGGCTGCCCAGCAGGCTGGCGAGGAGTCCAAACACGCTCAGGCAACGGGGCAAACGGTCCTGCCAGAACTTGGCGTTCAGCCATGGCAAGGTTTGGGCGCCGGCCCATAGCCCAGTCCCTGGCAAGCGCCAGCACCTCGAAGGGCCCAGCCCCCACGGCTGAACCCACCCCCCCAACCGATGGACGATCCCAACGGAGCCCTGACTGGGCCCAGCAGGAGACTCCAAAGCGTCGCAGCTGAACTGTTGCTCAGGAGTCCATGCGCCCCCAGCCACGCAGCCACCAGCCTTGGGATCCGACGCAAGGGCCCCTCCCCGGGCTGTACCAAGGGGTGAAGCAGAGGAACCACGATTGGGCTTAGCGGTGCCGGGACTGGTCATGACCCTTACCGTCCAGCAGTGTCAGATTAGGGGCATTCCCTTGGCCAGGTTTCGGTGGTTAGGATTGTGATCACATCTGCTGCATCCATGCAACCACTGGTGCTATCTTGGCAAGCTATTTCTAACAAATTCTGGTCCAATCGGCTCTGGCGCAAACCAGTCGCCAAAGGGATCCTGCTTGCCGCCAGCTTCCAGCTGACGATGGCACCAGCCCAGGCGATCCCCGAGGCTGAAGCCCTTAAGAAACTGGCCGTTGTGCCGGTCTTTGTTCTTACCGACAGCAAGGGAGTTCCCCTTCCTATAGCCAAAGAAAAGACCTTAGTGTTGCCCCTCTACCTAGAGAGAACCAGGGCCGAGACCGAACTGGCCATTCTGCAGAAGGCCAATCCCAGCCTGTTGCCCAAGCTGGTCGCCATTCCCCTGGCCACCATGACTGCCAAGATCAAGCAATTGCAGTTGCAACTCAAAGACAAGAGTCGCACCTTGGTGGCCTCCGTGATCGCCAGCTCGGCCGACCGCCAGCAGGCCATTGGGATGCTCAAACAGCAGGGCCTCAGCGACAAGCAAATTCAGGACGGCTTGGCCGTGCCGGTGTTTTTCACCAAGCCATTCTTGAGCCTGCCAATGCCCCAACCTGCAGGCAAAGCCCCGGCCCCAGCCGAGCCCAAGCTTGTATTTTTCATGAGCTACGGCTCCCTACAGGCGGCCATCGCCAAAGTTCCCAGTGCCAAACGGACCAGCCTCAAACCCCAGGTGGCCGATCTCTCGGCCGTGCTGCGCCAGATCATCCAAACCCCCCAGGATCGCTACGTGATCTTCCCCACGGCGGAATACTTCCAATTGGTCCAGCAGCAGCAACAACAAAACCAGCAACGCCCCGGATCCAGGCAACCCCAACTCCTGGTGCCGAGCCAAATCCCCGCCAGCCCAAGTTCCGGCACTCCATCTACCAGCCAGCCAGGCATTCAATCAGCGAGACCGTCGATGGCTCAGCCATCAACATCGTCGACCAGCCAGCCAATCAGCCCAGCAGCTGGCCAATCTGCCGCCATGCCAGCCAAGTAAGGGGCTTGAGCCTGTGTTGCTTCGAAGGGGGGGGTGCCTCCCGCGGCGGACACCTTTTTGGGGGAAGATCGCAGAACCAGGGATTGGTCGTCCTTGGGCCTTTCTGGAACTCAATCAGGCTCTTCTTTGGGCGACTCCGGCAACAGCTGGGCCAGCAGCCCAGCACCGATCAGTAGGGCACCAAGACCGAGGGCCAAGGGCCTGTTGGCGGCGGCGTCCCCATCCAGCCAGGTGGCGGCGGAGAGGAAGGCGGCTCCGAGCAACAAGGTCGGCACCAGCACGATGCCCTTGGCGGTGCGATTGATCCCCATGGAATGGCCTTAGCTGGCCAACAACTGTTAGGAACTGCAGTTTGGCAGCCTGCTGGCCAAACCGGCGGCCACCAGACCCTGGCCTAGATCCGGGCCTGGTGGGGGGCTGCCGGTGCTGGGGCCGCTCTCCAGCCGGCTGACCCGGGCCACCAAGATCCCGTCCTCACTGCCCACCGGCCGCAGGTTGACCCGGCTGCGGCGCGGCAGCTGCTGACGCAACCAGGCCACGGCCAAGGCGTTGGCGTCCGGGGCCACGCTCAGGCAGGCCAGCCGCACGGTGTAGTTGCGATTGCCATCGCCAATCTGCAGCACGGTGCCACTGCGCACCTGCAGGACCTCGGCCGCCTGGAGGGCCAGGGGCAAACCCAGCAGCAACGTGGCGCCAAGAACAATCACCAGGGCGCACCGACCCAGGCGAGCCCACGCAGTGGCGAGGCAGTCCCTGCTTCCAGGGGAAGGGAAGCGACCTGAACGGGGGCTGGGCAGGGCGTTCAGAGCTTCGCCCCACAGCTGGGGCAGAAGTGATGGGCGCTCTCGGTGGTGTTGCCGCAGGCATTGCACTGGCGGCTGGTGTCGATCGCCAATTCCGGATGGCTGGGCAGGCCCACCATCTGGGCGTTGCTGGCGCCGGGGGGCACCATCGGATAGCAATTCTCCCCGCGCCGCACCACCACATTCACGAAGGCCGGTCCGGGATGGGCCAGGGCCCGGCGCAGGCCAGCGTGCAGGTCGCCACGCTCGGTGATCGTGATTCCCTTAACGCCAAAGGCCTCAGCCAGGGCCTCGAAATTGGGCATGCCGCCAGTCATTTCTGAGGCGGAATAACGCTCGCCATAGAAACTTTCCTGCCATTGGCGCACCATCCCCTGCCAGCCGTTGTTCAGGATCACCACCTTCACCGGCAGCTGGTACTGGGACAAGGTCCCCAGTTCCTGGATGTTCATCAAGATGCTGGCATCGCCGGCCACACAGATCACCTGCTCGTGGGGGAAGGCGGTCTGCACCCCCATGGCGGCGGGCATGCCAAAGCCCATGGTGCCGAGGCCGGCGCTGCTGATCCAGCGACGCGGACCGGTATGGAGAAATTGGGCAGCCCACATCTGGTGCTGACCCACGTCAGTGGTGACATAGGCCTTGGGAGCCAGTTCCTGAAGAGCAATCACCACCTCCTGGGGGGCGATGTCGCCTTCGGGAGTGGGCACCACCAGGGGGTAATGGCGTTTCCAGCTGGCGATCCGCTCGAGCCAGGCCTCGGTGCGGCCTGAAGGGGCCTCACCAGCGGAGGCAGCCAGCAGGGCCGCGATGGCCTGGTGCACATCGGCCACGATCGGCACCTCGGGCACCCGGTTCTTGCCCACTTCGGCCGCATCGATGTCGATGTGGATCACCCGGGCCCGGGGGGCAAAACTATCGAGCCGACCGGTGACCCGATCATCGAAGCGGGCCCCGGCGGCAATCAGCAGATCACACTCGGTAACCGCAAAGTTGGCGTAGGCGGTGCCATGCATGCCGAGCATGCCGACGGCCAGGGGATGGGTTTCATCGAAGGCCCCCTTGCCCATCAGGGTGGTCGTCACCGGCAGGCGGAACCTTTCGGCCAGCTGGTGGATCACCCCATGGGCGCCGGAACTGATCGCACCACCGCCCACGTAGAGCAGGGGCCGATGGGCCTGGCGGATCAGCTCCAGGGCCTGGCTGATGGATTCGGGATGGGCCGGCGCCGGTAGGCGATAGCCCGCTGGCATCGCCGAGCCCGGCTCCACCGGCGTGTAATCAAACTCTTCGAGGCCCACATCCTTGGGCACATCGATCAACACCGGGCCGGGCCGGCCGGTAGAGGCGATCAGGAAGGCCTCAGCCACAATTCGGCCGATGTCGGCGGGATCCCGCACCACCCAGGAATGCTTCACGATCGGCAGGGTGATGCCGAAGATGTCGGTTTCCTGGAAGGCATCGGTGCCGATCGAGGCGCGCGGCACCTGGCCGGTGATCACCACCATCGGCACCGAATCCATCTGGGCGGTGGCGATGCCGGTGACCAGGTTGGTGGCACCCGGCCCGGAGGTGCCGAAACAGACCCCCACCTTGCCGGTGGCGCGGGCATAGGCATCGGCCGCATGGGTGCCGCCCTGTTCATGGCGCACCAGGATGTGTTTGAGCCAGCCCCGGGATTCGGCCTTGTGGAGCTCGTCGTAGATCGGCAGGATTGCCCCGCCCGGGTAACCGAAAATATGGTCAACGCCGTGGCGATGCAGGGCATCCATTAGGGCGTAGCCGCCGTTGACCCGAACCGGGTAGGAGGAAATGGCGGCCTCAGCCGCCGCAGATACGGAGGTCAGGGTCACGACGACAGCCAGCACCGACAACAGCGATGTCCAACCCTAAGGGCTTGTCTCCGCGATGGGGGCTGGAGCGACCAGCTGTTGCACGGCGCCCACAGCAAAAACCCTCGATAAACCCGTTTCCAAGGCGCCCCAACAAGACCGCCAAGGACGACCCCATCGGAGGCGACCAAAGACTGCGGGACCAGGCCCGAGGCTCGTTCCAGCCGAGCAGGGCTAGGGAGCCAACCTTTGGCACGAGCCAGGCCTCAACCGCCCTGGCGAGCCAGGGCCATGGCCCGCAGGATCGCGGCCGGATCCAGCCAGTGGCCCTGATAACGGATGCCCCAGTGCAGGTGGGGGCCCGTGGTGCGGCCGGTGATGCCGACATGGCCAATCAACTCGCCGGCCTGGAGCCGCTGACCGGTGGATACCAGCACCTCACCGCTGCGGTAGACCCCAGCGGAGACCTCTCCAGCCATGTGGCAGTAGAGGTGCTCGTAGGGGCCGGAGCGGATCACCAGGCCATTGCCGCAGGCCCCCCCGGCCAGAACTTCGCTAACAACGCCTCCCCACCAATTGCGAATCGGAGAACCGAGCGGCGCGGCGATATCGAGGCCGTAGTGGGGCGCCTCGCCGCCGCCTGGGCCGGCCCGCAGGCCGAAATGGCTGGTGTAACCAAAAAAACTCACCACCGGGAAAACACCCCGGCGCCAGCGGGGCTCGGCCTGGGCTGGCGCCGCCATCGATTGGACAAGGGCCGCAGCCAGCAGCCAGCCCCAAGGAAGCACCCGGTACCAAGGGCCCAGCGGGCCAGGCCGGCTGGAGAGCAACCCTGGCAGCGAATCCGGGGGCGAATCGGGCCTAGGGCCGCCGGCCCTAAAGCAACCCCAAGGCATGCAATGGCCCCTGGCCACTGATCAGCTCCAGCAGGAACGCCGAGAAGCCGAGCATGGCTAGGCGTCCATTCCAAACTTCCGAACTGTTGTTCCAACCCCAGGCCCACTTGTCCTGGGGATAGAGCTTGACCGTGCGGGAGAGTTCCGCCGCCTGGTCCAGGTTCACTTCGGGCCCCGCCAGGGACTTCTGCACCAGGTCAGCGAGCCCGGTGATGAAACTGGGGGTGATGTCGAGGGCGGGCACCCGACGGAAGTTGGTCACTCCAGCCTCGGTGGCGATTTCTCGGTATTCGATATCGATTTCTTCGAGGGTTTCGATGTGTTCGCTCACGAAACTGATCGGCACCACCACCAGATCCTTAACCCCATCGGCGCCTAGCTGGTGCAGGGCATCGTCGGTGTAGGGCCGCAGCCATTCGACCGGACCAACCCGGCTCTGGTAGGCCAGGGTAAAGGGGTTGGAGTGGCCCAGCTGGGCCTCGAGGCGCTCCATGATCAAGCCGGCACAGGCCTCAATCTCGGCCTGGTAAGGATCACCCGCCTCCTCTACGTAGCTCTTCGGCACCCCATGGGCGCTGAAAAAGACATGGGCCGTGCTCGGCACCTCACAGCTCTGAATGTCCTTGGCGATCAGCTCCGCCATGGCACCGACATAACCGGGGTCGTCGTAGTAGCTGCGGATGCAGCGGATCGGCAGGCGCTCGAAGGCGGGATCCCGCTGGCGCAGGCGCTGCAGTTCCCGGAAGCTGGAGCCGCTGGTGCTGATCGAGAAATGGGGATAGAGGGGAAGCACCACCACCTCATCAATGCCATCGGCCTTGATGTCAGCCACCGCCGATTCGGTGAAGGGATGCCAGTAGCGCATCGCCACGTAGGTGGTGGCTTCGATCTGGCGGTGGCGCAGCTCGCTCTGGAGCTCGCGGGCCTGGTGCTCGGTGATGCGGCGCAGGGGTGAACCCCCACCGATCGAGCGGTAGGCGGCCTTCGATTTGCCACTACGCAGGCTGCTAATCAGCCAGGCCAGGGGCTTCTGCAGGGCCGGAATCGGCAGCCGGATGATTTCCGGGTCCGCAAACAGGTTGTAGAGAAACGGACCCACATCCTCGATGCGTTCCGGGCCGCCGAGGTTCAGCAACAGCACGCCGACCTTGGTCATGCCCCAGGCTTCTGGACGAGAATGCCCTGAGCGTAACGCTGCAACGCCGGGGCTGGGCCTGGCGGGACGGCCAGGCCATCGATAGGGTCAGGCCATCGATTGGGTCAGCCCGCCGTCGGGACCGGGAGCAGAAGCGGCGATGACCCAGCCCCAGGCGGCGGATTCCCAGGCCCTCCCAGGGGCCCACCCGCTGCCGCTGGGGGTTCCAGCCAGCGATCTCGCCCGAGATGTCCCTCCAGGGGCCGCCCTGGATGCCGAAATCCAGCGCCAGAACGGCCTACTTGCCGCCACCGGCATTGCCCTGCGCCTGGAGCGGCGCGGCAGCCGCCTCGGCCTGCGGGGTCCCTTGCCCTGTCGCCGCGGCTCCGGCGCCCATCCGGTGCAGCGCCTCAGCCTGGGGCTGACGGCCGACCCCCCCGGCCTGGAGCAGGCGCGGCTGCAGCTGCGTCGGGTCATCCAACAGCTGCAGCAACAGCGCTTTCGCTGGGAGGACTGGACCCAGACCCCGGCGAACCCCAGGGGGCGCGCCCCCCGTGGGGCGGCCCAGCCAACCGGCCCGGCCTCGTCCCCCCAGCTGGGCCTTGCCACGCCCCAAACCAAGCCCCAACGCCGCCAGGGCAACCGCCGAACCCAAAGCCCAGCCGCCTCGCGCTCCGGGCCGGGCCAGCCCCCGGATTCCACCCAGGCCGTTGCCCAGGCCATCGGCCTTGATCAGGCCACCCCCAAAGACCAGGACAGCCCTCCGGCACCAGCGCAGCGGCCAGGCCCAGGGCGACCCACTCCGGCGGCTCGAAACCTGGGGCGATCGTCCGCCAACCCAGGCTTCACCGCCGGCGCCCCCCCGGAGCTCGCCCCGGTCCTGGCGGCGTTTGAGCAGCAGTTTTTTAGTGATCCCCGCCGCCGTCGCAATCCGGCCGGCAGCCGCACCACCTGGTCCAGCGCCTACCTGCCCTACCTGAGACGGCTGCAGCAAGCCGCCTGGGAATTGGGCCTGCCCCTCACCAGTGCGCCGCCGCTTTGGTTGTTGGAACAGGTGCTCGAGAGCTATCCCACCGCCAGCCGGGGCCGCCAGCAATGCGGCACCAGCCTGGCGGCCCTGGCCAGCCAACTAGGGATCAGCCTGCCGGCGGACTGGAGCGAGCGGGCCGGCGGCTATGGCCTGCATGTGGCCCAGTTCCGCCAACTGCCCAATGACCAGGAGATCCTGCTCTGGAGCGAACGCATCCCCAACCCGGGCTGGCGCCTGGCCTACGGGCTGATGGCCACCTATGGCCTGCGCAACCACGAAGTCTTTTTCAGTGATCTCTCGGCCCTGGCCAGCCGCGGTGATCGGGTGATCCGGGTGCTGCCCACCAGCAAGACCGGCGAACACCAGATCTGGCCCTTCCAACCGGAATGGGTCGACGCCTTCGAGTTGCCGCGACTGGCGGAGATCAAGGGCCTACTCCCGCCCGTGGGCACGGACCTGGGCCGGACCACCCTGCAGCAGGTGGGCCGGCGGGTGGCGGAGCAGTTCCGCCGCTATGGCCTGCCCCTCACCCCCTACGACCTGAGGCACGCCTGGGCCGTGCGCACGATCCACCTAGGTCTGCCCGACACGGTCGCGGCCCGCATGATGGGCCACTCGGTGGCGATCCATACCCGCACATACCACCACTGGATCACCCGCCGCGACCAGCAACAGGCCGTCAATGCGGCCCTGGCCCGGCGGCAGCTGCCCGCCTGACGGCGAAAGCCACTGGCCCGAGGGCAAAGAGAAAGAGCAAGTGGACTCGGGCAACAGCCAACTGCCTGGGGCAACAGCCAACTGCCTGGGGCGCCAGAGTGCCGGGCCTGATGCGGAGCACCCTTTGAGCCAGAGCCCTAGCGCCGATGCAACGGGCCAGCCCGACCCCGATCAGGCCTCCCTAGAGCAGAGCTTGGATCAAGCCGCCGCCGAGCTGGGTCCGGGCGGCGACCTGGCCCCGGAGGCGGATGCCGAGGGCTACCGCCGGCGCATGGCCCGGCGCCGGGAAGTGCAGCACCAACGGGTGGGCGAGCGCAACTTGGAAAAGGGCCTGGTGCTGGTGTTTACCGGCGAGGGGAAGGGCAAAACCACCGCTGCCCTCGGCTTGGTGCTGCGCAGCCTGGGCCATGGCGAGAACGTGGCGGTGGTGCAGTTCATCAAGGGGGGCTGGCAACCGGGCGAAGCCCGGGCCCTGCAACTGTTTGGCGAGGCCCTGGCCTGGCATGCCCTGGGGGAGGGCTTCACCTGGGAGACCCAGGACCGGGAACGGGACCGGCAGCTGGTCCAGCAGGCCTGGCAACGGTCCTGCGAGTACCTGGCTGATGGCAGCCGCAAGTTGGTGGTGCTCGATGAGGTGAATGTGGCGCTCAAACTCGGCTACCTGGACCTCGATCAGGTGCTGGAGGGCCTGGACCTGCGGCCACCCCTGACCCATGTGGCCCTCACCGGTCGCGGCGCGCCTGCAGGCCTGATCGAGCGGGCCGACCTAGTGACGGAGATGAAGCTGGTGCGCCACCCCTTCCGAGAACAGGGGGTCAAGGCCCAAGCCGGCATCGAGTACTGAAAGGCTCTGGCCGCCAGGCCCCGGCCCCCCAGAGCCCCAAGCCTGGGTCCAACAACCCAGGTGAGATCGGGCAACTTCCCAGACGCTTGCTACTGTTCGGCCGACTGCTTCCCCAGGAACCCGATGGGCTACCGGCGTGTCCTGCTCAAGCTCAGCGGCGAAGCGCTGATGGGAAATCAGGGCTATGGCATTGACCCGGCGATCGTCCAATCGATCGCCACTGATGTGGCCGCCGTGGTGGCCACTGGCACCGAGCTGGCAATCGTGGTGGGCGGCGGCAATATCTTCCGCGGCCTCAAGGGCTCGGCCGCCGGCATGGACCGGGCCACGGCCGACTACGTGGGCATGCTCGCCACGGTGATGAATGCGATCACCCTCCAGGACGGCCTCGAGCGGGCCGGGATTGCCACCCGGGTCCAGAGCGCCATCAGCATGCAGGAGGTGGCCGAGCCCTACATCCGCCGCAAGGCGATCCGCCATCTGGAAAAGGGCCGGGTCGTGATCTTTGGCGCCGGCTGCGGCAACCCCTTCTTCACCACCGACACCACCGCCGCCCTGCGGGCCGCCGAGATCGGCGCCGATGTGGTGATGAAGGCCACCAAGGTCGATGGCGTCTACGACAAGGACCCCACCCTCCATAGCGATGCCCGCCGCTACGAAACCCTGACCTTCCAGGATGTGCTCAACGGCGAGCTGGGGGTGATGGACAGCACCGCCATCGCCCTTTGCAAGGACAACGCCATCCCGATCGTGGTGTTTGATCTCTTTGGCCCAGGCAACATCGGCCGGGCCGTCGCCGGCGAGGCGATCGGCACCCGCATCACCCCCTCGCCCTGAGCCCGGTGGCTTTCGGGGCAGGCTCTGCCGCCCTTGCCGAGCTCCGGCCGCCATCGCGGCCCCATTGTTCCGACCGTTCCCCTGCCTTACCTTTTCGCCATGGACCTTGAAGCCAGCATGCGCAAATCGGTGGAAGCCACCCAGCGCACCTTCAACACGATTCGCACCGGCCGGGCTAACCCTTCCCTGCTCGACAAGCTGAGCATTGATTACTACGGCGCCGACACCCCCCTGAAGGCACTCGCCACCCTCTCCACCCCCGATTCCCAGACGATCCAGATCCAGCCCTTCGACCGGGGTTCGATGGCCCTGATTGAAAAGGCGATCGCCATGAGTGACTTGGGCCTAACCCCCAACAACGATGGCAAGGTGATCCGCATCAATATCCCGCCGCTAACGGCCGATCGCCGTAAGGATTTCGTCAAGCTTGCCTCCAAATATGCCGAAGAAGGCAAAGTTGGTCTGCGCAACCTGCGCCGCGACGCCATCGATAAGATCAAAAAAATAGAGAAAGACGGCGAACTTTCGGAAGACCAAAGCCGCGACGAACAGGACAAGATTCAGAAACTCACCGATCGCTACATCGCTGAAGTAGAGAAACATCTAGCCGACAAAGAGGCCGACATTCTTAAGGTCTGAGTCAAGGTCTAGTTATCTTCGCGCTGCAGGTTCCTTGGTCCCAGCAGGTGGCCTAGCTGCCGGTTGCTGCCCATCTCAGTCCTTTCCCCAGTAGGCCGTGCTGCCAAGCCATGCCTGACCTTGCCGATGTGATTGTGGTGGGCAGTGGCGCCGCCGGAGCCTCGGCGGCCTTCCACCTGGCCGCCCGCGGCCGCCGCGTCACCCTGCTGGAGCGCCAGACCCTGCCGCGGGCCAAACCCTGTGGCGGCGGCATGGCCGCCTCGGTGCAGCGCTGGTTTCCCTTCGATCTGCGCCCGGCAGTGGACCAGGTGATCGAGCAGGTGCGCTTCACCTGGTGTCTGGAGGATCCGGTCACGGCCGTGCTGCCGGGCGATTCCCCCTTCTGGATCGTGCGCCGCTCCAAACTCGATGCCTACCTGGCCGAGCAGGCCAGCGCCGCCGGCGCCCGGGTGCTGAGCGGCGAAGCCGTGGAGCTGATCGAGCGGGACGGCGACCACTGGCGGGTGCTGTTGGCCGGCGGCCAGCGCCTGGCCAGCCGGGCCCTGGTGGTGGCCGATGGCTCCAGTTCCCGCTTTGCCCAGCCCCTGGGCCTGGGTCCGGCCCGGCCCCGCTATGCCTCGGCCGTGGCGGTGGAGGTGGAGGCCGAGGTGCGGGATCCAGCAACGGCCCGCTTTGAATTTGGCCTGGTGCAACACGGCTTTTGCTGGGCCTTTCCCCGCCAGGGCGGCTACAGCATCGGCGTAGGCACCTTCATTGGCCGCAACCCGGCCGACAGTGACGCCGTGTTGGCGCGACTGCTGCCCAGCCTGGGCCTGGCGGCCGATGCGGGCGAGCGGTTTAGCTCGCCTTTGCGGGTGTGGGATGGTCACCACCCCCTGCACTGCCCTGGGGCCGTGGTGGTGGGCGATGCGGCCTCCCTCTGTGATCCCTTCTTGGCAGAGGGCCTGCGGCCGGCCCTGCTCAGTGGCGTGCGCGCCGCCGAGGCCCTAGACCTCTGGCTTAGTGGCGACAGGCAAGCCCTGGCGGGCTACACCGCCACCATGCGCCGCCAATGGGGCGATTCGATGGCCTGGGGCCGGCGCATTGCCCAGGTCTTTTACCGGGTGCCGAAGGTGGGCTACCAGCTGGGCATCAAACGCCCCACGGCCCCGCAACGGATCGCCCAGATCCTCTCCGGCGAGCTGGGCTATGGCGATATCGCCCAACGGGTGATCCGCAGGCTGTTATTTCAGGGCCAGTGATTGCAGCAGTAAAGCCCAGTCAGTTGGGCCTAAAAGGCCTCTAGTTCAAGACGAGCCCCATTGCCTTGGAAGTCAGGAGGGTGGGAGTTAAGTCGACTTGACGCAGTCCTTGAGTTGGCGCAGACGCTGATCAATCGAGGCGAGTAATTCGATCGCAAACATCGGCGATTCCTGCACGGCAAACAGGAACTTTTCCCGGTTCATCACAAGCAGCCGGCAGGTGGTGATCGCCGTGGCATCGCCATAGCGACGATGGTCCTGGGTGACCAGGGCGCCAGCGCCAAAGACATCGCCGGCCTGGATCCGTTCCTGGCCAGCGTTGCCATTCCAGGTCAGCTCCACCGTGCCCTCGAGCAGGCCGTACATGCAGTCGCCCGTCTCGCCAGCGCGGAAGATCAGCTCCCCCTGCTCAAAGATGTGGACCTCGCCCTGGATGGCCAGGGCACGCATGGTGTCGAGGGCGTTCAAGGGCAGGGCCAGGGCAGAGGTCTGATTCTGGTCTAAGGGGGTTAAGGGGCGGTAAGGGCCAGGGGGGCCCCGAGACCACCGCGCACATCCGCAGGCACTAGGCGGCCATCGTGGTCGGTGTCGAGGGCATCAAACACCGCATCGCTGCCGAGCCATTCCTCCCGGGTGATGCAGCCATCGCCATCGAGATCGTTGAGCAGGAAGATCTCCTGGGCGGCGTGGGTGAAGGCCGCGGCCCCCTCCAGCTCCCCGAGGCGATGGGCCAGCTGGGCTTCCAGGGTTTCAATCGCCTTGACGAAGCCCCGGATCCCCTCATCGAGCTTGTCGGTGGCCATGGCATCGGCGGCCATCATCGTGTCGAAACCGGCGCGATCCAGCTGGATCTGGGGCCGGGTGGGAGCCGGGGTGGCGCCATCGAGCTTGCGGGGCAGGTCCGCTTCGCTGCTGCGCAGCTGATCAAGCAGTTTCGGCGAAATCGTCAGCAGGTCGCAGCCGGCCAGCTCAATAATTTCCTCGATGTTGCGGAAGCTGGCCCCCATCACCTCGGTGCCGTAACCGTAGGTCTTGTAGTAGTTGAAGATCTCGGTCACCGAGATCACGCCCGGATCCTCAGCGCCGGGGTAGTGGTCGCGGCCGGTGCTGGCCTTATACCAATCGAGGATGCGGCCCACGAAGGGGGAAATCAGGGTCACCCCCGCCTCGGCGCAGGCCACGGCCTGGGCAAAGCTAAACAGCAGGGTGAGGTTGCAGTGGATGCCTTCCTTCTCCAGGGCTTCGGCAGCCTTGATCCCTTCCCAGGTAGAGGCCACCTTGATCAGCACCCGATCGGTACCAATGCCGGCGTCCTGATAGAGGCCAATCAACTTGCGGGCCTTGGTGATCGTCGCCTCGGTGTCGAAGCTGAGGCGGGCATCCACCTCGGTGGAGACCCGGCCGGGCACCAACTTGAGAATTTCGCGGCCGAAGATCACACAGATTTCATCAAGGGCCTCCAGCACCACGTCCTCGGCTGGCGCCTCGGCGCCGATCACAGCCCGGGACTCGCGCAGGGCCGTGTCGATCAGGTTCTGATAGGTGGGAATCTGGGCCGCCGCCAGGATCAATGACGGGTTGGTGGTGGCATCCCGCGGGGTGAATTGCTTGATGGCTTCAAGTTCGCCGGTGTCGGCGACGACCACCGTCATGGCGGCGAGTTGATCGAGCAGGTTGGCCATGGGGTGGGCGTGGGCGGACGCCGGCACAGGCCGGACGGTGCCGCCAAGCTAGCCAGCTGGACCGGCTGCGAAACCTAGATGGCTGGCCCTGTTTGAGGGAATCCCCATGGGAGCAGGGTCTGAGCTGACGGGCAAAGAGGCTCAGCCAGTCGGCCCTTGGGGCATCGGGCCGGTTCAATCCCGGCCGGTTCGGGGAGGGGCGGTGCCGTGAGTCAAAGTGGGGCCTGAGCCAGGCTTACCCGCCAACACCGGCTTAGAGCCTGAACGGGGCTGGGCGCCAGCGAGGGCCTGGAGCCCCAGCGGCTGGGCCGCGGCCTGGGGCGGCAACTTTTCCAGCACCAGCAGAGCTTCGATGATCTGCTTGGCCACGGGCACGGCCACGGTGGAGCCATAGGCATTCCCCCCCTGGGGTTCATCCACCACCACCAACACCACATAGCGCGGGTTATCAGTGGTGAGGTTGGCGATGAAGCTACAAATGCGAGCCCCGGGGATATACACGCCATTGAGGGCCTTCTGGGCCGTGCCGGTCTTGCCGCCGATGCGATAGCCGGGGATACGGGCCCCCTTGCCACTCCCTTTTTGCACCACGGTTTCCATCCACTCGAGCACCTGATGGGCTACCTCGGGCCGCAGCAGTTGCACTCCCGAAGACTGGGGCGGGGCAGCCAGATCGTCACCGGAGCGCAGGCCGCGGGTGATGTGGGGACTAACCAGCCGGCCGCCGTTGGCGATCATGGCGTGCAGTTGCAGCAGCTTCAGCGGCGTGAGCGAGAAGCCCTGCCCGAAGGCGGCTGTAGCCGGTTCGATCGGTTGGGTGAGGAAATCATTGCGGCTCTTGAGCTCGCCGGCTACGGCCCCGGGGAGATCCGTATCGGGGATGGTGTTAATGCCAATGGCATGGAGCCAGCGCCAGTACACAGCCGGCTTGAGGTGGTGCATGGCGTGCACCATGCCAACGTTGCTCGACACCTGCAGCACGGTGGGGAGATCCAACACTCCGTTGGCCCGGTGGTCGTGGTTGAAGATCGGCCAGCCGCCAATCGTTACCGAGCCGGTGTCATTCACCGTGGTGTGGGCATCAATCACACGCTCCTGCAGGGCCAGGGCCAGGTTGATCGGTTTAAAGGTGGAGCCCGGTTCGTAGAGGTCCTGCACCGACCATTCGCGAAATAGCCCGGGCGGATACTTCCAGAACTTATTGGGGTCATACGAAGGCGTTGAGGCGAGGGCGAGCATCTCGCCGTTGCGCACATCCATCACCAGGGCTACGCCCCGCTTGGCATGCCATTGCTTCACCTGCTTGGCCAGGGCCAGCTGGGCCACCTGCTGCAGACGGGAATCGAGGGTCAATTGCAGGCGCAGGTCGTCGCCATAGAGCACCCCCGCCAGCAGGCCATCGGGCAAGGGGGTGCCATCGGCACCGCGGCGCAGCTGGCGCGGGGTTTCATGGCGGCGCAGGTCCGTATCGCGGCTCTGCTCGAGGCCAGCCTGGGGCACCCGCTCCAGGTTGAGGAAGCCGACCACATTGGCGAACAGGGGGCCCAGGGGGTAAATCCGCTGGGGGTAGGACTCCAGATCCAGACCACTGATGCCCAACTTTCGAATCCGATGGGCCGTTTCCGGATCCAATTCGGTCGCCAGCTTCACGCCGGTCTGGCGGGAGCCGATCGTGGCCATCAGGGCCTCCACCGGCAGGCCCAGGATCGGGGCCAGCTTCTGGGCCACATCCAGGGGGGGGCGCTTGCTGTTCGGCGCATCGCCCGGGACATTGAAATAGCGGGGATGGGCCCAGACGGTGAAGCGTTCCTCATCGAGGGCCACCATGCGCCCGCTGCGATCAACAATCGTGCGGCGCTTGCCGATCGGCGCAATCGTTTGGGTCTGCACGGCCCGGGCCCGGTTGAGCAGCTGGGGCCCCTGGACCACCTGGACCCAGGCCAGACGAGCCGCCAGACCGGCCAGGCCAGCGGAGAGGATCAAATAAACGGCCAGCAGCCGGGCTGAAGGAACGGGGCGAAAATCGAGCACCCGGCCGCTGCGGGATCCGCTCTGCCGCTGGGGCGGGCGTTGCCGGGGCCTGCTTGTCACCATCTCAGCGCCCCGCCAATGGGCCCAGTGTGCCGAACCACGGCACCAGGACCGTCCCTGGGGTCAACGCTAGGAATCCGGGACAGAAGCCCTAGCAGCCAAGGGCAACGCTCAATACCCAGCAAGGATCTGGCGAGGGCTGACGCCGGCAAGCAGGGTGATGATCGAGGCGGGGGGCTGGGCGCTGGGGGCGGGCACGTAAATCAGCTTTTCGCTGCTAGTAGGCACCAACCGGCCCGGCTTGTGGGCCACACCAAGGTGGTGCTGTTCCAGTACGGCCGTGGATTCCTGCAGGCGGTGCTCGAGCAGCTGGGAGGACTCCAGATTTTGATAACTGCGGGTCCACTGGCTCTGCCAGTGCAGGGTGAGGGCACTCAGGCCAACCACTGCCAGGCCCAAGCCCAGCAGGCTCCCATCGGCAACGCGATGGAGGCTGGCCAGCCAGGGGGCGGAGCGCTCAACTTTCCGCGCCGAGAGGGACCCCTGGATTAGGGCCAGGGGGCGTTGGCGCTGGCCCCTGGCGCTGCGGGACGGGGATGGGGCGGGAGCGGCAACCACGGAGCCGAGGAGCAACTTTGCTAGTGAACCATGGGGGGGATAGACCAGCAAGGCGCACCGTCTGGCATTCCGCACAGTTCAAAAATCGGCTCAAAGCGGGGCCCTCTGGTGGGCTGGGCTGGGCTGGTGTGCCGCCCTGGGCTGGGCTCAACTGCCCAGCAAGACCAGATTGGCGAAGGTCATGGCATTCCAGAGGCTGTGCATCAACACCGAGGCCCCGAGCCTGCCGCTGCTAAGGCGCAGCCAGCCCAGGCCCAGGCCCAGCATCAGCAAGGCCGGCAATTCGCCCAGGCTGAGGTGGGCAATCGCGAAGACCAGGCCACTCACCACAACCCCCAGCCAGGGCCCGCGCTGGCGCGCCACCACCGGCAGCAACACCCCCCGGAAAATCGTCTCCTCAAACAGGGGCGCCAGCACGATCGCCGTGAAGGCATAACAACTGAGGGGGGCCAGGGCCCCGCCCTGCAACACCAGCTCCAGCAAGGGGTTGCTGCCGCCGGGATCGCTCCAGATCTGCCCCTGCAGCCAGCTCACCAGGCTCACCAGCGGCAACACGATCAGAAATCCCTTCAGGGCTCGGCCGGCCGGCAGCCAGGGGGGCAGCCAGCCCAGCTGCAGCCAGCCCCCCTGGGGCGCTGGCCCCAGGCCGCGCACCATGAACCAAAGAATCAGCAGGGGGCCTGCCATCAGGCCCAGGTAGAGCAGCAACACCGAGAGGGCGCTGTGCAGGGCCGCCGGCAGCTCGACCAGGGAAAGCAGGCTTTCCACCAAGGGCCCCAGCAGCCAGGGGGTCAGCAACTCCCCCACCACCACAAAGCCGCCGCCCACCAACAGCACCACATCGATTTCGCCCAGGGCCGGACCCACCAGGGGCGGCAGGGGCAGGGCCCGGCCGCGCCAGCGCAGCCACAGCTCGCGAACCAGTAAGCCCAGGCCAGCCAGCAGGCTCAGGCCCGGCAACAGATTCACAAGGGCCAGCCGCAGGGCTGAGCGCTGGCCGACTTGGGGTTGGCCGCAGGCTTGGGGATTGCCGGTGAGGGCTTCGCAGCTCCACTGGCGCAGCAGCGGCACCGGCGCCAGGCTGGCGCTGAGCAGGCTCGCCTGGTCCAGCCCAAAGCGTTCGGACTCGAGCAGGGCCCTGGCCACGGCGGAATCGCGACCGCGGGCCTGCTCCAACAGGGGCAAGGCCCGCTGCCGTTGGCCCTGGTGAACCGCCACTAGGGCCTGCTCCAGCAGCAGGTCGGTGGAGGCTGGCTGGCCGGCCTCGGCCTGGCTGCGGGCCAGCTCCTCGAGATGGTTCTGCAGGCGTCCGAGGGGGTCCTGCCCCGCGAAGGCCTGACCCAGGGCTGGGGGCAGGTTGGGAGCGGCCAGCACGGCCAATTCCAGTTGGCGCCGTTCCAGGTCGTTGGCCACTGAGGGACGCTTGAGGCTCTCGATCAGTCCGTTGGACCAGAGCATCAGGCTGATCACCACACAGAAGAGGGCCAGCAGCACTTTCCAGCGGGCTGGTTCAGGCCGCTCCCCCGTGTTCACCCGTTTGCTCCAACGATGGTCCGATTCTCCCCCGTGGCGCTCCCATACGATGGGTTTCTGCTGTGGCTAATCGCCTGTGTCCCTGAGGCTTCTGCTCGTCCGCCATGGCCTAAGCAGTTTCAATCTGGAACAGCGCATCCAGGGCCGCGACGACCTCTCCGACCTGAGTGAAGAGGGTCACCGCCAGGCCCGTGCCGCCGGCGAAGCCCTGCGGGGACTGGCGATCGACCAGGTGTATGCCTCGCCCCTGCGGCGGGCCAAGGACACGGCCCTGGAGCTGCTCGCCGCCCATGGCGCTGGCCTGACCCCCCAACTCGATGACGACCTGCTGGAGGTGGACCTGGCCCCCTGGTGTGGCCTGCGGGTACCGGAGTTAAAAGAACGGTTCCCCGCCGAGTACCACCTCTGGGCCACCCAGCCGGAGAGCCTGCTGTTGCAACGCCCAGACGGGAGCAGCTATGCCCCGATCGGCGAGTTGATGGACCAGGCCCGCCGGTTCCAAGACAAGCTCCTGCTCAATCACCCCCCTGGGTCTGGCGGGGGCACCCAAACGGTGCTGGTGGTGGCCCACAACGCCATCCTGCGTTGCCTGTTGTTGAGCCTGCTGGGGCTAGATGGCTCCGGCTTCCGGCGCCTGCGCATCGACAACGCTTCCCTGTCGGTGCTGAACCTGGACGCCGGCGCCGGTGGGGAACTGGCCGTGCAGATCGAATCCCTCAATGGCATTAGCCATCTCCAGGACGACTCCCAAGGGACGGCCCTGCCCCCCAAGGGAGCGGGGGCGCGGCTGCTGCTAGTGCGCCATGGCGAAACGGACTGGAACCGCCAGGGCCGCTTCCAGGGCCAAATCGACATTCCCCTCAACGACAACGGCCAGAGCCAGGCCGAGGCCGCCGCTCGCTTCCTGGCCGGGGTGAGCCTGGAGCGGGCCTACACCAGCTCGATGGCCCGGCCCCGCCAGACGGCGGAAGCGATCCTGCGCTCCCATCCAGGCGTGCCGCTCACCAGCGTCAGCGCCCTGGTGGAAATCGGCCATGGCGAATGGGAGGGGCGGCTGGAGCAGGAGATTGCTGAAGGTTGGCCCGAGCTGCTAGCCGCCTGGAAGGTGGCGCCCGACACGGTGCAAATGCCCGGTGGCGAAACCATTCAGGAGGTCTGGGAGCGGTCCCTGGGCGGCTGGCAGGCGATTGCCACCAGCCTGGACCCGGAGGAAACGGCCCTGGTGGTGGCCCACGATGCGGTCAACAAAACGATCCTCTGCGCCCTATTGGGCCTGGGGCCGGCCGACATCTGGGCCGTCAAGCAGGGCAATGGCGGAGTCACGGTGATCGACTACCCCCATGGACCGGACGGACCGCCCCTGGTGGCCTGCCTCAACCAGACCACCCACCTGGGCGGGGTGCTGGATCGCACCGCAGCCGGAGCCCTCTAAATGGCTGGGATTGGGGTTGGGTCCGTTGAGGGGGGTGGGGTTCCCTGGGGGGTTGCTGCCAGTAGCGGGACGTCATGGTGGTGAGCGGAAGGAGCCTGTTCCTGGAGCAGGTGCAGCTGCTGGAAGCTCCCGGCCAGCCGACGCGACGCTGTGATGCCCTGATCGAGGCGGGCGCCCTGGCCGCCACCGGCAGCGAGGCCCGTGAGCGGGCCGAGGCCCTGGGCTTGCCAGCCCTCGAGGCCAGCCATTGGTGGCTCGGGCCCGCCCTGGTGGATCCCCATTCGGTGCTGGAACAACCCCAGGGCGGCCGGGCTGAAACCCTGCAGAGCCTCGCCCGTTCGGCCGCTGCCGCGGGCTACGGCACCGTGGCCCTGCTGCCCCAGGCCCGCCCTTGGCGTGACCGGGCCGAGGCCATGCAGCTGCCCCCCCTGGCGGGCGACCAGGCCGAAGCACGGATGCTGCCCTGGGGCAGCTTCAGTAGCGGCGGCGCCGGCCTGGAGTTGGCCCCCCATGGCGACCAGCTCGACTGCGGCGCCATTGGCCTGGCCGAAGCGGCGACGATGCCGCCCTTGGCCCTCCTGGAGCGAGGCCTACGCCTGGCGGAAATGGGCGATCGGCCCGTCTTGATTGCCCCCCGCAGCGAGGAGTTCAGCCAGGCGGGCTTCGTGCGGGAGGGGGTCGAGGCCCTGCGGCTGGGCTGGCCCCTGGATCCAGTGCTCAGCGAAACCATGCCCCTAGGCAGCCTGCTGGCCCTGGCCCTGGGCCAGCCCAGGGCCAATCTGCGCCTGATGAACCTCTCAACCGCCGCCGGGGTAGCCCTATTAGGGGCGCAGCCTGCCCAGCAACGGCCCCTGGCCACGGTGAGCTGGTGGCACCTAGTAGCCGACTGCGGAAGCCTCGATCCGGTGGCGGAAGGCTGGCGGGTACAGCCCTCCCTTGGCTGCCGCGCCGATCGCGAGGCCCTGATCGCTGGCCTGGCCACCGGGGTGCTCACGGCTGTCGCCGTGCAGCACCAGCCCCTCGATGCTGAAGAACAGCTGCTGCCGCTCGATCAACGCAAACCCGGCGTGGCCGGACACCGCTACGTGCTGCCGGCGCTCTGGCAGGAGCTAGTGGTGCAGCGGGGCTGGCCAGCTGCCGATCTCTGGCGGCTGCTCTGCTGGGGACCGGCCCAGGTGTTGGGACTAGCCCCGCCCTTGCTCTCGCTTGGCAGCCGCGATTGGATCCTGTTCGATCCAGCCCAACGCTGGCTCCCAGATCAGGAACCCGACGCCTCCCTGGCGGCCAATCAACCCTGGCGGGCCCAGGAGCTCACTGGCCGGGTGCTGGCGACGGGGCTGGCTGGCCGGCCTTAGCTTCCGCGCCGCTATGGGGTTCAGCCGGGCCCAGGGAGCCGATGGCATTGAACGGATAGAAGCGCCAGAAGGCCCGACCGATGATTTCGCTACGCGGCAAGAAGGCACCCCCGGGCCAGAAGCGGCCATCCCAGCTGTTGGCGCGGTTGTCCCCCAGGGTGAGCACGTGGCCGGCAGGGACATCCGCATTGAGGGTGCGGCAGGGTCCCATGCCTTGGCTATCAACTGGACACCAGTTTTTAACGTAGGGCTCCTGCTGGCGCCGACCGTTGAGGGTGACCTGGCCCAAGGGATCAACGACGACGTGATCGCCCTCCACCGCCACAACCCGCTTGATATAGGCATCGCAGGCAGGATTCTGCAGACCCGGGATTGAGCCCAAAAGGGGCAGGTTCACCAGCAGGCAGCCCAGGGCCGAGGGCCGGTGGTTGGCGAGCAGCACCGGATCGAAGTGGTAAGGCGCATGGAACACCACAATCTCGCCGCGCCGGGGAGCCCGGTTGCGGTAGCTGAGTTTTTCCACCAGCAGTCGGTCCTGGATCTGCAGGCCCGGCAACATCGAGCCCGAGGGGATGTAACGGGCCTCCAGCAGGTACTGGCGGATGCCGAGGGCCACCGCCAGGGTGATCAGCACGCCCCGCCAGAACAACCAGGGACTTTCCTGGGGTGGTTGGGCGGCTGGGGAGTCGGGTGCCCCGTCAGGCGAGGACTGGGAATTGGGGAGATCCATGGACTCGGAGGGCTGGGGATCGGGGCTCACAAACCTCCAAGGCTGGCCTGCTGGGCAGGTACGGCAGATTAGGCAGTCGCAGGCCCTCCCTCGCCCCTGAGCGATCCCCATGGTTCGTCCCCGCTGGCTCTCACCCCAACGGGTCCCGCCGGGCCGGGGTTGGCGCCACTGGGACCGCTTTGTGGCGGTGTGGGCCAGCGTCAACCTGTTGTGGGTGGGCTTCGATCTCACCTATGTGCCCCTGCGCACCTTCTGGTTGCAGCGCACCCTCTATCCCTTCCCCTCCCTGCCCCTGGCGGTGCCGCTGACGCTGCTGCCGACGATCACGCCCTATTACGACCCGATCAAGGGCATCGAGCCCCACCGCCAGACCCAGGCCTATCTGGCCACCTTCCGCCAGCTTGATCAGGCGCTGCTGCAGGACCCAGCCTCCCCGGCCGCCCAGGCCCTGCGCCGCCGGCAGTTGGCCCTGACCAACCAGATCATCGATGAAAACCCGTTCCTGGTTTCGGGCCAGTCCGGCAGCCTGGAAACGGTAAAAAACCGGCTGCGCCAGCGGGCCGGCCTCGATTCGGCCAAGCTCTCGAACGAACGCTTGCTCAGCGTTGACTGGCTGCAGCGCCATCGCTGGCAGCAGGAACGCCGCTTCTGGCAGCAGCAGGTGCTGCCCCTAATCGAAAGCTGCTACTGGCGATCGATCGATGAAAACGGCCATCCCAGCGACCACTTCTGGTGGTATGACCTGGTGCTGTTCCAAGGCGTCTTCGTCTTGGACATCGGCCTACGGGTGCTGCGCCTACGGCGGCGCCTGCCGGGCTTGAGCTGGCGCGATGCCCTGCTGCGCCGCTGGATCGACCTGCCGCTGCTGCTGCCGATCTGGCGCTGGTCGCGGCTGCTGCCGGTGGTCGAGCGCCTCAGCGGCGCCGGCCTGATCAACATCGAACCCCTGCGGGCCGTGATCAGCCGCGCCGTGGTCTCCCTTTTGGCCTTGGAACTGTTTGAGGTGCTGGCCCTACAGCTCGTCGATGGCACCCAGTCCCTAATCCGCTCGCCCCAGTGGCCTCGCTGGATCCGCAATTTGCGCAGCCACCAGCGCAACAGCCTGCGCGATGGGGGTGACCTCGTTGAATTGCTGCGGCTGTGGGGGCCCATGGTTCTAGGCCGGGTGGCGCCCAGGCTGTCACCGGAACTGCAAGCGGTGCTCAGCCATGCCCTGCAGCAGAGCTTCCGGGGCGGCGCCATGGGCGCCCAATTGAGTAGCCAGCTTTCCGCGGCCGTGGTCGACAGCCTGCTGGATCTCTCACGCAGCACCGGCAAACGGCTCTCCCAGCCGGACAACCGCCAGGTAGAGCTGTTGCAGCGCTTCGCTGATCGTTTTCTAGATGAACTGGGCGTTGCCCTGGAGGCGGGCAGCACCCTGGAGCGCAGCCAGCAGCTGCTCTGCAGCCTGCTGCAGGACCTCAAGCTCACCTATCTAGCCCAGGTGAACCGGGCCGGCATCGATGCCCTGATGGATGAACTGGACGAACTGACCAGCCCGGCCGCGGCGCCACAGGGTTCAGCACCCCCAAAATCTCAACCATCGTGAAGGGGCACCCCTCAGAGGGATCCACTTAGCGGGAACCACTTAGCGGAATCCAATTAGCGGAATCCGTCAGCCCCAAGGGGCGTCACAAGGTGTCCAAGGGATCAGGCCAGCAGAACCGCCGACCATTCGTCTGGCTTGAAGCCCACCAGCACGTCGCCCCGGGCCGTGAAGACCAGGGGCCGCTTGATCAACTTGCCATCGGCGGCCAGGGCCTGGAGCGCTTCGTCCTCCCCCATGGCGGCCACGGCGGCAGCCCCAAGGGCCCGATAGCTCTGGCCGCTGGTATTGAACAGGCGCTTGATCGCGCCCAAGGCGGCCAGGGCCTGGGCCAGGGTCTGGCTGGAGGGCGGGCTGGTGGTGATCTCGATCAGCTCCAAGCCTTCACCAGCAGAAAGGCCCTGCTGGGCTAGCCAGGTCAGGGCCTTGCGGCAGGTGGAGCAGCGGCTGTAGGCGTAGACCCGGAGCGGCAGTTGATCCCCAACAATCGCCATGGCGCTAGCTCAGCGGCCAAACAGATTTTTGAGGGCACCCAGCAGGCTGTTGGAGCCCTTGCCGACGCCGGCCTGGGGACGGGTGCGGATCGTCACATCACCGTTGACGGTGGTACGGCAGCTGAGGCGGTAGCTGGCGGGGCGATCAGCCAGGTACACCTGCTCGACATCACTGCGGGGCGAGAGGTTGCGGGCTCCTTCAATCACCTCAACGACGCAGGTGCCGCATTGGCCAACGCCGCCGCAGTTGTTGAGGTTGTTCAGGCCGGTGTAAGGGTTGATCCCCGCATCCAGGGCGGCTCGGCGCAGGTTGGCCCCCTCGATGCAACCGACCTGCTGGCCTTCCTTTTCGAAACGGATGGTGGGCACGGTCGGCTAGGGATCATGGCGCCGACCAACTTACCTGGCGATGGCGACCTTTCCGCGCCCGCAGCGGCGGATTGCAGCGGGTTGCAATCGATCGCTGGAGCTGGCCGTGGCGACCCGCTCCCTAACATTGGGGTTCCTAGGCGGTCCTGGCCCGCTCCTGATCCATGGCCCCGGCGACCGATTCCCACCCCATGGATGACCCCACCTTTGGGCTGGCAGCAGACCACTACGACCTCATCCAGCAACAGCTGATCCCCGGCTACGGCAGTCTGGCCCGCCTGGCCGTGGCCCTGCTCGCCGCTTCGCCCCTGGCGTCCGAGCCGGGGGCCGAGGTGCTGGTGGCCGGTTGTGGCACCGGCGCCGAATTGCAGGAGGCCGTGGTCCAGCGCCCCGACTGGCGCCTGAGCGCCATCGATCCTTCCGCGGCGATGCTGGCCGAAGCCCGCAGCCGCCTGGCCGGGGCCCCGGCCATCGACTGGCAGCAGACCACCGTCGAACAACTCACCGAGGCGCCTGCCTGCCAGGGCCGCTTCGCCGGAGCCCTCTCGGTGCTGGTGCTCCAATCCCTCGCCGATGACGGCAGCAAGCTGGCCTTCCTCACCGGCCTGGCCCGCAGCCTGCGCCCCGGCGGCCAACTGGTGTTGGTCGACCTGATGTCCACCTCCCTACCCTCCCTGGAGCCCCAATTGGCCAGCGCCTGGGTCGGCTTCCAACGGGCCAGTGGCCTGCAGGCGCCGGCCGAACAGCTCGCACCCCTCACCCAAGGCCTCCATCCCGTCGGCATGGCCCGTCTCACCAGCCTGGTGAACGCGGCCGGCTTCAGCGATCCGGCCCGCATTTTCCAAGCCCTTGCCTTTGAGGGATTTCTGCTGCAGAAGCCGAGCTAAGGGCAGGCCAAGTCGAGCTAGGGGGCCCCTGGGCTCACCCTGGCCGGGTCCAGGACAGGCAGATGGCGCGAAAGGGGCTGGGGCAGGGGGTGACCCGGCCGATCGTCCAAGACGGCGAACAGGGGCACCACCAAGGTGAGCAGGCCGATCAGGCTGCCGATCACGGGAGCCGCCAGGCCCAGGCCTGGGCTTTCAGGGACCGGACTCGAGGAGCCGACTTGTTGATAGCCAACACCCGATAGGGGCAGGTCTTGCCGATCAGCCAGCTCAGCCAAATGGGCCGGTTGGCTCGCTTCGGCTTCGCTTGAACCTTGTTGCGGCATTGGGCTTTGGTTCGGCAGCCGTTGGCCGGCCCAGCGATCCCACGGGGGGGGCTGGGGGGGTATCACTTCAACCGAGCCACGCCGTGGGGACGTCTGCGGGGATCGGGGAGGGGGGTCGGAATCCATGGAGAAAGGGAAGGGACAGGTTCAGCAACGCTGCCGGCGGGCGTAAGGGCCGGGGAAGTACGAAGCGGAACAGCCCGCTGAAGCCCTGGAACAGTCCCGAAGGACAGGCTCCAAAGCTGGCCGATCAAGTCGGCCAGCGGCACCAACAGGTTGTAAGGATTCTGGCACCGCTGTCGAGGCCGCAGCCAGGGGCCCGGCTCCGGGGCCAACGCCATGGGCCATGGCGCGGCGAACTAGCCCCTCCGGGGCCTGGCCCCTTGGGCTGCAGGCCAATCGGAACGCCCCTGAGGCCGACGGCCGGCCCTGATTCGGCTGGGCCGGCTTGCTGCTTAGGGGGTAGGGGACTGGTCCGGCTGCTGGAGCAGGGAGCGGATCTCCTTGAGTTCCGTCAAGATCGCCAGCAGCAGCTGCTGGCTGGCGGTGGCGGGGGAATGGAGCACCTCCACCGTCACCTCCTTGATCCGCAGCACATCACGGGCGAAGCGGGCCACCTCATTGGGGTGGAACAGCAGGGCGTCCTTTTGATCGGTGCGGTACTCGGGATTGAGCCGCTTGGGATTGAAGGGGGGATTGAGGTTGCGGGGATCGGTGTTGGTGTAGCGATACACCGATGCCCGGGAGCGATTCAAGGTGCGCTGCACATCGTCGATGCCGATCAGGCCATCAACTGGGGGGGTGGGCAGGCCAAGGGTCTCACGCAAGGAGTCCCCAGTGCCGATGAAGGGCCTTGCCTCGGGCGGGGGGCTGCCTTGGGCGGCACCGGAGAGTCCATCGCCGCCCAAGGGATGGCCAAACATATGAGACGAAATTAAGACAATCGGGACGAAACTAGCAGCCTTTCTGGCCCCTGAACTGGCCGTTTCGGTGCGGTTCTGCACCCCTAACAGGGCAGGGATGGACCGGCTCCCCTGGCGGCGGTGATAGGTTCCGCCCCAGTGCTCTGTGGCTGCCATGCGCGTCTCCCGCCTGATGCTGGTGACGCTGCGGGATGACCCGGCCGAAGCCGAAATCCCCTCCCACAAGCTGCTGCTGCGGGCCGGCTACATCCGCCGGGTGGCCTCCGGCATCTACGCCTATCTGCCCCTGCTGTTTCGGGTGCTGCAGAAGATCTCAGCGATCGTGCGCGAAGAACTCAACGCCACCGGAGCCCTGGAAACCCTGCTGCCCCAACTGCAGCCAGCCGATCTCTGGGAGCGCAGCGGCCGCTGGAGCGGTTACACGGCCGGCGAGGGAATCATGTTCCACCTCAGCGATCGCCAAGGGCGCGAACTCGGCCTGGGTCCCACCCATGAGGAGGTGATCACGGCCCTGGCCGCCGATTTGTTGCGCTCCTACCGGCAACTACCAGTGAATCTTTATCAGATTCAGACCAAATTCCGTGATGAGATCCGGCCCCGCTTTGGACTGATGCGCGGCCGGGAATTCATCATGAAGGATGGCTATTCCTTCCATGCCGATGAGGTCAGCCTGAAGGAGTGCTACGGCGAGATGGACCGGGCCTACCGGCGGATTTTCAGTCGCTGCGGTCTCAAAACCGTGGCGGTGGAAGCCGACAGCGGCGCCATCGGCGGCTCCGCCAGCCAGGAGTTCATGGTCACGGCCGAGGCCGGCGAGGACCTGATCCTCACCAGCGCTGATGGCAGCTACGCGGCCAACCAGGAACGGGCCGTGTCCCTGGCCCCCGAGGCCGTGCCCCTGGCGGCCCAGCCCTGCCGCGACCTGGCCACCCCGGGCCAGACCAGCATCGAAGCGCTCAGCGCCGCCCATGGCTTGGATCCGAGCCAGATCGTCAAGGTGTTGTTGCTGCTCGCCCGCTGCGCCGATGGCAGCCTGCAGCCGGTGCTGGTGAGCTTGCGCGGCGACCAGCGTCTGAATGACGTGAAACTGGCCAATGCGGTCAGCGCCCGGCTGGCGCCAGCCCAGGGCGCCCTTTTGTCAATCGAACCGCTCACGGCCGAATGGGTCAGGACCGAGCGACTGCCCCTGGATCTGGGCGCCATCCCCTTTGGCTCCCTCGGCCCCGACCTCAGCGACTCCGCCCTGGTGGCCACGGCAGGGTCCGCCCCAGGCCTGGGGACCACGCCCCAGCCCCGGCTTGTCCCCAGGCTGCTGCGGCTCACGGATCCCACGGCGGCCGACCTGGAGACCTTCGTCTGCGGTGGCAACAGAGTGGACCTTCACCGGGTGGGAGCCACCTGGGCCGGCCTGGGGCTCAAACCCGAGGTGGTGGATCTGCGGGCCGCCCAGAGCGGCGATCGTTGCCTCCATGATCCGAGCCAGACCCTCTCGGCCGCCCGTGGCATCGAGGTGGGCCACATCTTCCAGCTGGGCCGCAAATACTCCGAAGCCCTCGGCGCCCGCTTCACCAACGAAAGCGGAACCGAGGAAGCCCTCTGGATGGGCTGCTACGGCATCGGCGTCTCCCGCCTCGCCCAGGCCGCCGTGGAACAGAACCACGACAGCAATGGCATTTGCTGGCCCGTGGCGATTGCCCCCTTTGAGGTGATCGTGGTGATTGCCAACCTGCAGGAACAAGCCCAGCGCCAGCTGGGCGAAGAGCTCTACAGCAGCCTGCTGGACGCGGGACTCGATGCCTTGCTCGATGACCGCGATGAGCGGGCCGGCGTCAAGTTCAAGGACGCCGACCTGCT
>CAINZT010000115.1 GCA_903855705.1 uncultured Synechococcus sp.
CCCGAGACCATGGCAATAGGGATTGGTTTTGGGAAGACTATCGGCAATCACGATTTAAACTGACCATGGGGTAAATCTGCATCCAGTTGCAGTGAATAAGCTGAGCCAATTGTTGTCCCAGGGTGATTGCTGCAAGCGCTCCCTGGGGGGCTGATGCTTGACGAGTCCCCCTGGGTCACGGGGCCTCCGCCCGGCTAAGACAGCGCCCTGACCCTGCGCTGGTGGGCGGATTTGCCTTACCGCAATTCCGGATGCAGGGGGTCCCCTTTGAATGGCCCTTCCACCTGGGAGGTGATCCAGCCGCCGTAGAAGCCGCCAGGCTGGGCGATCACGGCTTCCCCATTCACCCAGCAGCCGTCCATGGCGCCCGGGTAGAGGGCCAGCCAACCGGCGATCGCGGCAAAGGCCGCGCTGGGTTGGGGATACTGCCAAACCACCTTGCCAAGGCGCTGCTCGGGCTCGCCACTTGAGGCGGGCAGCACCAGATCGAAATAGCGGGCTACCCCCTTCCATTCGCAGAAACTGGCGCCCACCGCTGGTTGGAGCAGGTCGAGGCGAAAGGACTCCGGCGGCAGGTAGTAGGTGGGGGGATGGAAGGTTTCCAGCACCCGATAACTTGTTGTTGTTTCGCAGATCACGATACCGCCTGCTTTGACCAGGATGGGGTCCTGGCAGGGCGCCAGTAGGGGCGGGCGGGGGTAGTTGGCTGCCTGTTCCATTGTTTGCGGCCAAGGAGTGATTGCTAATCCTAGAATGGCGCTGCGAACTCGCCTCGGTGATCGAATTTGTTAATCACTAAGGCAAGGCTGGCTGCCTCGACCAGGGCTAAGTGATTTGCCAAGAAAGTATGGCATTTCTGCTTCGCTACACTTGGGGTGATTTATGGCAGGTTTGAAGGGGTAACTGGTTGCTGTTGATGCTTGTAGAGCTGATTCAGGATTGGGTCTGGTCTTGGTAGCTGGTATTGATTAAGAGTGCCTAATGACGGCAGCCAAAGCTCATTCCAACACCCCCTCCATCATTAACCCCTCCTCCGCCTCCAGATTCGTCGTCACACTGCGCACGTCATCTAGCTCCTCGAGGGCATCCAGCAATTTCAAGCAGCTAGTCAGCACTTGCGAATCGCTCACCTGGCAGCTGGTCTGGGCGATCCAGCGGTGCTCCCAGCTGGCCACGGGCCAGCCCCTGGAGCGCAGCTGGTCCTGCAGGGCCTCCAGGTCGGCGTAGGCCGTCACTAGTTCAGCGCCGCTGCGCTGGCAGGGCTCGCCGTCTAGCTCGTAAGTGAGTACAACAGGGCCGCCCAGGTCTTCTAGGGCTAGCAGCTCTTCTAGCAAGACCTCTTCATCGAGCCAGCGGGTTGGGCTCGTCCCTGGTCCTGAGGCTTGTGGCCGAGAGCCGTCGTTGCCGATGGCCTTGACTCCCTGCCCGGCGCCCGGATTGACGTTGCCTGGCCCCAGGCGCACCACGCCCAAGTGTTCGAACAAATAGCCCACGCAGCCGGTCTCACCCAGGTTCCCCCCGTTTTTGTTGAAGGCCAGGCGCAGTTCGGCGGCACTGCGGTTGCGGTTGTCGGTGAAGGCCTCAATCAGGATGGCGATGCCGCCCGGGCCGTAGCCCTCGTAGCGCACGGCCTCGAACTGGTCACCGGCGCCCGATCCCTGGCCGGATCCCTTTGCGATCGCCCGCTCAATGTTGCCGTTTGGCATGGCGGCCGCCTTGGCCTTTTCGATCGCCGTGCGCAGCTGGAAATTGGCCGCCGGATCGCTGCCGCCCCGGGCCGCCACCGTGATTTCCCGCCCCAGCCGGGTGAAGAGGGCGCCCCGTTTGGCATCGACCACCGCCTTGCTGCGTTTGATCTGGGCCCATTTGCTGTGGCCGGCCATGGGAACGGGGGCTGGGAGCGGACGGTGTTGGGGTTGGACTGGGCTTGAGTGGGGACTGGGCCCTAGCCGTTGGCCTGCAGCACCAGTTTGGGCTGGAGCCGGCCCCCCGCCTGGGCCTGAGCCATGCCCGCCAGGCTGCCATCAAGGCCCACCACCACCACAGCCGTGCCATCGGGGAGCTCCAGGCCCCCCTCCAGGCTGCGGCCGCAGCGCCAGCTGGCGAGTTCGGCTTCGCCTTCGAGTTGGTGGCGGTCTAGGTGGCCTAGCACCTCTAGGGGATCGAGCAACTCGGGCGGCGGTACCTGCTCAAGGAGCTCCAGGGGCACGCTTTGGTGTAGGCCAAAGCCCAGGGCTTCGGTGCGGCGGAGTTCGGCCAGGCAGCCCCCACAGCCGAGGGCCTCGCCCAGGTCCCGGGCCAGGGAGCGGATGTAGGTGCCAGCTGTGCAGGCCACCTCCAGCTCCAGTTCGGCCCGCTCGGGATCCCAACCCAGCAGGGTGAGCTCGCTGATCGTCACCGTTTTGTTGGCCAGGTTGAGCTTCTCGCCGCGGCGGGCCCGCAGGTAGGCCCGCTCACCCTCCACATGCACGGCCGACACATTCGGGGGGCGTTGCTGGATCGTCCCCCGGAAGGGAGCTAAGGCCGCCTCCAGCTCTCCCAGGTCCAGGGATGGCAACGGCCGCTCTTCGAGCCGGTCGCCGCTGAGGTCATCGCTGCTGGTGCGCAGGCCCAGGCGAACCACCCCCCGGTAGCGCTTCTCGCCCGTGAGGTAGG
>CAINZT010000116.1 GCA_903855705.1 uncultured Synechococcus sp.
GGCCTCTTCAGCGCAGCCGAGGTGGAAAGCCTGATCCTGCGCGAATACCGCGATGGCTTCCACAAGTTTTTTGATGGCAACAATCCAGCCGACTGCTGTGCGCCGGTGTTGCACACGCCCACCGTTCTCAACATCGCCATTGATAGCCAGGCCCTGCTGCTCGCCTGCCAGGCCAAGTTGAAGGCCACCGGCGGTGGTGTGATCGATTGCACCGATTTCCTGCAGGCCAGTGTCCACGACGATGGCGTTGTGCTGGATCTCCAGGACCGCCAAGGTGGCCAGCGCCGCCAGCTCCAGGGCCGGTTGGTGCTCGATGCCATGGGTACGGCCAGCTCGGTGGCCTGGCAACTGCATGGCGGCCAGCCCTTCGACAGCGTTTGCCCCACCGTGGGCATGGTGCTGGAAGGCATCCCGCCGGAGATCTGGGATCCCAACCTGGGCGATGTGCTGTTTGGCCATGGCGATGTCAGCCGCCAACGCCAACTGATCTGGGAGCTCTTCCCCGGCAAGGGCGATGAACTCACCTTCTACCTCTTCCATTACCACCGGATCACCACAGCCGACCCCGGCTCCCTACTCGAGCTCTATGAAGACTTTTTCCAGATCCTCGGCGAATACAAACCGATCGAAGGGCTATCCCTGCGCTGGAAGAAACCCACCTTCGGCTATATCCCCGGCTATTTCCACACCCGCAGCGGCTCGCGCCGGGTGGGCTTCGAGCGCATCCTGGCGATCGGCGATGCGGCCTCGCTGCAATCGCCCCTGATCTTCACCGGCTTTGGCACCCTGGTGCGCAACCTGCCCCGGCTCACCACCTTGATTGACCAGGCCCTGCGCCTGGGGCAACTCGATGGGGCCAGCCTCAACCAGGTGCGCGCCTCCCAGGCCAATGTCACGGTCACCTGGCTGTTTAGCCGCGGCATGATGGTGCCCCCCGGCCGGCGCATCGCCCCCCAGGCGATTAACGCCATGCTCAATGTGTTCTTTGGCGTGCTGGCCACGGGCGATCCCGCCAAGGCCGATGCCTTCATGAAGGACCGGGCCGGCTGGCTGGCCTTCACCTCGATGGCCCTGGTGGCGGCCTGGCGCACGCCAAAGATGCTGCTCTGGATCCTTGATCTGGCAGGTCCGGTGGACCTGGCCCGCTGGCTGGTCAGTTACCTGGAATTCAGCCTGCTCAGCCTGCGCTCGCTGGTACTGGCGGGCTGGCTGCCCCAACTGGAGCTGGCCCTGCGCCCCCGCCTGGAAGCCCGCTGGCCGGCCCTGGCCCTGACCCTCAACGCCCTCGCCTTTGACATCACCGATGGGATCGGCCGACCCCGCTGGCAAAGCCTGGCCCCGCTGGCAAATCCAGGGCCGGTAGCCTGACAAGCCAACGGCCAGGCTCCATGGACCGCGACCGTGCCCTTCCTTCCCTGAGCCGCCGGCAGCTGCTCGCCCTGCTGGCCGGGGGGCTTGGGCTTGGGGCCAGCCTGCTTGCCGCCAAGGCCTCAACCCAAGCCTCCGGCGCCATTACCAACCAGGCGCCCCTGCCAAGCGCAACCTCCCTGGTGGCCCAGGCGCCAGCCAGCCAGTCCCCCACCAAGCTGCGCTGGTTAGCCACGGCCGACAGCGGTAGCGGCGATAGCAAGCAGCAGGCGGTAGCGGATCAGATGGCGGCCGTGCAGCGACGCCAACCGGTGGATCTGGTGATCATGGCCGGCGACAACATCTACAACGATGGCGATTTGAGCAAGGTGGATGGCGCCTTCACCCGCCCCTACAGCGCCCTGCTTAAGGCCGGGGTGCCCTTCCACGCGGTGCTCGGCAACCACGACATCCGCACGGCCAATGGCGATCCCCAGGTGGCCTATCGCCCCTTCGGCATGGCCGGCCGTTGGTACAGCCTGCGCCGCGGACCGGTGGAGTTTTTCATGCTCGATACCAACGTGAATGCCAACTGGAGCCGCCAATTGCCCTGGCTGCGCACCAGCCTGGCGGCCAGCAAGGCCCCCTGGAAAGTGGTTGTCGGCCACCACCCCATCTATTCGGCGGGGCTCTATGGCAATGACCCCGAGGCCCAGGGCCGCTTGAGCCCCCTGTTCAAAAAGTATGGGGTGCAGCTCTATATCAATGGCCACGAACACGACTACGAGCGCACTAAAGCGATCGATGGCACCACCTACCTCACCCTGGGCATTGGTGGCGCCCACCTGCGGCCGATCCTGGCCAACGGCAACACGGCGGTGTGCGCCAGTGTGCATGGCTTCGTAGAATTAGAAGCCAGCCCCACCAGCCTCAGCATCAACGCCTGGGACAGCCACGGCAAGCCCCTCGATCAGGCCACCCTTGCTCTCAAAAGCTGAGGATTAGGAGCCTACGGCTTCACCAGGACAAGAGAATTTCGGCGGCCAGCGAAGTAATCCAGTCGTTCAACTGACGACCGCCAACCCACTTCAATCAGCAACGAATACCCATCCACCCATGTCCCAATAGCAACTTGATTGCTATTGGGACGCTACCCAGCCAGCCCATCACCCATCCAGCCCGTTGGCGTGCTCCCAGGGGCTCACCTGGCTGCGGTAGTCCTGCCATTGGCGCCGGCGCAACTTCAGGTAGGAGCGACAGAACTCCTCGCCCAGGGCCGCCCGTAAAACGGAATCGGCCTCCAGCGCTAATAACGCCTCACCCAGGTCAGTGGGCAGGCGGCCGCAGGCTTCCAGGGGCAGGGGATCGGCGTAGTTGTCGTTGTCCTGGCGGACGCCGGGATCGAGCTGCCGTTCAATGCCATCCAGCCCTGCGGCCAGCACCACGGCTTGGAGCAGGTAGGGGTGGGCGGCCCCATCGGGCAGGCGCAGTTCCAGGCGCTGGCCATCGGGGATGCGCACCATGTGGGTGCGGTTGTTGCCGCCGTAGCTGATGCCCCCCGGCGACCAGGTGGCCCCGGACGTGGTGGGCGGTGCCGCCAGGCGCCGATAGCTGTTGACGCTGGGATTTGTGATGCAGGCTAAGGCCGGGGCATGGGCCAGCAGGCCGCCCAGGAAGTGATACGCCAGGCTGGAGATCCCCAGGGTTCCCTTGGGATCGTGGAACAGGTTGCGGCCCTCCAGGTCCCAAAGGGAGAGGTGGGTGTGGCAGCCGTTGCCGGTGAGTTCGGCCACGGGCTTGGGCATGAAGCTGGCCCGCATCCCCTGCGCTTCGGCCAGGGTCTTCACCATCACCTTGAAAAAGGCGTGGCGATCGGCCGTCACCAGGGCCTCGGCGAAGGTCCAGTTCACCTCAAACTGGCCGTTGGCGTCCTCGTGGTCGGCCTGGTAGGGGCCCCAGCCCAGCTGCTCCATGCCCTCCAGCAGGGGGCCAATTAGGGGAAAGCGGCGCATCAGCGCCATCTGGTCGTAGCAGGGTTTGCTCTGGCGATCGTTGGTATCGGCCGGCCCCTGGCCGGCGGGATCGAGCAGGAAAAACTCGGCCTCCACCCCACTGCGCAGCTCAAAGCCAAGCTCAGCCGCCCGTTGCCGCTGGCGTTGCAGCAGGCGGCGGGGGCACTGGTCCATCGGCACACCATTGAGGCTGAGGTCGGCCGCCACCCAGCCCACCTGGGGCTGCCAGGGCAGGGCCATCAGGCTGCTCGGATCGGGGATCGCCATCACATCGCCATCGGCGGGCGAGAGATCGAGCCAGGCGGCAAAGCCGGCAAAGCCAGCGCCGGCCTCGGCCATGGAAGCCACCGCAGTGGCTGGCACCAACTTGGAGCGCTGCACCCCGAAGAGATCCGTGAAGGAGACCAACAGAAAACTCAGGCCCTGGTCCCGAACAAGGCGGGCGAGATCGGTCATGGCGGATCGAGATGGAATAGGAAAAGAAGTGGAAAGAAAACCCATTTAGACAGCCTTTTAGAGCCGTGTTAATCGCTTCAGTAAATAACGGCTTGATTGAGATTGGCCAATCGATTCAGCCAGCCAAGCACTCACTGGTGGAGGCCTAATTCAGCGGTTGAGCAACTCCTCAACGGCGCTGCGCAGTTGCTGTTGTTCGGGCGGACTGGCCGAAGGATTGCCAGCCCGGTGGCCCAGCAGCGAATCAATCACCTGCAGGCGTCCATGGGGCAGGCGCTCCTGATCGGCGGCCAGATCATCCACGGTGAAATAGAGATCGCGGCTGCCCGCCACCACCGTGGCCTGGGCCCTAATCCGGCCCAAGGCCGCCGCCAGGTCACCGCCATCAGCAACATCGTGGGCCAACCAGGTATCGAGCATGGCGATTAAATCGCGGGGGTCATGGCGCTGGTAAGCGGGCAGCCAGCGCTGCTCCACGTGCTCCTCCACCGAGGCTTCGCTGATCGTGCGAAAGAAGGGCTGGCTGGCGGCCCAGCTGGCATAGATCAGGGCGTAGGTGCGCAGTCCCTGCACCGGATCGCCCTCAAAGCCCTGGCCGTTCCAATGGGGGTCGGCGCAGAGGGCCTGGCGCAGGCTGAGCACGAACAGGCGGTTGTGGGGGGAGGTGCGGGCCGTGCCACACACACAACACATCCGCCGCACCAATTCCGGATGGCTCACTGCCCACTGGTAGGCCTGCTGTCCCCCCATCGACCAGCCATAGACCAGGGCTAGGTGGTCGGTGCCGAACAACTCCAGCAGCAGGCGCCGCTGGGCGGCGATGTTGTCGTGGTGGCTTGTGACCCAGCCGGTTTCGGCCAGGCCCATCTCGCCATGGCTGGGGCTGCTCGACACCCCATTGCCAAACATGTCGGCAATCACGATGCAGTAGCGCTCGGGATCGAGCACCGGACCGGCCAGCCAGGTGAGGTCGCCATGGCGGGCCCCATAGGAGGTGGGCACCAGGATCACATTGCTGCGATCGGCATTGGGCTCGCCGATCTGGGCGTAGCCGATGCGGGCATTGCTGAGGGTTTGGCCGCAGCGCAAAGGGAAAGGACCCAGCTCCAGCAGGCCTTCCTGGATGGTTGGCATGGCGCTCATGCCGGCAGGGCCAGTTTGCTGAGGTTTTGAAGCAGCTGGCGATGGACGGCCAGATAGCCCCGCTCGCAGTGGTCGATCTTCGGACCAATCCAGCGGTGGGCCTGGGGCAGGGCGTGGAAAGGCAGGGAGGGATAGAGGTGGTGCTCGCTGTGGAAGGGCATGTTCCACATCAGCCAGCGCACCAAGGGATTGGTGAGGGTGGTGCGGGTGTTGCGCGTGCCATCGGCGCAGAACTCGCAGCCGGAATGTTCGGCCAACAGGAAAAAGCGCAGCAGGGGCTGGCCCAGGGCCAGGGGCAGCAGCCAGGCCCAGAGCAGGAACCAGCCATGGCCGGCCGCCAGGGACACCAAAACCACCAAGCCGTAGACGGCAAACTGGAGCCTGACGGAGCGTCTCACCTGGGGAATCACCTCCGGACTGAGATAGGCAATGCCGCCCAGATCGCCAAAAAGCAGGCGGACGTGGCCGCGCAGTTTGCCGATCCACCAGTTCCAACCAAGAAGCTCCAGGCCGTAGGCCAGGGGGGTGGTGGGTTGGGGATCCTCCAGTTCGGGATCGAGGCCCACCTGGTGGGCGAAGCGGTGGTGCCACTGGTGATAGCGGCGGTAAAAGGTGGCGTTGTAGAAGCTCAGCAGACCGGCAATCCAGGCGCAGACGTCGTTGAGGCGGCGGTTGGCAAAGGCGGTGCGGTGGCCGCATTCGTGCATCGGCGCGAAGCAGGTGGCCAGGCCAATGCCACTAGCGATCATGCCGACGAGACGCAGGGCCAAGGGCAGGCTGGCCTGGGCCCAAAGCCAGCCGCCAGCGCCAATCAGTAGCAGGTGGGAGCCAAAGCGCACCAGGCCGGGGCCATCGCTCAGGGCATTGAGCTGGGCGAGGTCAGGGCGGGGGATCAGGCCGGTGGGGGTGGTCGTCATGGCCCAATCACACCAGCCGGGCCCTATTTGCTTCGGTAGGCATCGACACCGAGGCACCAACCCATGCCCACGGACCTGGCCCTTGGCGGGCTTTGAGCTGGAGCGATCCCTGCCCCTCGGCTGGCTTAGCCCCTTGGAAGCACACTTCTTTGCTGAAGCTGGGGGGGGCAGGGGCGCGCTCGCCCTGGAGACTGGGAAGCCGCAGCTGCAGCGTTTCCATGTCCAGGCACCAGGCGGCACTGTTGATCACCGCCGGCATCTGCATCCTGGCCCTGGTCAGCTGGGTGGGTGAAATCGATTTAGGTCTGCGGCAATTCCTCGACCAGCCCGCCCCGCCAGCCGCCCCGGCCGGCCCTAGCCAGCCCCGTCCCGTCCGTCCTTGATCCAGCCGGCCTTATCCCAGCAACCAATCCAACCCCAGCAACCACCAGCCGAGGGACCCCAGCCCAAGCCACCCATATCCGTCACAGCTCGATTCGGTTCTTGTCGATCAAGTCAGCTGGTGAAGGAGCTCCGCGTGGACCCGGGCTGCCTGGCGCTGGGCGTTGATCGACTCGGGCGCCAGGGGGCAATCGAGTTGGTCCTGCCAGGAAGCCGCCAGGGCAGCGGCAGCCGGGAAGGGACCCTCCAGATCCAGGCAGGGGCAGGCGATGGCCCTCGCCGCGGCGGCCACTTTGGGGTCGTAGCTGAGGGCGCAGCAGGGGGCCGAGGTCAGGGCGGCCAGGATCAGGCCGTGCAGGCGCATCGCCAGCACTAGGCCGGCGGCCGCAAACACCTGCATCGCCTGCTCGGGGCTGGTCACCGGGCATTCGCGGCTGCGGGCCGCCAGGACCTCGGGCACCAGCCCTTGGTCTTGCAGCCGGCCCAGCAGACCGGTGTCCTGGCCCCGGTGGAAGGGCAGCCAGAGCACCTGCCGATCCGAGCTTGTGGCCAGCTGGGCCAAGGCCTCCAGCACCAGGCGCCACTGGGGCGGGCCTAGCAGGGGACTAGAGCGAAAACAAAGCACAATCGGCCCTCCCGATCCCTGCCAGGCCAGGGGCGGCAAGGACCAGACCGGATCACTGCCCTCGAGGCAGCTCACACCCCAGCGGCGCAGCTGGGCGGCCGAGGCCGGATCCCGCCAACTGCTGGCCGCCACCAGGGGCAATACCAGCCGCACCAGCAGGCGGCTGGGCCGCCGCCGCAGGGGACCCAGGCCCTGGCCCCAGAGCAACACTGGTTTGCCGGCCAACCGGGCGGCGGCGATCAACAGCAGGTAATACAGGAGGCTGCGCCAGCTGGTGGCGTCCTGGAGCAGGCTGCCGCCGCCCAGGATCAGGGCCTGACAGCGTCCCAGGGCCGCCAGCACGGCCTTAAGGCTGCGTCGCGGGCAGGTGGGCACGCCAAATCGCTGCTCTAGCTCCGCCTGGTCGTAGCCAGTCACCAGGGGTGTCCAACCGGGGGGAAGCTGCTGCAACAGGGCGGCCAACAGGGCGTCATCGCCGATGTTGTGCTCGCCGTAGTAGCCGCAGAGCAGCGCCAGTCGAGATGCGCCCATCGCCCTGCCCTCGCCCCAGTGGTTGCGCCCCGGCAGCATCGCATTTCCGCCGGATCCCAGCCAGACCGGCCTGGCGAAGGCCCTGAAGTGGGCAGTCCCTTGGCCGGCGCTGGTCTGCCCGGGAGGCTGGGGCATTGGCGGCTGGCCGGCCCTAGGGCCTAGCGGCGGGGGGAGGTTTCGATGCGATCGAGCCGCTGCCAGGGCTGGGGGCTGAGGTCATCGAGCTCGAACCAGGTCCACACCGAGGGCGATTCTTCCGATTCCAGGGGCCGGGGCTGGATCGGCCATTCAATCCGCCGGCCCCGATAGGTGAGGCCGACGCAGGTCAGGGCCGGGTCATCGGCCAGCAACGACCACAACAGGCGCAGCTCCGCCGGCTCGAAGCTCTCGGCGGGGCTGGCCGCCTCCCCATCGGGCAAGCGTCCAGGCAGGACAGTGCGGGGCCGTTGGCTCTGCCAGCTGAGATAGCGGCCGTTCTCGGTGGGATAGAACCAGCAGGTTTCGTTCTCAATCTCTGCCAGGGGCAGGCAGGCGAGGCACTGGATCTGAGCTGGGCTGGCCGCCGCCTGGGCGTAGATGCCGAGATAAAGGCTGGTGGCATCAAGCACGGGCACCAGGGCATCGCAGCGCAGGCTGCGCTCCTGGGGCTGGGCCGGGGACTGGAGCCCTGACTGGAGAGGGAGACCAGCCCCGAAGGGATCGGCGCCACCACTGTGGGCCAGGCCTGCTTCCACCACGGTTTCCAGGCTTCCTGACCAGTCGGGCGGGCAGGCAAAGATGCGCAGGGCCAACATCTGATCCAGGCCCCGGGCCTGGGCGTCAGCCAGCTCAGCCCAGGTGATCGCCCCCTGGGGCAGGCCTGGCGGTGGAGCCAGCACAAAGAGAAGGGAGTCAGCCATGGCTGGTTTGGCTCCAGGGAGCTGGCATGGGGGTCTAGGCCGGCAGGACCCAAGGGAATGGAGGGCCTGCACGGCAGACGCTGCCATGGACAACCCCGGCTCGGAGTCCTGAGATATTAAGGAATATTTCACAATTGTAACAGCTTGACCGCAGTGCCGGACCTGGCGCCTTGTGCAGGGATTAACAGTCCTGACCTGGGCTGGACCCACCGACAGCCCGGACGGATCACCCCCCTGGGCGCAGGGCTTCGGGGCCAACCCTGGCCGCCACCTACGCTTAACCCCAGTGACTAGGCCTGCACTTGTTGAAGGTTGATGAAAGCCGCGCCGAGGAACTCAAGGCCATCGGCTGGTCCCCCGAAGACGTGCGCCGCTACGAAGAGCTGTGGGAATACCGCCAGCGCTGGGGGGCGATCAACCTGGAGCGGGATGAGCGTGTCTTCCTGCGGAAGGCCGATGCGGCCCTGCCGAAACTCCAAGCCCATGGCAAGGCCGCCAAGAAAGCCACCCGCGACAAGTCGCACTATCGCTGGCTGGCCTTCTATCTCGACGCCATCAAGGCCGGCCCCCCTGAAACCGAGCTGGGCGAGGGTGAAAAAGGAGCCTGGCCGATCCTGCTGGAAGAGGAACTCCGGGCCCTCGACTATTACGAGCCGGTGCTGGGCCTGCCTGACACCCTCAAGGCCAAGGCCCTGATCCCCCTGCGGGAGCAATGGGCTGAGCAGGCCGCCGCCCTGGGGCGCAGCCTCACCTTCGATTTCCAGGCGCCCCTCGAAGCCCTGAAGGCCACCACCAAAACCAGCTGGAAACCCCTGCGCGCCGAGGCCAGCGATCCCAGCTCCTATCCGGTTCTGGCCAGCGACGCCGCCCAAGCGTTCCGGTCCCAGGTGCGTCAGGCGATCACGAGCCAGATTCGCAGCAGCTTCCCTTCCCTACAAGACACCGAAAAACCAGAACCGGGCGACGACTGGCAGCCCCGCTAATCCTGGCGGCCTGCCGATGAGGCCCCGTGCCAGCTCGGCTCTCAATTGCCTATCTGACTGAAAAGCCCGGCTGACTGACAGCCCGGCTGCCCCAACCCCGCCCATGCACGCCCTCTCCCTGCCCACCTGGTGGATCCACATCACCTCGGTGCTGGAGTGGGCCCTGGCGATGCTGGCGATCCAGCGCTGGGGCCGCCTGCAGGCTGAGCCCGCCTGGAATTGGCTGGCCCTGGCCATGCTGCCGGCCCTGGTCAGCGCCATGGCGGCCTGCACCTGGCACCTGTTCGACAACCCCGCCGCGCTCCAGGGCCTGGTGGTGTTCCAGGCGGCGACCACCCTGCTGGGCAACTGTGGCCTGGCCCTGGCCGCCCTGCTGATCGCCCGCCGGGCCGCAGCGAGCAGCCAGCCCCCTAACCAACCCCTCTAAGCCGCCAGCCATGGCCGACCCTGCCCTGGCCCCCTCGGCCCTCAACGCCGCCCTGGGCGCCCTGGCGGCCTTCGATCCGGCCCCCCTATTCGGTCTGTCGCTCTTCCCCTACCTGGCCTTCCTGTGGTGGGCCTGGCGCTGCGGCCGCTTCCCGCGGCTGGCTCTTTGGGGCTTCAGCGCCACGCTGCTCTTTGTGCTGGTGACCATTGGGGCGGCCCTGGTGGCCCAGCAGGTCTACGGCCGGCAATTGGCCGATGTGGATCCGCTCCACGGCGGTGCTGAGGCGTTTTTGACCCTGAGCAATACCTTGGTGCTGCTGGGTTTCTGGAGGGGCGGGCACCAAGGCAATAAAACCAAGGCAATGAACAAGTCTTAAGCAAGGGCCTTGCGGCTGGCGTTGCCCCGGAAGATGGGTCGTCGCCTGAACTTCATGCTCTCCCCCCTGTTTGCCCTCGCCCCGGCCACCCTCACCTGGTCACCGAAGGTGGCCCTAGTGATGATCGCGGCCAACGTGATTGCCATCGGCATCGGCAAAGCCACCATCCAGCATCCCAACGAAGGGGCCAAGCTGCCCAGCCCCGCCCTGTTCGGCGGCCTGAGCCATGCCTCCCTGCTGGCCACCACGAGCTTGGGCCATGTCCTCGGCATGGGCGCCATCTTGGGCCTGGCCACCCGCGGCGTGCTCTGAACCCCTATCCCAATGCAATTGGTTCGGGCGGTCGAGCAAAACCCGATCCTTCGAACCAAGGTCATTGAGAGCCGTTTATTAAGAGACTTCAAGTCAAGAGACTCGGGTCTGTTGCTTCAATCAATAAACGACGCAGGATCCCCAAGATTGACTCCCCGCCAAGGGATGTCAATTTTGGGGATCTTTTTTGGCCGGCATCAAGTTTGATCGTCGACCCACCCAAGCGGCTCCTAAAACCGATCGTTTGGGGCCGTGGAGGATTTGAGCCTAGGCGCCTTGAACCAGGGCGCCTAGAACAAGAGCGACGAAAATCAGGGCGACCAGAATCAAACTTCTAGCGCAGGCCCAGCAGATAGGGCAGGGCCCTGAACCCATAGCGTTCGAAGCGGTAGTCGAAGAGCAGGGCTGAGAGATCCTCCGCCTGCTTGTGCTGCTCCAGGCCTGCCAGTAAACGCTCCAGGCGCCGATCGGCCGCAGGCGAGTTGAGTCCTAGCCAGGTCCGCCTAGCGAGGCGGCCGCTCAGACCCCAACGCCAGCCCAGGGCCCGGCGCAGCTGGCCGGGATAGGCATCGAGCCCCTGGGCGGCAGCCCGATCCTGGGTGCCTGGGGCCAGGGCTGCCAGCAGCTGGGGAGCCAGCACCCGGGCGCTAAGCAGGGCATGGCGAATGCCCTCGCCGCCCAGCAGGTTGGCCGTGCTCACCGCATCGCCGAGGCCGATCAGGCGGCCGCGCCGGTGGGGCTCCTGGCGAGCGATCGTGCTGCGGATCAGGCCGCCATGGCGGTCCAGCACCTGGGCCCCAGCCAGGCCGCAGCGGCCCAGAATCGACTGCAGCAACGGGCCCAAGGGCGGTTGGGGCCGCTTGGGGTCCTGCAGGCGGCACACCCCCACCTTCAGCTGGCCACTCTGCATCGGGAACACCCAGCCATAGCCCTGGGGCAGCCAGTCCGTGCCCAGCAGAAAACTGAGCTGGCCGCGCCAGCGCTGCTCCTGGTCCGCTGACACCGCCACCAACCACTCCACCCCCAGGCCGGTCACCAGGGGGCCGGCTGTTGCCGGTGGCTCCCCCAGCAGGCTGCGGGCCTGGCCAGTGGCATCCACCACCCAGCGGCTCTTGATCCAGCGTTGCTGGCCATCGCGCCAGCGCAGCAGGGTGCTGATGCGATCAGGGACCTGGCGCTGCTCCAGGGCGCGGCAACCCAGCTCCAGGCGGGCACCCCAGGCCTGGGCCTCGCCCGCCAACCATTGGCGCAGGGCGCCGAAGTCGAGCACCACCCCCAGGGTTTGATCCCCTTGCCAACGGCGCACGGCCTCGCCGGGCCCGAGCAACTGCCAGCCCTGCCAGCGGCTGGCCACCAGGGAGGCCGGCAGGGAAAAACGCTCCAGGGCCGCCAGGGGCAGGGCAGCGCTACTAAAGGCGGCCTGGCTCAGGTCGGCCAGCTGGTCAACCAGCCACACCGCCAAACCCGCCTGGGCCAGGAGCCGCGCCAGCTCTGCGCCGGCGGGCCCGCAGCCCACCACCAGCACATCGCAATCGGGCGGATCGGGCGGCGTCAGACGGCGACCGGTTGGCGCTGGAGGGAGGCGCCATAGCGCTCCAGGATCCGCTGGGCCATCTGGGGTGGGGTGAGACCCAGGCTCTGCTTGCTCTGCTCCGGGCTGGCGTGGTCGACCAGCACATCAGGAATGCCAATGCGCAGCACGGGCACCAACACATCCAAATCGTTAAGGGCCTCCACCACGGCGGCTCCAAAGCCACCGGCCAGGGCCCCCTCTTCCATGGTCACGACCCGGCCGATGCGGCGGGCCATCGGCGCGATCAGGGCCTGATCGAGGGGACGCAGGAAGCGGGCATTGATCACCGCGGCCCGCACCCCCTGCTCCTGAAGCAGGCCAGCCGTGGCCATGGCGGGAGCCACCATCGAGCCATAGGCCACGATCAGCAGGTCGTCGCCATCGCTGAGCACCTCACCGCGGCCGATTTCAAGCTGCTCCCAGCCCTCTTCGGCCAGGGGCACCCCTTCGCCTTCACCCCGGGGGATGCGCAGGGCACAGGGACCGTTGTGGTGGATGGCGGTAACGAGCATGCGTTGCAGCTCGGCCTCATCCTTGGGCGCCATCACCGTGAAGTTGGGCACGCAACGCAGATAACTGATGTCGTATTGGCCCTGGTGGGTGGGGCCATCGGCGCCGACGATGCCGGCCCGGTCAAGCACGAAGGTGACGGGCAGCTTCTGGATGCCCACGTCGTGGATGAGTTGGTCGTAGGCACGCTGCAGGAAGGTGCTGTAGATCGCCACCACGGGGCGCAAGCCCTCACAGGCCATGCCCGCAGCCATGGTGACGGCGTGTTGCTCGGCGATGCCCACATCGAAATACTGCTTGGGCAGGGCCTTCTCCAGCAGGTCGAGGCCCGTGCCGGTGGCCATGGCGGCGGTGATGCCCACCACCCGGGGATCCTGTTCGCACAGCTTCACCAGGGTCTGGCCGAACACCTTGCTGTAGCTCGGTGGCTTCGGCTTGCTGGAGGGGTAGGCCTTGCCGGTGGAGAGGTCAAAGGCCGATTGGGCGTGGTAGCCCACCTGGTCGGCTTCGGCATAGGGATAGCCCTTGCCCTTGGTGGTGGCCACGTGCACCAACACCGGCCCTTCACAGCGGTGGGCGGCCTGGAAGGTGCGCACCATCTCGCCGATGTTGTGGCCATCGATCGGGCCGATGTAGGTGAAGCCCAACTCCTCAAACAC
>CAINZT010000117.1 GCA_903855705.1 uncultured Synechococcus sp.
GACTCCATCGAGGAGGCCCTCGCCAACCTGCGCGAAGCCACCTCGCTCTATCTCGAGGAGTTCCCTGCTGGTGTGAAGGGCCATCCCCTGGTGACCCTGTTCAGCGTGGCTGCCCATGCCTAAACTGCCGCACCTGTCTGGTTTGCTGCGGCAGGCTGAAGTTGATGTGCGGGAGTTCCTGGATTGTATTTGAACCTTCGCTGATTCAAACAACTGTAATCAACTGGAGAAAGATTGCGGCTGATGCCAATTCATCGCGGAGTTTTGTTCTGAATTGATGCGCCTGATAGCTCACGCGCCCCTCCTCCCCTGGTCCCACGCCTGCCGGTAGAGCGCTTCGAGCTCCCTAGTAAAGCCAGCGTTATCCATCAGCGGCGAGGCGTTGGGCGATGGCGATGTAGTCCTCGGGGCTGCGGGCGATCCAGTCGGGGCGGCCCAGGCTGGTGAGGATGCTGGCGCCGCCGCGGCTGGAGCTGCGCTCGCCGGCCAGGGTCACCAGGGTCACCAGGGGCACGCCCATCCACAGGGCATCGAAGCTGGTGGTGCCGCCGGCAAAGATCGGTGAGATGAAGGACAGGGCCCAGACCCTCTTCTCAACCCTCGAATCCAGTGATCTCACCTTACCCACGGATCCCAGCTTCACGGGTTTCAACCGGGAGATCTTGGTGGTGAATGGCCAAAGCGTTCGCTTCTTTGAGGTGAGTGATGGCTCGTTGGATGACATCCAAGACAGCAGTGATGCCCGGCTGCGTTTCTTCTCGCTGGCCGAGCTTTCAGCCCATCGGGCTTTCCTCGTCTCTGCGAGTGGCGTTCAATTCCAGCTGGATGTCATGAGCAGCGATCAGGGCCTTAATGCCCTCATCGGCCAAGAGCAAGGCCGTGCTGCTGTGCTCGATTTCAGTACGTTCTCAGGATCGGAAACTGTGACGGGTTCCTTGGTGCTTGCCCGGGAGGCCTCCTACGATTCAATTACCGGTTTTTATCGCACCCTCGATACGGAGGGCTCGGTGAGAGATGCTTTAGGCGCTATTTTAAGGCCAGGCATAGCCTCCTCTGAGGCTTACGCTGCGGCCGCGAAGTTGAATATGGTGAGCGGCCTCTCGAATCTCAGGGTTGGTAATCTGCAAACGAGCACCAACAGTTCGTTGGCGATTACGGAATCGACATTCCTGGCGCCGATCGCGATGGTGAACGGTGACACTTATTTTTCGTTTGCTGATGCAAGTAGCGATAAGTTGAACCACTTCAAGGTTCTAGGCACCAACCTGTTTGGCCTCGAGGATATGCGGGGCTTGGGTGATCGGGATTACGATGATTTGGTGATTGGGTTTACCTTTGCCCAGATCGCCCCTGTCTAAGGGGATGGTGTGCGGTTGGGTTGGTGCCCGCGATTGTTGGGTCCTTCCCCTGGCCCATCGGGCCCGGATTGAACCCTTCGCCCATCCTTAGGTTTGGTCCAAAAAGCGGCTGAACGCCCCATAAAGACGCAACGCCCCTTGGCTGGTGAGGTGATTGCCATCGCTGAATAGCAGCTGGCCTTGGGCGTAGGTGCGGCAGCTGGCCTGGGCTGGAGGGCACACACTGTTGAAGGGATCGAAGACATCAATCACCGGGGATTGGCGTTCCAGTTGCCTTTGGAGGACGCGAATGGCTTGGGTGTGTTGCAGTTCCAGCTGGCGGGATTCAGCCACGCCTCGGCAAGCCTGGGGGATTGCCCAGCTCGGACGAAACCACTCGCTGTGGCAGAGGGTTAGGGGGATGGAGAGCTTGCTCTGTTCAAACGATGGCAAGGGCGAAACCAGCACGAGCCGGCCTCCCTGGTGTTTGATGCGACCGGCCAGCTGCAGGATCGAGCGCCTGTAGGCCTCAAAGCGTTGCGGTGCCTCGGACCTGGGGCCTTCCCCGAGAGTACTGGGAAGGTTGGACACCAGAACCAGACGGTCGCCCGGTTGGATCGCCCGCCCTAGGTCGGCGAGCCTGGCCTGGGCATGGGGCTGGCAGAGGCGGTAGCGATCGGAGCGGTGGCGATCCTGGTGCCAGGGCTGAAAATAGGGGAACGGGCACCCTCCGCGGGCCGCAAAAGCCACCTGGAACTGGCCATCCTTGAGGAGCCTCTCGCCCAGGGGAATCAGGGCATGGGTATGGCTATCCCCCTCAAAAAATAGGGTTGGACGTTCGGGGCCCTGGCTGCTGCGGCAGGCGTTCCAGCTGTCTGATTGGCGGAGCGGACTGGTGGGTTCCACGAAGCAATGGACCGTATCAATCGTGGTGCCCCCGATGCGCTTGATCGTGCTGCTTTGGCCTGCATCGCCATCGAGCCGCCCCCCATAGAGTCGGGCCTGGAGTGGTCCTTGCAGGGCCACCAGGATCGCGGCACTCACCAGGGAGAAGGCGGGATAGCCCACGAGGGCCCGCCGGCCCACCAAGGGGAGCCCGGAGCCATAGCGGCAGAACACTTCGAACCGATAGGACAACAGCGACGCCAGGCCGATCAGTAGAAGCAGGGGGGCGATCACCACCGGCTGCAGGCCAATCGTCCAGCGGGCCAGCACGATCAAGGGCCAGTGCCAGAGATAGAGCGAATAGGAGAGCAGGCCAATCGCCACGGCCCAACGCTGGGCCAGCAGTTGGGTGGCGGTCGCTCCCGGTTCGGCCAGGATCAGCAGGGCCGCCGTGAGCGTGGTGATCGCCAGGCTGGTCCAGGACCTTTCGGACTCCGGCCGGGTTAGGAGCAGGAGCAGTCCAGCCAGGGCCGCCAGGGTTAGGGGCGCCCGCTGGCTGTGGAACCAGCGGACCAGGCCCCGCAGAAGCTGGCTGGGTAGGGGATCTGGCTTCGCCGTTTCACCGGCGGACCCGTTGAGGGTGTCTGGAATCCTGCTTTCACCACGGCCCCGATGCAGTAAGTAGGCGAGGCAGCCCAGGGCCAGTTCCCAGAAGCGGGCTGGCATCAGAAAAAAGGCCTTTTCTTCCTGTCCAGCCAGGGTGAGCGCCCAATCAAAACTCAGGGATGCCACCAGCAGGGCCAGGCTCAGCAGCACCAGCCGGCGCCGGCGCCAGCGATCGGCCCCTGGCCGGCCGAAACCACAGGCCAGCAGCAGCAGGGGCCAGACCAGGTAAAACTGCTCCTCCACCCCGAGCGACCAGCTGTGCATCCAGGGGTTGTAGAGGGTGTCTGGGGAGAAATACTGGGTTCCCTGGCGCAGGAGGTAGAGATTGGACACCCCAACCAGGGCCGCCATGGCCGTGCGCAACGACGGCCTGTAGCTGTCATCAAAGGGTGAGACCACCAGTGTGAACAGCAGGGCCGACCCCAGCACCATCAATGTGAGGGCTGGCAAGAGCCGTTTGAATCGGCGCTTGTAGAAATCCTTCAGCAGGGCGGCTCCGCCAGACTCGGACCTGGCTAGTAGCGATGAGGTCACCACATAGCCCGAGATCACGAAGAACATATCGACACCGAGATACCCCCCTGGCAACACTGAAGCCCCCAGGTGGTTGGCGATCACGGCCAGCACCGCAATGGCGCGGAGGCCATCGATTTCTGGCCGATAGGTCTTGCTGGTGTTACCCAGGGAGTGGGCTAAGGGCGCCAGCAAATAGCGCCCAATAGGGACAGTGCCGTGCGCCATGCCGTGTACCAAGCCACGAGCCAGGGCTCTGACTAGGCGGCCCATGCCATCGATTAGTTTTGGCTGGAACCCTTGTATGGACTGATCAGCGAATTGACCCAGGATTGCGCGACATGCCGATAGTTGTTGAAACCGATTGCTTGGATGGTTTCCCCCTGGCATTGGGCCATTCTTGTACAACGCTCAGCCAAAAAGTACCAGCCATGGAGCGTTTCCTCCCCCATCTGGGCCGAAATGCGGCAACCTGCCCCAGATCAGGTGCGCAGTTTAGTCAATGGCTTCCTTTGTTCTCACTTTTAGGCGCTGTATTCACCTTTCGGCAGGGAGAAGATTGGTCCCTTTTAACTGTCTTTTGGCCTCTAGTTTCTGGGGCTTGGCTTCCCTTGAGCCCGCCTTAGGCGTTCGCTAGCAACCGTTTCGCCGCCGCTGTGCCAGCGGGCTCTGACAAGCTGGGCTCACCTGGTCCAGCTCCATGGCGCCGTTTGGCCTCTCTGCCCTGACTTCGCGCCTGCGGGGCCCGGGCCCCGGCAAGCCAGCCCCCTGGCCCGTGCCACCTGCTAGCTGGTCGCGTCCCTATGGCCTCGGCTGGGAGCAGCCCTACACGGTGCGCTACGCCAGCAACCTCGATGACGGCCCCAGCCACGGCATGCCCCTGGGGGGCTTTGGCGCCGGCTGCATCGGCCGGGCGCCCGATGGCAACTTCAATCTCTGGC
>CAINZT010000118.1 GCA_903855705.1 uncultured Synechococcus sp.
CTCGGGCTTGGCCACCCGCCAGGAGTTTTTCAGCGCCGTGGCCCGCCGCGATGTGGTCCGCGTCCTGCGCCAGGAGCTAGAGGCCCTCTGCCAGGCCCGGGCGCCCCGCAGCCGCTGGCAGTGGCTGGAGCCGCCCCTGAATCCGGCGGCCGTCCAACGGGGCGCCCTACCGGCCCGGGATTCGGCCCTGTTGCAAACCCTGGAGGATCCCGACGCTCGGGCCGCGGCGGCCCGGGAGCTGGAGTCCCACCGGGCGGCGCCAGCGGCCCAGTGAGGGGGCGGCAAGGACTGGGGGAGAATGGCCCCCATCTGATCTCGTCCCATGCTCCTCGATCTGCGCGGCAAAAAGGCCCTGGTCACGGGCATCGCCAATAACCGTTCGATCGCCTGGGGCATCGCCCAGCAGCTGGCCGCCGCCGGCGCCGAGCTGGGCGTCACCTACCTGCCCGATGAGAAGGGCCGCTTTGAAGGCAAGGTGCGCGAGCTCACGGCGCCCCTCAACCCCAGCCTGTTCCTGCCCCTGAACGTGCAGGATCCGGCCCAGATCGAGGCGGTGTTCGAGCAGGTCCAAAAGCAGTGGGGCTCGATCGATGTGCTGGTGCATTGCCTGGCTTTCGCTGGCAAGGAGGAGCTGATTGGCGATTACTCCGCCATCAGCCCCGAGGGCTTCGGCCGGGCCCTGGAGGTGAGCGCCTATTCCCTGGCGCCGCTGTGCCGCTACGCCAAGCCCCTGTTCAACCCCGGCGCCAGCGTGATCACCCTCAGCTACCTGGGCGCCGAGCGGGCGATCCCCAAGTACAACGTCATGGGCGTGGCCAAGGCGGCCCTGGAGGCTTCCGTGCGCTACCTCTCGGCCGAACTGGGCCCGGACAAGCAGGTGCGTGTGAATGCCATCAGCGCCGGCCCGATCCGCACCCTGGCCAGCTCCGCCATCGGCGGCATCCTCGACATGATCCACAACGTCGAAGAGAAGGCCCCCCTGCGCCGCACCGTGACCCAGGACGAAGTGGGCGCCACGGCCGCCTTCCTGGCCAGCCCCCTGGCCTCCGGCATCACCGGCCAGGTGATTTACGTGGATGCGGGCTATTGCATCACCGGCATGTGAGCTGGATCAGGAGTGACGGCTCCAAAGTGCACGGCTGCAGGTCCGGCTCGATAGGCCCTGGGCTGGCCCGGCGCCGGACCTAACGGCAGCCCCTTCTTCGGGTTGGGGCCGCCGGAGGTTCCTCCCTTCGGCATGATTTATCCAGGTCAAGGTGGTAAGGGCTCATGGGCATAGGCGAAGACCGGATCGCTGACCGAATTGGTGAGGTCCATCGCGTCACCGGCGAAACCGATGTGCGCGTGCGGCTCAACCTCGATGGCAGCGGCCGCTGCCAGGTGGCAACCGGCGTGCCCTTCCTCGATCACATGCTCCACCAGCTCTCCAGCCACGGCCTGGTCGACCTGGAGATCAGCGCCGCCGGCGACACCCACATCGACGACCACCACACCAACGAGGACGTGGGCATCGCCGTGGGCCAGGCCCTGGCCCAGGCCCTGGGCGATCGGCGCGGCATCCACCGCTTCGGTCACTTCGTGGCGCCCCTCGATGAGGCCCTGGTGCAGGTGGCGCTCGATTGCTCCGGCCGGCCCCACCTCAGCTACAGCCTGGTGATCCCGGCCCAGAAGATCGGCAGCTACGACACGGAACTGGTCAAGGAATTCTTTGTGGCGGTGGTGAACAACTCCGGCCTCACCTTGCACATCCGCCAGCTCGCTGGCGCCAACTCCCACCACATCGTCGAGGCCTGCTTCAAGGCCTTTGCCCGGGCCCTGCGCCTGGCGGTGGAGCTGGATCCGCGTCGGGCCGGGGCGGTGCCCAGCAGCAAGGGCGTGTTGGAGCGGGCGGGGAGCTGAACGGACGTCCAGTTGGGGTCTGCTGATCCTGGCCCCCCGCTTAATCGGCCAGCACCCTGCCCCGGGTTTCGATCACCCAGGGCATGGCTAACAGGCCCAACAGGGGCACAAAGGCAACCACAAACAACACCCCAAAGGCGCCCTCTAAGGCATTGGCTTTCAGGGCGGCGATGCTGCCCACTAGGAACGGCCCCAGGGCCGTGATCAGGCGGCCGCTGTTGTAACAGAAGCCCGCACCAGTGGCCCGCAGCCGGGTGGGGAATAGCTCAGGCAGGTAGAAGCTGAAGCTGCCAAACACGCCAAACACACTCAGCCCCACCCCGAAATAGAGCCAGGCCCAGGTTTGAAGGTCGGCGGCCCTGGCGATCCCAAACGTGAGCGTGAGCATCAGGCTGGAGATCAGGAAATAGAGCGCAAACATCCAACGGCGACCCAGGATCTTGGCCGCCGGAATCGTCAGCAGGGTGCCGATCAGGCCGCCGGTATTGAAGAAGCTGGTGATCGTGGTTTTCCAGTGTTCCACCAGGGTCTGGTTCGCCAGCAGGCCCTGGGCCGTGGCGGCCCCATGGGCCAGGCCGGCGGCCACCACCGGGATGAAGGCGTTGCAGCTCCACCAGGTGAGCAGGGCCACCAGCGCCATCAGCACGCCGCTGCGGGTTGCCCCCCGGTGGGCCGGCGAAAACAGCTCCCGCAGGCGGGCGGGTTGGGCCGTGGCCTGGCTCTGCTGCCAGCGCTCGGGCTCTTTGACAAACAGACGCACCCCGAAGGCCACCAGGGCTGGGATCAGGCCGCAAAGAAACACAAACCTCCAGGAGATCTCCGGGCTACCGGCCAGCCAGTGGCCGGCGATTAAAGAATTCACGGTGGTGGCCAGGAACAGGCCCGCCGGCGCCGAGGTGTAAAGCAAGGCCCCCGCTTCAACCCGGGCCTTGTCGGGCACGGCCTCGGCCACCATGGCGGCCCCAGCCGCCCATTCGCCGCCGATGCCGAGGCTCGCCACCAGCCGGAACAGCACCAGCACGCCGATGTTGGGCGCAAAGGCACAGGCGAAGGTGCCGAGCGCATAGATCACCATCGTCAGCAGCAGGGTGCGGCTGCGGCCGATGCGATCGCAGAGCTTGCCAAAGACAATCCCACCGATGCCCCAGCCCACCAGCAACACCGAGGTGAGTAGGCCCGTCCAGTAGAGGGTTGCGGTTTTGGCTTCTGGCGAGCCGATCGTGAGCTGCAGCAGCGTCGGCACACAGTTGGGCGCCACGTAGTTGAACAGCAGCCCATCGAAAATGTCGAAGCCCCAGCCCAACCAGGCTGCAAACAGGATTGCCCACTGGCCGCGATTGAGTTGCAGTAGAGGGGATTGGCCCAGGAACTGGGGCCAGGCCAAGGCGGCGGTGCCGGCGTTCTTGCCCGAGTCCGACTTGAAGGTCGTTCTGGAGTCCCTGCTGGACATCTGGCGCCAGAGGGACTGCAACATGGGCTCTGGCGCTGGGCTCTGGGGCGACCCCAACGGTAGCGATCGTGGCCGGCACCAACCCCTGCGGCATCGGCGCCGGTGTCCTGCCTCCCGTTTCTGGCGGCGCCGCTGGCGGGGCCTATCACTGGGGTACGCCGGCGAGGCCCCGGGCGCCGGCCAGTCGCTTCACACTCCGTTACGGGATGATGGGCCGATGCCGAGCGCCTTGTCATGACCGTTGCCCCCAGCCGAGCTTCCCGTTCCGAGGGCCTTGACGCCGCTTCGGCCCTGGCGGGGCCGGCCTATGACCGGGCTGACTGGTCCAGTGCCTTCCGCAATGTGGGCGTGGAGCTCAGCGCCGTGCCCCTGGTCGCGACCCGCGGCACGATCCCCAGCGAGCTGGCAGGCACCCTCTATCGCAACGGCCCAGGCCGGCTCGAGCGCGGCGGCCACTGGGTGCATCACCCCTTTGATGGCGACGGCATGATCACGGCCCTGCGCTTTGACGCCGGGACGCTCCAGCTCAGCAACCGCTTCGTGCGCACGCAGGGTTGGCTGGCGGAAGAGGAGGCGGACAAAGTGCTCTATCGCGGCGTCTTCGGCACCCAGAAGCCCGGTGGCCCGATCGCCAACGCCTTTGACCTGCGCCTCAAAAACATTGCCAACACCCAGGTGGTGCGGCTGGGCGACCAGCTCTTAGCCCTCTGGGAGGCCAGCTCCCCCCATGCCCTTGATCCCGAGACCCTCGAAACCAAGGGCATCACCCTGCTCGATGGCGTGCTCAAGCCCGATGAGGCCTTCAGTGCCCACCCCCGCCTCGATCCAGGCCACCACGGCGAACCCCGGCTGGTGACCTTCGGGGTCAAGGCCGGCCCAACTAGCACGGTGCGGCTGATGGAGTTCGCCACCACGGGCGAGCAAGCCGGCCAGCTGATTGCTGACGACTCCTACAGCTTCAAAGGCTTCGCCTTCCTGCACGATTTCGCCATCACCCCCAACTGGGCGGTGTTCCTCCAAAACGCCGTGGCCTTCAACCCCCTCGGCTTCGTGCTCGGCCAGAAGGGGGCGGCCCAGTGCCTCAGTTCCAAGCCCGGTCAGCAGGGGCAGTTCTGGCTGGTGCCCCGGGCCAGTGGCGCCTTCGCCGGCCAGAAACCCCGCCTGATCAAGGCCCCGGAAGGCTTTGTCTTCCACCACCTCAATGCCTTTGAAGACGCCAGCGGCGAGGTGGTGGTGGATTCGATCTTCTATGCCGATTTCCCCTCGATCGGCCCGGACGTCGACTTCCGCACGATCGACTTCGACAGCCTCCCGGAAGGCCAGCTCAAGCGCTGCCGCATCGACCTCAAGACCGCCGGCGTCAGCTTGGAACTGCTCGAGCCCCGCTGCTGCGAGTTCGCCATGGTCAACCCGGCCCACCAGGGTCTGGCGGCCCGCTATGGCTGGATGGCGGTGGCCGAGCGCGAGCACGGCAACGATCCCCTGCAGGCGATCGAAAAATTTGACCTACTCAGTGGCGAGCGGCGGGTCTGGAGCGCGTCGCCCCGGGGCTTCGTCAATGAGCCGGTGATGGTGCCTTCCCCCCAGGCCTCTGGGGCCGCTGGCCAACCGGAAGATCGGGGCTGGGTGCTGGTGCTGGTCTGGAACGGGGCCCGCTGCGCCAGCGACCTGGTGATCCTCGATGCCGCCACCATGGCGGAGCAGGCGGTGGTGGAGCTGCCCCTGGCCCTGCCCTACGGCCTGCACGGCAGCTGGAGCCCGGCTTGATCAAGCTGGGGGGGGCCGGGGCCTCGTTTGGCAACTGCCCCTGGCCTGGCTGCGACCCTTCGATCGAGCCCATGGCAGCCCCCAACCCTTGAGCTCCTGCCATGGCCTGGTTCATTAAGACCGAAACCTTTCGGATGCCGCGCCAGCAGCTCCTGGCCCATCTCCAGGCCCACCACGCCTGGGTGGCGGAGCTGCGCCAGCAGGGCGTGGTGATCAGTAGCGGCTATCTCGTCGATCAGCTGGGCCGGCCGGGCGGTGGCGGCCTGCTGCTGCTGGCGGCCGACGATTACGCCGCCGCCGAAGCCCTAGTGCGCCAGGACCCCCTGATCGCCCATGGCTGCGTGGATTGGCAGCTTCAGGGCTGGATCCCGGCGGTCGGCGATCTGGCCGTCGGGGATCTGGCCGTTGAGGATTAGGCGGTGGGCCTGGCCTCAGCCGCGTTGGTGACGGCTCAGGGTGGCGGCGGAGAAGCTGTGACCCTCAGTGATCGCAATCGCCACCACGGCATCGGGGCCGGCGGCTGCATCGACCCGGGCCTTGAGGGCGGGATCCCCGTCCACCTTCAGGAAGAAGGCGGTGAGCTGGGCTTTGGACATGGAAAAACCTGGGCTGGGGACGCCCTTAGTGCTAGTGCCTTTGTTCGTCCCTGGCCGCGCCCGGTTGGGCGGTAACCCGCTGGCGGCGGTCGTCTTCGGCCGGCTCAAGCGCCCAGCAGGGGAGCCAGCCTCGGCGCCAGTTGGGCGAAGGCCCGGCCCCGGTGGCCGATGCAGCCCTTGAGCGCCTTGTCCATCTCGGCGAAGGTTTGCCCCGTTTCCGGCACCAGAAAAACCGGGTCGTAGCCGAAGCCGCCGCTGCCGCGGGGGGCCTCCAGGATCGTGCCGGGGCAGTGGCCTTCCACCTCCAGGACCACCTGCCCAGCGGGATTGGCCAGGGCCAGGGCCGCGGTGAAGTGGGCGCTGCGGTCGGGAATTAGGCCGGCCTGTTGGCGCTCCTGATTGGCGTCTTCCAGGGCCGCCAGCAGCCTGGCGATGCGGGCCGGGTCGCTGGCGGCGTAGCGGGCTGAATGCACCCCCGGGGCGCCGCCCAGGGCCGTCACGGCAAGGCCGGAATCGTCGGCGAGGGCCCACTGGCCGGTGGCCTGGGCCACGGCGATCGCCTTGAGCCGGGCGTTGGCGGCAAAGGTGGCGCCGGTTTCCTCCACCTCCAGGCCCTCGGGCTGGGGCTGGATCTCCAGGTTGAGGTCCGCGAGCAGGCTGGCGAATTCGCGGATCTTGCCGGCGTTGCCGCTGGCGATCACCAGGGTTTTCAAACCCGCCTCGGGGATGCTGGCCTGGGCGGACTCACTCGAACTCGCTTCCATACTCAAATCGCCTCGGCCAGCTGGCGCGCCCAGGCCAGCACGTCGGCCACCCGCTCCGGATCGGGGGCTTCGCAGTAGAGGCGCAGCAGCGGTTCGGTGCCCGAGAAGCGCAGCATCAACCAGTGGTTGGGTCCCAGGCGCAGCTTCACGCCATCGGTGCGAATCACCGCCCGCACCGCCACCCCCGCCACCTGGTCGGGCGGTTGGTTCGCCAGCAATTGCTCCAGCCGCTGGCGGCTGGCCATGTCCTTGAGGCGCAGGTCGAGGCGGTCGTAGTGGCTGGCGCCGCCACAGCGCTTCTGCAGGGCATCGATGCGCTCTCCCAGGGGCAGGCCGCCCTCCACCAGGGCTTCAAGCAGCAGCAGGGCGGCAAACAGGGCATCGCGCTCGGGCAGGTGCATGCCGAAGCCCACCCCCCCCGATTCCTCGCCCCCCACCAGCACCTCGCCGCTGAGCATCTCGGCGGCGATGTACTTGAAGCCCACCGGCATCTCGATCACGGTGCGGCCCAGGTCTTCGGCCACCAGCTGCATCAGGTCCGA
>CAINZT010000119.1 GCA_903855705.1 uncultured Synechococcus sp.
ACACCATGGACGTGTGGTTCGACTCCGGCTCCTCCTGGGCGGGGGTGCTGGGGGGCTTGGCCGCAGTGGAGCCCGCGGCCGGATCAGCACAGGCAACCCAGGGGGTAAGCCCCGTTGGCCCGGCCCCGGCCGACGGGGCGTTGACAGCTGCCGGCCCAGGCACCAGCGCCAACGGCTCCGCCCGGGCCTCCTATCCGGCCGATCTCTATTTGGAAGGCTCCGACCAACACCGGGGCTGGTTCCAGAGCAGCCTGCTCACCTCGGTGGCCGTCAATGGCCACGCCCCCTACAAGCGGGTGCTGACCCATGGCTTCGTGCTCGATGAAAAGGGCCGCAAGATGAGCAAATCCCTGGGCAATGTGGTGGATCCGGCGATCCTGGTGGAGGGGGGCAAAAATGAGAAGCAGGAGCCGGCCTACGGCGCCGATGTGTTGCGCCTGTGGGTGAGTTCGGTGGACTATTCTGCCGATGTGCCCCTGGGCCCAGGGATTGTGAAACAGCTGGCCGATGTGTACCGCAAGGTGCGCAACACGGCCCGCTACCTGCTCGGCAACCTGCACGATTTCGATCCCCGGCCCCAGGCCGAGGGCGGCCATGCCATCGCGATCGCCGAGCTGCCCCTGCTCGATCGCTGGATGCTGCAGCGCACCGCCGCCCTAATCGATGGGGTGAATGCCGATTTCGAGAGCTATGAGTTTTATCGCTTCTTCCAGGCCCTGCAGAACTTCTGCGTGGTGGATCTTTCCAATGTGTATCTCGATATCGCCAAGGATCGCCTCTATGTGAGTGCCGCCGGCTCCTTCCGTCGCCGCAGCTGCCAAACCGTGCTGGCCCTGGTGGTGGAGCGGCTGGCCGGGCTGATTGCGCCGGTGTTGTGTCACATGGCGGAAGACATCTGGCAGAGCCTGCCCTACCCGGTGGCCGAAGCTTCGGTGTTCGAGCGGGGCTGGCCGACCGTGCCGGCCAGCTGGCGCGACACCAGCCTGGAGGGGCCCGTGGGCCAAATCCTGGCCCTGCGGGCCCAGGTGAATCGCCAGCTGGAGGCCTGTCGCAAGCAGGGTGGCAAGGGCGCCCCAGCCGGGGCCGGCGCCAACGACGCCGCCCCCGAAACTCCGACCGGCATCGGCGCCTCCCTGGAAGCCCAGGTGCAGCTGGAGCTCGCCCCGGGCGAGGGCACAGCCGCCCTGCGGCAGGCCCTGGCCCTGCTGGAGACCAGCCCCCACGCCAGCGTCGACAACCTGGCCGACTGGCTGCTGGTCTCAGCGGTGCAGTTCGGCGGCAAGGCACCGGCGGGGCTGCTGGCCGAGGCCAGCGAAGACGGTGTGACCGTGCGCATTGCCCGGGCCGAGGGCAGCAAATGTGAGCGCTGCTGGCACTACGAAACCGATGTAGTCCCCCACCAGCTCAGCGCCACGGTGGCCGGCCAAATCTGCGGCCGTTGCCGCAGCACCCTGGACGGCTGATCGAAGCCGCTGAATCGAAGCCGCTGAATCGAAGCCGCTGAATCGAAGCGAGGGCCTCGGGGGAACTTTGGCCCCTAGCTCCGTGGCCGCCTCAGGTGGGGCACCCCAGCCCCCTAGCCGCCCTGGGAGCAGCAAATGAACTAGCGGGGTTGGCGGGCCTGAGGCCAGCTCGTCAACCCAGGCTTCTCAAAGCCAGGCCGCAGGATCCAAGAAGGCTTCCACCGCCCCTGGGCCCGCCAGGCGCTGCTCCTGGCTGGGGTTGAGGGGCCCGGCCAGCAGTTCGGCGGCGGTGATGCGAGCCGTGGCCGGCAGGACCGGTTGGTCGGGATCGAAACCGGTGGGGTGGCTGAGGCTGCTGGAGAAGCCTCGGAAGATCAGCAGTTCAAAGGCTTCGCCTGGCTCGGCCAGCGCCTCGGGCCCCGGCTCAGACATTTCAGGGTTCGGGAGTTCGCCCGTGAGGCGCAGCACCCGATCGGGGCGATCCCGACTGATCGCTTCCAGGGCCGCCAGCAGGTCGGCCACGGCCAAAGGAGCCATAGGGGTTCAGAAGCCGCCCGCCACCCGGCCCTGCTTGGGCAGGCGCACCAGCAGCCACTGCAGGAAGCCCACCACAAAGCCCACCAGGGCCAAGTAGCCCACAAAGGCCGCGATCACGTTGGTCCAGGCGCCGCCAAACAGAAACCCGAACAACCGATCCACATGCAAGTTGAGCCCCCGGGGCGCTTCGAGCCAAACGGCACAGAAGGGCCGGCTCACGGGGCCAGCGAAGCAACCAAACGCCGTGGCACTGAGGCCGGCCCCCAGCAGGCCAAACAGGGTCGCGCCCCAGCGCCAGGCCCGCAGGGTGAAGGCCAACGGCCGCCAGGGGGGCTGGTCGGCGAGCTCCTCATTGAGATCCACCCAGAACCACAGAGTGGCCACCACCAGCAGCTGGGCCAGGCCGGCCAGCAGATAGCCCAGGGGGCGCCCATCGGTGAATAGCAGGGCCGTGATCACCAGCAGGCTCGCCACCTTCCAATAGATGGTGAGCAACCGCACCATGGCGCCATCGCGCCGCAACGCCGCCCAGAGCAACAACACCAGGGGCAGGCCGAAGCTAAAGACCACCGCCAGGCGATAGTCCAGCCAGACCAGGCTGCGATAGAGCAAATCCTGCACGGATGGGGGTCGGGGTTCCGCCATTATCCGTGGCCCTGGGCATCCCTTTGCAGCAGTAGGGTCCGGCCATGGCTGGCCCCTCCCCCTTCCCCTGGCTGCCCGAAAGGCTCCGCCCTGGCAAGGTCCTGCCCGGCGGCAAACCTGCTGGCGGAGCACCTGCTGGCGAGACTGGACTTGGCGGGTCGGGTCCTGATAGGCCTCGAACGAGCGGTGGCCATACGGGGAGTCCCCAATCCAGATCCCAGCCAGGCTTCTCCCTGGCTGGAGGCGCCTGGCGGCCAGACCAATGGCTGCGGCGGGCCGCCCCCCAGGCCAGTTGCCGCACGGCCCTATCCCAGAACGTGTCCCTGGAAGGAGCCGCCGCCGAGGTGAGCCGCGAGCTCCGCTCCGGCGGCGGCGCCGGCCCGGGTGGCTGGGGTGGTGGCGGCGGGAGCGAGGCAGATCTGGCTCTGGTTTTCTGCTCCACCGCCTACGCCAGTGACCTGCCCCGGCTGTTACCGCTCCTTCGCCAGACCCTGACGGCCCGCCATTGGCTGGGCTGCGTCGGCGGCGGCGTGGTCGGCACCGGCGCCGATGGCAGCCCCCACGAACTCGAACAGGAACCAGCCCTAGCCGTAACCCTGCTGCGGCTGCCCGGCGCCGAGCTGCAGCCCTTTGTGCTCAACGCCAAACAGCTGCCCGATCTCGATGGCTCCGCCCAGCCGTGGCTGGACTGGGTCGGGGCCGACCCGGCCTTGGCCGCATCGATGCTGCTGTTCATCGACCCGGGCTGCCCCAGCATCAACGACCTGATCAGCGGCCTCGATTACGCCTATCCCCAGGTGGACAAGGTGGGCGGCATCGCCGGGCCCCATAGCGCCAGCTGTGGCTCCCTGCTCTTCGATGACCAGGTGGTGGAGGGAGCCGTGGGCTGCCTGATCGGCGGCAGTTGGCGGATCGATCCGGTGGTCGCCCAGGGCTGCCGGCCGATCGGCCCGGTGTTTGCGGTGGAGCGCTCCGAGCGCAACGTGATCCTGGAACTGGCGGACGGCAGCAAAAAAGCCACCCCCGTGGCCTGCCTGCAAACCATCCTCGAAACCCTCAGCCCGGCCGAACGGGAGCTGGTGCGCCATTCCCTCTTCCTCGGGGTGGGCCGCAACACCTTCCAGCCCAGCGGCTCCGACCCCTCGGCCTTCCTGGTGCGCAACCTGCTGGGGGTGGATCCGCGCAACGGTGCCATCGCCGTGGCCGAGCGGCTGCGGCTGGGCCAGCAGGTGCAATTCCAGTTGCGCGATGCCGCCGCCTCCCGCCAGGAACTGCAGCAGCTGCTGGAGCGCCAAAGCCAGTCCTCGCCCGAGCCCCTGGCAGCCCTGCTATTCGCCTGCCTGGGCCGGGGCAAGGGCCTCTACGGCGGCCCGGACGGCGATGTGGGCATTTGCCACGAGCTCTTTCCAGCGGTGCCGATCAGCGGCGCCTTCTGCAATGGCGAAATCGGCCCGGTGGCCGGCGCCACCCAACTGCATGGCTACACGGCCAGCTGGGGCTTCCTGGTGCCGAATACAGCTCCAGACACCAGCGATGCTGGGGCGTCCTCCGATCCGCCCGCCTGAGCCGGCATGGTTCGTCAGCACGTCAATCCGCTCAGCCGCTTTTACCAGCTGGAGCGGCCCCTGCCCCCGCCCGGGGAGCTGTTCGCCAACCCAGAGCAGCCGCTGCAGCTCGACATCGGCTGCGCCCGCGGCCGTTTTCTCCTGGCCATGGCCCAGCAGCAACCGGGCAGCAACCACCTGGGCGTAGAGATCCGCCGGCCGCTCGTGGATGCGGCCGAAGCCGATCGCCAGCGGCTGGCGCTCACCAACCTCCACTACCTCTTCTGCAACGCCAATATCAGCCTGGAGACCTGGCTGGCCGCCCTACCGGCAGGCCTGCTGGAGCGGGCCACGATCCAGTTCCCCGACCCCTGGTTCAAGCTGAAACATCACAAACGGCGGGTGCTGCAGCCGGCCCTGCTCTGCAGCCTGGCTACCGCCCTAGCGCCCGGGCGGGAGCTGTTTCTCCAGAGCGATGTGCTGGCCGTGATCGAGCCGATGGTGGCCGTGGTGGAGGCCAGCGGCTGCTTTGCCAGGCCCGAAGCCGACGCCCGCCCCTGGCGGCTGGACAACCCCCTGCCGGTGGCCACCGAACGGGAAAGCCTGGTGATCGGCCAGGGGCTGCCGATCTATCGGGTGTTGTATCTGCGCAACGAAGCCCCCGTTCCCAGCCCCCAAAGCCTGGAAGACGGAGCGAAGGGCACCGATAATCCGGCCAAGACCCCGGCACCCGAGCCGGCCGAAACGCCCGGCAGCCCATGACCCCCGCTCCCGCCCCCACCCCCTGGCTGCTGCGCTGGCAAGGCCTGCTTGCGGGCGGCAGCGATGGACCGCTGGCTAGCCGGCTGAGCGGCGTGGCGGGCCTGGTGCTCTGCGCCCTGATGGCGGGCCTGCCCCTGGTCACCCGAGGCGGCCTGAGCCTTTTGATTCTTGCGTGTGGGCTGCTCTGGCTGGTGATCGCCCTGACGCGCCCCAGCAGCGGCCGCATCGGCCCGATCAGCGCCTGGATCCTGGTGGCCCTGGCCGTGGCCCTGGTGGCCACGGGCTTTTCGCCCGTGCCCAAGGCGGCCCTGCATGGCCTGTTCAAACTCCTGAGCTATCTCGGGGTTTACGCCCTGATGCGCCAGCTGCTGGCCGAGGCGCCGCGCTGGTGGGACCGGATCGTGGCGGCCTTGCTAGCCGGGGGACTGGCCAGTGCCGTGATCGCGATCCGCCAGCTCTATGGCGACACCAGCGAACTGGCCCGCTGGGCCGACCCCAACTCCGTGGCCGACGGCACGATCCGGGTCTACGGCCCCCTGGAGAACCCCAACCTGCTGGCCGGCTACCTGCTGCCGATCCTGCCCCTGGCCGTGGTGGCCTTCCTGCGTTGGCGCGGCTGGGCCGAGCGGCTCTATGCCCTCACCGCCCTGGTGCTCGGCAGCGCCGCCCTGGTGCTCAGCTACAGCCGCGGCGGCTGGCTGGGCCTGGTGGCGGGCCTGGGCACGATCGGCCTGCTGCTGGTGCTGCGCCAGACCCGCCATTGGCCGGTGCTCTGGCGCCGCCTGTTTCCGTTGCTCCTGGTGGCCGGGGCCGCCGCGGTGCTGGTGGTGGCCGTAACCCAGATCGAACCGCTGCGGATCCGGGCCATGAGCCTGGTGGCCGGCCGCGAGGACAGCTCCAACAACTTCCGGATCAATGTCTGGATGGCGGCGCTCAAGATGATTGAGGAGCGGCCCTGGCTGGGCATCGGCCCGGGCAACACCGCCTTCAACCTGATCTATCCGCTCTATCAACAGCCCCGCTTCAATGCCCTGAGCGCCTATTCGGTGCCCTTGGAATTGCTGGTGGAGGGCGGGGTGCCTGGGCTGCTGGCGGGCCTGGGCCTGCTGCTGGCCAGCCTGCGCAGCGGCTGGGCCCAGCTCAAGGGCGAAAGCGCCTTCGCCCTGCCGGCCCTGGCGGCGGTGGCCGCAATCGTGGGCCTCTGCGTGCAAGGCGCCACCGACACGATCTTCTTCCGGCCGGAGGTGCAGCTCACCGGCTGGTTCTGCCTGGCCACCCTGGCGGTGAGCGGCAACACGGGCCCAAGCACCGCAGACGCCAAGGGCGACCCAGCCAGCGAGGCCCCCTAGGCCCGTGCCAAGCCCAGCCGACGCCCCGGCCGGGGAACTGAGCCTGCTGGCGGGCTTTGATGCCGGCCAGACCCACACCTGTTGCCTGCTGGCCTGGGCCGAGGATCCTGGGGCCCCTGGCCTGAACGAGCCTGGTTCGGCTGGGCCTTTCCAGGTGCTCGCCGAGGGCGAGGGCCCCGGTGTCAGCCACCTGGCCGCAGCCGGTGGCCCGGAGCGTTTCCAAGCGGCCCTGGCCACCAGCCTGGCGGCCGCCCGCCAGCAGCTACCCAGCGCCTGGCGGCACCTGCCCCTGGCCGCCGGCGCGATCGGCGCCAGTGGCATCGAGGTCGGCAGCCCCGTGCAACGCCAGGGGCTGGCCCTGGCCGCCGCGGCCCTGGCCCTGCCGCCCGAGCGCCTACTCGTGACCGGCGATGAGCGCACGGCCCTGCGGGGCGCCTGCGGCAAGGGCCCGGGGATCCTGGTGATCAGCGGCACCGGCTGCATCGCCCTGGGTCAGGACGGCCAGGGCCGCGAGCACCGCTGCGGCGGCTGGGGCTGGCTGCTCGATGGGGCCGGCTCGGCCATGGATCTGGGCCGCGATGGCCTGGCCCTGGCCGTGCAGATGGCCGATGGCCGCTTAGCCGAAACCGAGCTGCGCTCCCAGCTCTGGCAAGCCCTCGGCGCCGAAACCGCCCAGGAGGTGAAGGCCATGGTGGTGGCGCCGGAGTTCGGCCCGGCCGGCTTTGCCCGCCTGGCGCCGGTGGTGAATCAATTGGCGGCAGCTGGCGACCCCCACGCCAGGGCCGTGATCACGGCCTCGGCCTCAGCCCTTGCGGGCCTGGTGGTGGGGGTGGCCCGGGCCCTGGAGCTGGCCGCTCCGCGGGTGTGTGGCGTGGGCGGCGCCCTGGGGCACCTTGATCAGCTGCGGCTGGGCTTTGGCGCCTGCCTGGCCCGCGAACTGCCCGGTGCAACGGTGGTGGAGCCCCGGGGGGACGCCTGCTGGGGGGCGCTGGAGCTGGCCCACAGTCTTGCCGCAGGACCTGCGGCCCAGGAGCCGGGGTGACCCTTCTCCCGGAGCCAGGAGCGATCAGGTCAGCCCCGGAGTCCGACGGGAATCCCCCTTACCCCCCGTTCAACTGGCTCTCGGCCAAGCCAGCCAGTTGGCCCGCCCAATGGTCCACCTCGGCCTGGGAGGCGGCCTCCACCATCACCCGCAGCAACGGTTCGGTGCCGCTGGCGCGCACCAGCACCCGGCCATGGCCCGCCATCGCCGCCTCGGCCTCGGCCACGGCATGGCGCAACGGGTCGCATTGCTGCCATTGGGTGCGGCGCTGGCGATCGGGCACGGTCACATTCACCAGCTTCTGGGGATAGGGCTGGAAGCTGCCATCCAGCCATTGGGCCAGGGAGCCCCCTTGGGCCTGGATCAGTACGGCCACCTGCAGGGCCGTAAGCAGGCCATCGCCACTCATGCCGTGGCGGGCCGAAAGAATGTGGCCCGATTGTTCGCCGCCCAGGCCCGCGCCCAACTCCTCCATGGCCTGGTGCACGTACTGGTCGCCCACGGCCGTGCGCTCGAGCAGGCCGCCCTTGGCCTGCCAGGCCCGCTCAAAGCCCAGGTTGGACATCACCGTGGCGACGATGCGGTTGTCGGGTAGTTGGCCCTGGGCCATCAGGGCCTGGCCCCAGAGGTAGAGGATCTGGTCGCCATCCACCACCCGCCCCTGACCATCCACCGCAAGCATGCGGTCGGCATCGCCATCGAAGGCAAAGCCCATGCTGGCCCCCTGGGCCAACACCGCCTGGCGCAGGGCCTCCAGGTGGGTGCTGCCGCAGCCCAGGTTGATCCGCTCCCCATCCGGTTCGCCATGGAGCACGGTGAGATCGGCGCCCAGGGCCCGAAACACGCTCTCGCCGCAGGCCGTGGCCGAGCCCCAGCAGAGATCGAGCACTACCTTGCAGCCATCAAGCCGGGCGCCGGCCACACTGGCGATCAAACTGTCCCGATAGGCGGCCAGCAGGTCGGGGCGTTGGCGCAGCAGGCCCACGCCACTGAAGGGGATGCGCTCGCTGGCTTCGCCGTGGAGACCCGCCTCGATCGCCTGCTGCTGGTCCTCCTTGAGCTTGGCGCCGCTGGCGCCGAACACCTTGATGCCGTTGTCCTGGGGCGGGTTGTGGCTGGCCGACACCATCAGGCCACCGGCGCAGCCCTGGGCGCGGATCGTGCCGGGCACCGCCGGGGTGGGGCAGAGGCCCAGGTCCCACACCTCTCGACCGGCGGCGGTCAGGCCGGCGGTGAGGGCCGCCACCAGCATCGGCCCACTGCTGCGCGAATCGGCCCCAATCACGATCGGGCCCTCGGCCGGCAACACCTGGCCGCACCAGTAGCCCAGTTGCAAGGCCAGGGCCGGCGTGATCACCGAGCCGACCCGGCCGCGGATGCCATCGGTGCCGAAGCGGGCCTGTCCAGCCGGAAGGGGCTCACCCAAGGGGAAGCGGGCCAGCTCCGCCATGGGGAGGTCTCCAGAAACCATTGGGGCCAAGGCTAAGGGTTGGCATCGGGCCCAACCCCGCCCAAGGGCCCAGGCACCCGTTTGCCGCTAGGGCGCTAGCCGGGCCTTATGCAAGCGACTTTTCTCGTACCAAAGGGCAATCTCCGGAGCCCAGGTTTGGAAATGGGGCCAGAGCAGGTCACAGAGTTCGCGGATCTCCTGCTGGGCATCGAGCTTGGCGCGCAGATCCATGAAATGCAGGAACGCCCGCAGGCTGAAGCTCACCACGAAATGCTGGCGGTAGTCGAAGGGCAGGATGCCGCGGGCGTGCTCCTCGGCAAAACCGGCGGCCAACATCTCGCGATAGCGCTCCGCAGCCGTGCGGCATAGGGCCAGATCCTTGGCCCGCTCCTCGGGGGTGTAGTCGTATTTTTTGCCCTGGCGATCGCTATAGCTGCCAACCGGCCGCAGGTAGAACACCTCTTCGAGCTCCAGTTCACCATTGGCAGCCCGGGAGATGCGTTCGCCCGTATAGCGCATCGACTGCACATCGAAACTGACGCCGACCCGGTGGGTGCGGGCCTGCTGCATCACCGAGTGGGGAAACCAGCCCACATTGAGGGTGATCTGGGGGTGTTCCAGGGGGCCGTAGTGGCCCCGCTCCCCCGCCAGCAGGCGCTTGACGCAGATCTCACCAGCCTTGGCCTCCTCGGGCCATTGCTGCCGCTCCGAGGCCACGAAACCCTCGAAATAGTCCTGGTGCATCGCCGCAAAGATGCACTGCTGGGGGTTAGGGGTGGCGGCGATCAGCTCAACCCGGAAGCGCTTCATGGCACAAGGAACAGGGGAAATCGGGGCGAGCCAGGCTTAGCCGTGGCTGCGGGGACCGGCCAAGGCGGCAGGGGCTTGGGGGACCGGGGCGGCGCCCACCCCCAGGCTGCTGACGCTGCCAACCCCCGCCAGCTGGGGCAGGGGAGTTTCGGCCATCAGGGCGCTGGTGAGGGCCTCCAGTTCCGGCCGGCTGCGGGCCCCCAGGGAGCGGCCCACGGCCGTGCCCGAGGCATTGAACAGTTCCAGCTGGGGGATGCCATTCACTTCATAACGCTCCAGCTCGGGCTGCCAACGGGGGTTATCGACGTTGAGGAGCACCACATCGAGGGCGCCGTGGTGCTCCTGTTCCAGCGTGGCCATCGCCGGCGCCATCGCCCGACAGGCCTCGCACCAGTCGGCGTAGAACTCCACCAGGGTGGGGCGGCCATCCTTCAGGGCCACGGGTAGGTCGAGGGACTGACGGGCCAGTTGCTCCAGGGGGGCAGCCGGATGGAGCCCGCCCCGCACCAGGAAGAGCAGCAGGGCCAGGGCCGCGGCCACGGCCGCCAGCAGCATCCGTTCGCGCCTCCCTGGCAGCGGCCCGGCGGCCACCGCCAGGGGCAGGGGAGCCGCCTGAGCCGCTGGGGCGGGACCTGGGGCGGGCGAAGGCTCGGTCACAGATTGGGGCGATGGCATGGACTTCACTTTGCCAGCGTCCTCCGGTAAACGCTGGAGATGGGGCTAGCAAAGCCCGCCGTAGGCGCCTGGATCCGGTATTCCCAGCCCCAAGGCGCCTAGGCCGGCACCCTTGCTACGGTCCAAGCGGGCGATAGGGCACCGTTGAAACGCCGGATCACCCTCCATTTTCCGCGGGAAGCGGTTCACGAGCCGATCACCTACCGGTTGGCCGTGGAATTCGATGTGGCCGCCAAAATCCTGCGCGCCCAGATCGCCCCCAACCAGAGCGGCACCATGGTGGTGGAGCTCTCCGGCGACATCGACGATCTCGCCGCTGCTGAACAGTGGTTGGAGGCCCAGGGCCTGGGGCTCAACCGCACACCAGGCCAGATCACGATCAACCGGGATCTGTGCGTGGACTGTGGCATTTGTTCCAGCCTTTGCCCCAGTGGCGCCCTGGCCAGCCAGGCTCCCACTTGGCAGCTGCACTTCGATGCGCAACGCTGCCTCGTCTGTGAGCAATGCATCCCCAGCTGTCCCCTGGGGGCCATTGCCCTGGAGCTGAAGGGACCCTGAATGACGCTATTGCGCCTGCTGCTGCTGCCATTCCGGGCACCGATGCTGCTGGTGCTCATGGTGGTGAGCGCCTATCTAGGCCTGAACTGGTCCACCCTGGCCCCCCAGGCCGTGGTGCTGCCCTGGCTGCCGGGCAACGGTCAACACGTCACCCTGCTTAAGGATCTGGTCATGCCCCTGGAGTGCCTCCAGGCCGTGGCGGTGGTGGTGATCTGCACGGTGCCGGACCTGCTGCTGCGCGAGCTGTCCTTTGTTATGGCCCGCAGCAAAGTTCTCACCCTGATCATGACCCTGTTTCTGGTGATCACCGGCGGGGTGTACCTGATGCATCTCAATGTGCTCACCGATGTGTTGTTGCTTGGCTCCGCCGTGTTGCTGGCCCGGCTGGATCTGATCCGCCTGCGTCTGCCGATGAACCCGGTTGGGGTGGCAACGGGCCTGAGTGCCGTCGTGCTTACCGGGGTCTGGATCGGCCATGGGTTCCATCGGTATGGCCTGGCCCCGTTCCATCCGTGAGGGGACGCGGGGCCGGCCCGGGTTTAGCCGCCCGCGGGGATCCGGCTAGCAGCCCGAACCGTCTCCCTGGTTCAGACGCCGGTAGCTCCAGAGATTGCCCAGCACCTTCTTGGTGTAAAGCCTGGTTTCGGGGTAGGGAATCGCCTCGATCCACAGCTCAGGATCACTCAGGAGATTGATCTTGGCGCCGGTTTGTTGAGGGCTGTCGCTGCCCAGGCCGGTCTTGAGCCAGTGGCCCACGGCCCCAGCACCGGCGTTGTAGCTGGCCACGGCCAACACGGGATTGCCGTGCCATTGCTCCAGGAGCTGGCGCAGGTAGCGGGCACCGAGGCGGGTGTTGAGGCCCGGATCCTTGAGACTGGGTCCCTCCAGCCGGCGGCCCGCCAGGTCACTGGCGGTGGTGGGCATCAGCTGCATCAAGCCCACCGCCCCCACCGGCGACTCAACCCCAGCCGTGAACCGGGATTCCTGGCGGGCTACGGCCTGGAGCAGGGCCGGATCCAGGCCCGTGGCCGCCGCCGCCTGGCGGAACAGCTCGCCGTAGCGCAGGGGATTCAGCTGCCGTTCCAGGTCCGCCTGCAGTTGGCAACTGCCTTTGGGGAGCCTCAGGCTGGCCTGCTCCAGTTGGCCCAGGCCGATCCAGTCGTCGCCCACCCCACTGCGCAGCCGGCCCTCCAGCCGCAGGTCCCGGGCCGTTTGGGCGGGGCGGCCGCCCCGCCAGAAGCGCCAGCTTTCCCAGGCCTCCAGCGGCTGGTTCAAACGCCAGAGCCGATCCAGGCCCGCATCCCCACTAGCCAGGGGCTGCCAGGGGGGCCGGGCCAGGGGGGGCGCCGGATCGCCGGGGGCCCGCAGCAGCGCAGGCTCGCTCTTGCCCAGGTGCAGGCGGGCCCGCCAGCTGTAGTAGCCACCAGGCGCGAAGGTCAGCACCTGGCGCCAGAGGCGCCGGGCCGCGGCCCCGTCGCCAAGCCGCCCTTGGCTGTAGGCCAGCCAGAACAGCTGGCGGGCGGCCAGGGGCGCGGCCAACTGGTTGGCGGGCAGGGCGTTAAGGATGGCGGCGGCCTCGGCCCAGCGCTGCTGCAAAAGGGCCTGACGCGCCAGTTGCCACTGCAGCTCCCAGCTGGCCGGATCCCGGGGCCAACGCTGCAGCACCCCTCGCCAGGGGCTCTGGTGTTCGAGGGCCAGGCGGGCCTGCACGGCGGCGCTGTCCTGCAGGGGGGCCGGCAACCGGGCCAGCAGGGCATCGGTATCGGCTCCCTCCCTTTGGCTGAGCAAGGCGATCGCCTCCCGGGCAGCGGCCGTGGTGGGCCAGCGCTGGGCCAGGGCCAGCAGCCGGCGATCAGCCAGTCCCTGCTGGCTGGCATCGCCTTTGAGCAAGGCCTGGCCCAGGGCGAGGTCTAGCTCCGGATCCCCCCGCAGGCCCTGTAAGCACTCCAGGGCCGTCTTGCCGCGGCCCAACTGGGCCAGGCCCAGGGCCAGCTGGCGCCGTTGCGGGGGCTGCAAGGCCCGATCGCGGCCGCGGCAGGCTTCCACCAATAGGGCCTCGGCCCCGGGCCAGCGGGGGCCCCAGCGGGCCAGGTGCAGGCTGGCCTTGAGGCGGGTGGTGGGGGAGCGGCCCAGGTCTAGGGCGGCCGCCAGGGCCGCGGGATGGGCGGGGAAGCGCTGGAGCAGCTGCTGGCGCCAGCGGGGTTGCTGGCGGCCAAGGCTGTAGAGGGCATCGGCGCTGGCCGGACTGTGGGGGAATCGCTCCCAGAGGCTTTGCCAGAGGTCCAGGGCCTGGTCGGTGTGGCCGGCGGCCTCGGCCGCCAGGGCGGCCCGTTTCAGGGCGAGGGCGGCGAGGGGGTCTCGGCCCCAGCCCTGGCCCCAGAGCCACTGGCGCTGCCTGGCGCTGCCGCTGGGCTCCTGGCTGGCGAGCAACAGGCTGGCCTCGCGACGCAGGGTTGGATCAGGGCTGACCAGCCGCCAGGCCCGCAGGCTGGAGATCGGTGTGTCCGGCGTGGGCGTGGGCGTGAGCTTCAGCAGCACGGCTCTACCGGCCAGCAGGGCCAGGGCCGTGCCCAGGCAAGTGCCGACCAGCAGGCGCAGGCCTTGCGCAGAGGGGGGCTGGGGCGACGGGAGCTGGGGCAACAAGGGCCGGAGCATGGCTGTTGCCGGAACAGGGCTGTTGCCATTGTGGGGAAGCTTCTCCCCCAACCCATCCTCGCCACCGCCATGGCTCTGCCCCAGCTGCGGCGCCCAAAGCTGCCGCCTTCACTCACCAGCCTGCCGGGCTGGCGCCAGCGCCGCCGGGCCCTGGCGGCCCTGGCTGCGGCCGGCCTGGTGCTGCTGCTGCGCCCCTGGTGGCCCCTGGTGCTGCTGCCGGGCTGGCTGGTCGGCCTGATGCTGCTCTGGGCCGTGGTGGAGCTGATGCTCTGGGCCTGGTGGCCGCGTCGCTGGAGCTAAGGAGGCTCCGCCCCCCTGAAGGCGCCACGGTGCTTTCAAGCCAAAACCACAGCTCCGATGGGCTTATCAGCCCAACCTCTAGGTTCTTCTGGCTGTCCATGACGGTGCCGCCATTGCCACCGGGCGATCGTCAGACCCGCGCCAGGGTGACCCTTTCGGCTTGATCTTGATATTTGCCCTTGCGATCCCGGTAGGTGGTTTCGCAGGGATCGCCCTCAAAGAAGAGCAGCTGACAGATGCCTTCGTTGGCATAGATGCGGCAATCAGCCCCAGAGGAATTGCTGAACTCCAGGGTCAGGTGGCCCTCCCAGCTGGCCTCGGCCGGGGTGGTGTTGACGATGATGCCCAAGCGGGCATAGGTGCTCTTACCCAGGCAGATCACGGTGATGTTGGCCGGCACCCGCATCCGCTCCAGGGCCACGCCCAGTCCATAGGAATGGGCGGGCAGGATGAAATAGGCCCCATCGCCGTCCTCATGCAGGGGCGCCGGCTCGAGGTTGGCGGGGTTGAAGCGCTTCGGATTCATCACCGTGCCCGGCACGTGGCGAAAAATCAGAAACTCCTTGGCGGACAGGCGCAGGTCGTAGCCGTAGGAACTGCAGCCAAAACTGAGCACCGGTGAGGTGCCCTGGTCCGGGTCCAGGTGGCGCACCAACTTGGGCTGGAAGGGTTCGAGCATCCCCTCGGCAGCCTGGGCATTGATCCAGCGGTCGTTCTTGAGCATGGCACTGCCGCAGGGGCCGGTGGGAGCAGGCTAGAAGCCGCGGCGCAATTGGGTCACCTGGTCGGCCATGGCCATCAGGGCCGCCGGCATGGCCGGGCCGGTGAGGATCACATCCACATGGCTGGGGCGGCGCTCCAGGGTGGCCGTCACCTCGGCCGAACAGAGGTAGCCCAGGTCAACGGCCAAGCCCAGCTCATCGAGCACTAGCTGGTCGATCTGACCGCCCAGCAGCTGGTCGCGGCTGTAGGCCCAGACCGCTTCCACCGCCTCCCGGTCGGGATCGCTGGTGGCGGCCAATGGGGCAGCAGCCAAGCTGCTGGAGCCAGCAACCGGGGCCGCCGAGGCTGCCTTGAGGGCCGAGGCCGCCGTGGCACAGGGCTCCGACAGGCAGCCGGCCACGGCGGGACGCAGCCATTGCAGGCGGCCGCAGAGCCAGAGGCTGGCCTCGAGGCCCTGATCGACGCCCCCTTTGAGGAACTGGGTAATCAGCACCCGGCTGCCGAGTCCGGCACTGCGCAGGGCCTGGCTAAACACGCCACTAAAACTGCCGCGGAAGGGGGCCGTGTGGATCTGGATCAGGCCCTCCTGCTGGGCCACCAGGCGCAAGCTGCGGCTGGCGCTGGGCCGGGCTGCCGGCTGGGGACGACCCGCCGGGCCGAGGGAGCGGCCGGGTTCCCGGCGCGGTTGGTGCTGGATCAGGCTGGCCGTCATGGCTAAGCCCCCCGGGACTGGTCGGCCAGCCCGTCGGCTGCCAGTCGCTGCCCAACCCCCAGCCGACCGGCCAGAAGGGCCCAAGGCCCAAGGCCTGGCGCAGGCAATAGATCTGGCATAAAGGGGCCGTTCATCAATTGGCTTGGGTTCAACGAATTGGGGACTCGGCGGTTGGCCGCAGACGGGTTGGCTTCAGACGGGTTGGCCCCAGACCGGATGGCCTCCGACCGGATGCCGATCAACCGGCCAGGAAACCATCCGGTTGCCACCGACTTGGCCGGCGAGAAGCGGACTGGAGGTGCAATGCCCTACATGGCTAGCCCTTGGTCAATCCCTGAGCCCGTCGAGCCGGGGGTGCAAACCGAATGTAGCGGCGCCGGGCCGTGAAACAAGCCACAACCGCTACCGGTAGTGCGAACATTTGCACCATCGTCGCTTCG
>CAINZT010000120.1 GCA_903855705.1 uncultured Synechococcus sp.
CATCGGCGATGCCGACAATCAGTCGGATAATCAGTTTGGCCATGGCGTAGCCGGGGGCCGCCTTGCCGCCAAAGATGAAGGTGCGCGCGGGCAGATCCTCGCCGGCGCGGATGCGTAAGTAACGCTCAACAATCTGCAGGGCCGCCAGGTGCTGACGCTTGTACTCGTGGATCCGCTTCACCTGCACGTCAAACAGGGATCCCGAATCCACCAGCACGCCCAGTTCCTTGTGGATGTGGGCCGCCAGCCGTTGTTTGCCCAGATCGCGCACGCCCCGCCAGCGATCGAGGAAGGCACTGTCATCGGCGAAGGCTTCCAGGCCTTGGAGCTCGGCGAGATCCTTGCGCCAGCCCTGGCCGATGGCCTCATCCAGCAGCGCGGCGAGGGCCGGGTTGGACACAACCATCCAGCGCCGGGGGGTGACGCCATTGGTGACATTGGTGAAGCGCTCCGGCCAGAGCTTGGCCATGTCGGCAAACAGGGTTTCCTTGACCAGTTCGCTGTGCAGTTCCGCCACGCCATTGACATGGTGGCTGCCGACAACCGCTAGATGGGCCATCCGCACCCGCCGTTGCGCGCCTTCCTCGATCAGGGAGATGCGTTGCAGGATGTCGGGATCGCCGGGGTATTGCAGCCGCACCATGCGCAGGAAGCGGGCGTTGATCTCATAAATGATCGCCAACTGGCGCGGCAGCAGCTGCTCGAAGATTTCCACCCCCCAGGTTTCCAGGGCTTCTGGTAGCAGGGTGTGGTTGGTGTAGCTGATGCTGGCGGTGGTGATGCTCCAGGCCGTATCCCAATCGATGCCATGTTCATCCATCAGCAAGCGCATCAACTCGGCCACGGCAATCGCCGGGTGGGTGTCGTTGAGCTGAACGGCAAACTTCGTATGGAAGTCCGTAACGGCCAGGCCCTGGCCCTTGAGGATGCGGAACATGTCCTGCAGGGAGCAGGACACGAAGAAGATCTGCTGACTCAGCCGCAGCCGCTTGCCCTGCTCAAGCTCATCATTGGGATACAACACCTTGGAAAGGGTTTCCGACTGCACCTTGTTGAGCACGGCGCGGGTGTAATCGCCGGCATTGAAGGAGGCGAAATCAAACTCATCGTGCGCCTGGGCGGACCAGAGGCGCAGGGTGTTAGCGGTATGAACGCCATAGCCCAGGATCGGCGTGTCATAGGCCACCCCCATCACGGTCTTGCCGCCGATCAACACCGGATAACTCCATTCCGGCCGGATCACTTCCCAGGGGTTGCCCCGGGCCAGCCAGGGGTCGGTGCTTTCCACCTGGCCCTCTTTGGTGATCTGCTGGCGGAAGATGCCAAATTCGTAGCGGATGCCGTAGCCGATCGCCGGCAGCTCCAGGCTGGCCAGGGATTCCTGGAAGCAGGCGGCCAGCCGGCCCAGGCCGCCGTTGCCCAGGCCCGGTTCCGGCTCTTCGGCAATCAGGTCCTGCAGGTCGAGCCCCAGTTCGGCGCAGGCCTGCTCGGCGGCCTCCCGCAGGCCCAGGTTCACCAGGTTGTTTTCCAGGTGGGGGCCCAGCAGGTATTCGGCCGAGAGGTAGGTGGCCGTGCGGACGTGCTCGTTGGTGTAGGTGTCGGCCGTGTCCACCCAGTTCTGCAGCAGCCGATCGCGCACGGCCAGGGCCAGGGCCCGGTAGTGGTCGTGCCGGGTGGCCAGGCTGGAGGATTTGGCCTGGCTATAGAAGAGGTGGCGCCGCATGGCTGCGGCAAGGGCCCGTCCTGGACTGGTCGCAGGGGCGTTTGCAGACATGGCGCAGGTTGAGTTTGGATCCGTTGTCCCCTTTGATAGGACGCCGCGCCGAGAGAAGGGCTACCAAAACGCCGCATGTGCGAGACAGGGGACACAAACGCCTTGGCCTTCTTTCGATCCGGGGCCCGGAAAACCCCGGATCCGGGGCCTGCAGCTAGGCCCGGGAACGCCGGTCTGGAGTGGTGGCAAGCGCTGCCATTGCTATAGAGATTTCGGCAAAGTTGCTGCGATTGGCCATGCCGTAATCGAGCAACAAAGCTGCCGCGATTGTGCGCAACAGGCTGGAACGGGCCTGAATTGCTGTTGTCTAGAACACTTTTTTCACGCTTAATTCACCCTGCTGGCCGCTTTGGTGTCGATGTCCCCATCGGCGGCGCCCGCGTGCTGGCCGGGCCTGGCTGGCTTGGCCAGGTTGCAGTCGATTCCCTTTTGAATCGTGATGCGACGCTCCTTCTGGCTGCGGGAACCCCAACCCCAGGGCAGCCCCATCCCAGGGCCCGATCCGTTGCAGATCAGCCAACCCGAGCCCCTTGGCCCCTACTGCCTGCTGCCGCTCCCAGGGGCGCCCCTGCCGCTCCCGAGTCGGCCCGCGCCGGCCAGTCCCCGCGGCCCCAGCTTGGCCTGGAGCCGCAGCCACGGCGATGTTTAGGGCTGGGCGGGATTGGTCGTTGAGCCGGTTTTTGGGGGGCCAGTCCAGGGGTAGAGCCCTGGCGCTCGAGCGGGGTCGGGATGTCCTGTAGCAATTATGACAACGCTCTGACCCCGTGCTGAAGTTGGCTGCAGCCACAGCAAACGTTCTTCGCATGCCCTCCCCAGCCCGCCTCGATGCGATCTCCCACATCCTCGAGCGGGGGCCGGTGCCAACGGCGCCCGTTCAGTCGTTGCAGGAGCTCTGGGCCAGCGATGTGTTCTCGCTGGACAAGATGAAATCGGCGCTGCCGAAAGAGGTTTTCAAATCGATCCAGCGCACGATTAAAGACGGCGGCAAGCTCGACACCTCCGTGGCCAACATCGTGGCCCAGGCCATGAAGGATTGGGCGACTAGCCGCGGTGCCCTCTATTACGCCCACGTTTTCTATCCGCTCACCAACCTCACCGCCGAGAAGCACGACGGCTTCATCGCCCCCCAGGGTGACGGCACTGCCATTGCCGAATTCACCGGCAAGTTGCTCGTGCAGGGCGAGCCCGATGGCTCCTCCTTCCCCAATGGCGGCATTCGCTCCACCTTTGAAGCCCGCGGTTACACCGCCTGGGATGTCACCAGCCCGGCCTACCTGCTGGAAACCCCCAACGGCTTCACCCTTTGCATCCCCACGGTGTTCGTCTCCTGGACCGGAGAGGCCCTCGATAAGAAAACGCCGCTGCTGCGCTCTAACGCCGCCATGAACAAGCAGGCCCAGCGCCTGCTCAAGCTGCTGGGTAACAAAGAGATCGCCCCGGTGAACTCCAGCTGCGGCGCCGAGCAGGAGTATTTCCTGGTGGATAACGCCTTCACGGCCCTGCGCCCCGACCTGCTGCTGGCAGGCCGCACCCTGTTTGGCGCCGCCCCCGCCAAGGGCCAGCAATTTGACGATCACTACTTCGGCGCCATCCCTGAGCGGGTGCAGGTGTTCATGCAGGACGTGGAGCGCCAGCTCTACAAACTCGGCATCCCGGCCAAAACCCGCCACAACGAGGTGGCTCCGGGCCAGTTTGAAATTGCCCCCTTCTTTGAAGCCGCCAACGTCGCCACCGACCACCAGCAACTGACGATGACGGTGCTGAAAAGCACTGCCAAGCGCCACGGCTTCAGCTGCCTGCTACATGAAAAGCCGTTTGCGGGGGTTAATGGTTCCGGGAAGCACGTCAACTGGTCGGTGGGCAATCCCACCCAGGGGAACCTGCTTGATCCCGGCAACACCCCCCACGACAACATGCAGTTCCTGGTGTTCTGCGCGGCCGTGATTCGGGGCGTCCATCTCTACGGACCGCTGATGCGGGCCGTGGTGGCCACCGCCAGCAACGATCACCGCCTCGGCGCTAACGAAGCGCCCCCGGCCATCATTTCCGTGTACCTCGGCAGCCAGCTCGAGGATGTCTTCAACCAGATCAAGGCGGGTGACCTGAAGGGCTCCACCGCCGGCGGTCTGATGCAGCTGGGTGTCGACACCCTGCCCGATTTCCCCAAAGATCCCGGCGATCGCAACCGCACCTCCCCCTTCGCCTTCACCGGCAACCGCTTCGAATTCCGGGCCGTGGGTTCGGGCCAATCCGTGGCTGGCCCCCTAGTGGCGATGAACACGATCCTGGCCGATTCGCTCGAATGGATCGCCAACCAGCTCGAGGCCCAGCTCGCCAGCGGCACCAACTTGGAGGCCGCCACCTTCACCGTGCTCAAGCAGGTGATGCAGGAGCACAGCGCCGTGATCTTCGGCGGCGACGGCTATTCGTCTGAATGGCACCGCATGGCGGTGGAGGAGCGGGGCCTCGAAAACATGCCCACCACGGCCGATGCCCTGCCGGTGCTGCAGCGTCCCGAGATCCGCGCGCTGTTCGAGCGCCAGGGCGTGCTCAGCCCCCTGGAGCTGGAGAGCCGTTTCGAGGTGTATGCCGAGCAGTACATCCTGGCGATTGAGGTGGAGGCCAAGCTGGTGCTGCGCATGGCCCGCACCCAGATCTATCCGGTGGTGATGGCCTACATGGAAACCCTCACCCGCTCCCTGCGGGACCAGGAGCAACTGGGACTCCACCCCGACCGCACCATCGCCGGCCAGGTGGCCAGCCTCAACCAGCAGCTGGTGAGCCAGTGCACCGCCCTGGAGCAGGCCCTGGCCCAGGTTCCCCATGGCGGCGTTAGCGAGCACCTGGCCTACTGCGCCAACACGTTGCTCGGCCTGATGCTCAAGGTGCGCGAAGCCGTTGATGGCCTAGAAACCACCGTGGACGATGCCATCTGGCCCCTGCCCACCTACCAGGAGCTGCTGTTCGTGCGCTGATCGGCTGAAGCCGCTGGGGTGGGGCAGGCAGACGGGCTTCCTTGGTGAACGCCAGGGCCCGGGTTAGCTGCACCCCAACGGCCTGCCCCTGACTCCGACTCCAGAGCGCCAGTCATGAGCAACGAGCAGCGCCTGATCGAAAAGCTGCAAAGCATCGAGCGACTCCATGCCGGAGCCGCCACCTTGGGGGAGCAGTCGGCGGCGGCCCATGCCCTGGAGCGGATGCGGCAACGGCTGGCGGAGTTATCGGCGGCCGATCCGCCGATCGAGCACCGCTTCAGCATCGGGGATCCCTGGTCTCGGCGCCTGTTTCTGGCCCTGTTGCGCCGCTACGCCATCCAGCCCTACCGCTACCCGCGCCAGCGCTCCACCACGGTGATGGCCCGCATCCCCCGGCGCTTTCTCGATGAAACCCTCTGGCCCGAATTCCAGGAGCTCAATACAACCCTGGTGAGCTACCTCGATGAGGTCACCACCCGGGTGGTCAGCGAAGGCGTCCACGCTGATAGTTCGGAGGCTTCGGTGGTGGCGGAGTTGGGGACTGGGTTGCCAGCTGCCTAACCCTGAGCATCAAGCCGCCAGACTCGCCGGCTGATCCAGCCGTTCCTCTTCCACCAAGGGCTCCAAGGGCTGCGGGCAGGCGGGGGCCCGTTCCAGGCCCACATCCACGCCAATGTGTTGGTCGGGGCGGCCGGTGATGAGGAGGGCGGTGCGCTGGCGGGTGGCGATTTGCCAGAGCCATTTGGTGAGCAGGGAAATGCGATTTTCCGTGTCGGGGATGAAGGCCAGGTGGGCCAGGCCCCAGAGGATCCAGCCGAGCAGGCCGCTCACGTGCAGGCCGCGCAGGTCAGCAACCGCATAGAAGGGGCCGATCACCGCCATGGTGCCGAGATCGACCCAGCGGAAGGGCTCCTGGCGCTGCCCTTCACTGATCGCCAGGATGTCGCGGGCCACCCAGCCGCCCATCTGCACCGCTGGTCCGGCCATGCCGGGCAGGGCCTGGCCATCGGCGCTGTGGCGGTAGGCGCAGAGATCGCCCACGACCCGGATGCTGGGATAGCCCGCAATCGAGAAATCGGGCTCCACCTCCACGCGCCCACCGCGATCGACGCCGCAGCCAGTGCGCTCCGCCAGCAGCCGGCCCAGACGGGAGGCGCGCACGCCGGCGGTCCAGCAGATCGTGGCTGCTTCCAGGGAGCGGGGCCCATCGGACTTAGCTCCAGCCTTGAGCCGCACCCGGCCCGGCTCAATCGCCTCCACCATCGAGCCCAGTTGCAATTTCACGCCACTGGCGCTGAGGTAATTGGCCGCGGTGGCCGACAGCTTCGGATCCATGGTGGGCAGCACCCGATCCACCGCATCCACCAGGATTACGTGGCAGTGATCGGCCTGGAGCTGTTTGAAATCGCGGCTGACGGCCCGGTGCATGAGTTCAATCAGGGAGCCGGCGAGTTCACATCCCGCCGGGCCAGCCCCCACCACCACAGCGGTTTGTAGGAAGCGGCGGCGGATCGGATCTTGGCTTTGCTCCGCCTCCTCTAAGGCCATCAAGATGCGCCGCCGGATTTCATCGGCGTGCTCGAGGATTTTCATCGGCGGCGCCAGTTCGCGCCACTCTTCGTGGCCGAAATAGCTGCTACCTGAGCCACTCGCCAGGATCAGGTGGTCGTAGCCGTAGCGGTAGTCATTGAACACCACTTCCTGGGCCTCGGGATCGATATCCACCACCTCGCCCAGCAGAATCTGGATATTGGGGGCATGGCCCACCATCTGGCGTAGGGGCGAGGCCACATCGCCCTCGGATACCAATCCTGAGGCCACCTGATACAGCAGGGGCTGGAATAGGTTGAAGTTGCGTTTATCAATCAGGGTGACGCGCACCGGTTGGCCGGCCAGGGTGTGGCAGGCCTTCAGGCCGGCAAAGCCACCGCCCACAATCACCACATGGGGCCAGGTCGCCTTGACGGCGGCGGGTGGATCCAGTTCCAGGAAGAAACGTTCGGGCGCCATGCCACCTGGGGACGGGTTGCTTCAACCGTATGCAGCGCCCTGATGTTTGGTGGTGAGCACCAAGCCAATGCTGGCGATTGCCCATCAGGGGGCGCCCGGTCAAGGTGATGCAGGCTCCTGCTAGCGCCCCCTTATTGCCGCCGCGATGCTGCTTTCGATTCGTCACCACCTGCGGTACGTCTACGGCCGGCCCGTGTTCCTGGAGCCGATGACCCTGCGGCTGACGCCAAAACAGGACTGCAGCCAGCAGCTGCTTGACCACAGCCTGCGCCTCGACGCCGAGCCGGCCGGCCGCAGTTCGATCCAGGAGGCCGATGGCAGTGGCGCCCTGGTCTGCTGGTTTCACGAGGAGCGCGACCAGCTCGAGATCACCATGGAGGCGCGGGTGCGCACCCTGCGCACCAATCCCTTCGACTGGATCATCACCTTTGCGCCGGCCCAGCGGCTGCCGGCCCGCTACCCCGCCGCCGAGGCAGCCGCCCTAGCCGCCTACCTGGATCCTTCCCAGGGCGCGTCACCGGGAGCCTCGCTTCAAACCCAACAGCAAGCACCATTTCAAGCACCATTTCAAGCACAACTGCAAGTACCGCTGGGGTTTGGGCCTGGGGCGGAAGCTTGGCCAGGAGATGGAACAGTTGCCGCCTGGGCGGCAGAGCAAGCGGCGGCGGTGGAGCACAACACAACCGCCTTCCTGATCCAGCTGGCGAACCGGATCCACCACGACTTCCAGCACGTGGGCCGCTTCGAAGGCGAGCCGATGGCGCCTGAGCAGACCCTGGCCGGCCGCAGCGGCGCCTGCCGCGACACGGCCATGCTGTTTGTGGCTGCCTGCCGCAGCCAGGGCCTGGCAGCCCGGTTTGTGAGTGGGTATTCGATCCACCACCCGCCGGAGGTGACGGAACACGAGCTGCATGCCTGGGCCGAGGTGTATCTGCCCGGGGCCGGCTGGCGCGGCTACGACCCCAGCTTGGGCCTGGCCGTGGCCGATGGCCACCTGGTGCTAGCCACGGCCCCCGATCACCGCCTGGCGGCAGCGGTTACGGGCACCTACCGGGGCACGGGCGTGACCTCCAGCATGACCTACGAGCTCAGCGTGCGGACCCTCGCTGGGGACGCTGGCGAGACTCCTTGAGGGCCCAACCCCGCCGACCCCGAGGCCGGTGAAGCCGGCCCTTCAACGCACCTCAGGCTGCACCAATCAGGCCGAAGGCTGGGCTGCAGGCTCTGCCGGACTGGCTTCGGTGAGGGCCTGGGGGGCCGGGGCGGGCAGGCTGGCCCGGATCGGCGCCAGGCGGCGCTCCACCTCCTCATTGAGCCACTGGTCGAGCAGCTCCTGGGTCATCTGGCTGGCCGTGGCCTGGTCGAAGGTGGCCGGTGTGAGCTGTTCGAGCCGCACCACCACCCACCAGCCCTCAATCCGGAAGGGCTCCAGCAGTTGGCCCGGGCTGGCCGTGCGCAGGCGATCGGCCAGGGCCGGATGGGCCTGGGTGAGGGCCACGGGGCCAACGATGCCGCGGGTGGACTGCTCCGGACCCTCGGCATAGGCCGCCGCCAGGTCGGCAAAACTGGCGTCGTCTTCGTCGATGCGCAGGTAGAGCTCCCGGGCCAGGCCCTGGTCCTTGAGCCGCAGCAGGCTGTACACGACCCGATCGAGCTCGGTTTTGCGATCGAGGAAGCGGGCCTCCGCCTTGGGGCGGAAATGGCGTTGGCCATGGCGCAACAGGCGCAGGGGCCGCAGGATCTGGGCTTC
>CAINZT010000121.1 GCA_903855705.1 uncultured Synechococcus sp.
CGCCCCCATGGAGCAAGAAGGCAATCAGGACGGGGACCTAAGCCACCTGCAACTGCAGCGCTACGAAAGCGTGCTGGCGGAAGTGCAGAACCAAGGACTGGCGGTGGGTTGCCGCCACCTGGCCAATTCGGCTGGAACCTTGCGCAGCCCCAGCCTCCACTTCGACCTGGTGCGGGTGGGACTGGCCCTCTATGGCCACAGCCCCGCCGCCCACCTGGGCAACGGCCTGGCACTGCGCCCGGCCATGCGGGTGCGGGCCCGGGTCAGCCTGCTACGGGAGGTGCCGGCGGGGGTGGGGGTGAGCTACGGCCACCGCTTCATCACCCAGCAGCCCAGCCGACTGGCTGTGGTGGGCATTGGCTACGCCGATGGGGTGCCAAGGCTGCTCTCGGGCCGGCTGAAGGTGTTGCACCGGGGCCGGCTGTTGCCCCAGGTCGGCGCGATCACCATGGATCAGATGGTGATCGATGTCACCGATGCCCCCGACCTGGAGCTAGGGGCCACCGTGACCCTGCTGGGCAGCGAGGACGAGAGCGCTGCCCACATCGGCCTGGAAACCTGGAGCGACGCCTGCGGCACGATCCCCTGGGAAATCCTCTGCGGCTTCAAACACCGCCTGCCCCGCCTAGGGGCCGACGGCTGATGGGAAGGGTCTGGGCTGCTGCAAGACAATGGCGATGGCCTGACCGTTCAGCAACCCAGATCGAGCCCGGACCCCCTGGCCTGGTCGAAGCGGGCAGCCCGCTGATAAGGTGGCAACGCCGCTGGAGAGGTGGCTGAGTGGTTGAAAGCGGCTCCCTGCTAAGGAGTTACAGGAGGCAACTTCTGTCGAGGGTTCGAATCCCTCCCTCTCCGTTTTAAACAGTGTCACCAGGGAAGCAACTCCCCCTGGCACTGACGAGGTCCCTAATTCGGACCAACTCTTGAGTGTTGGTGCTCACCGAACAGGGCTATTAGGCGCCGGTCTGATGGTGTAGGGATAGCTTTGAATACACCAATAGGGTCCTACTGGAAACCCTCAAATCACTGGACAAGCGCCTCGGAGAGATTGGCCCTGAGGGCGCCATTACCAACAGCTTCAATCCAGCCATTTCTTCCGAAGAGCCCCTAGGGGCCCCTATCGGGCACAACACTGCATCGATCACCATGAAGCGCCTCCTGCTCCTTGGCCTGCTGCTGATACCGATCAGCCCTGGCCAAGCAAAGACGCAAACGATCCATTGTCCAGGGGACAATACCGTGGAGATGCGCTATTGCGCCGAACAGTCTTGGCAGCAGTCCGACACCGAACTACGCCGAAAGATCTCGCAGAAACTGTACAAACAGTGGCAGGACGCCACCAGGGCCGTGTGCGCCCTGGCCTATGGGCCTTACAAAGACGGGACCATCTATCCCCAATTGGTTGTGGGTTGCGATGAGCACCTCAATCGGGCGCTGCTCAAAGAATTTCAACCTTTGGGAAATTAACAAGGGCGCCTCCATTGAACCCAATCTGATGAGCAACCCCAGTCCCCTGTCCTTCGCCCGTCCCATCGCCATTGGGGGATTTAACGGGACATGGGGGAGCCTTTAGTGGAGCGCCCCCTCTGGCTCCTGCTGGCCTGGACAGTCTTTGGTGTCGCCGCTGGGAGCAAGCTCTGGCGGGTCGTCGCCGGCCTGCGCCGCAGTCTCAATGGCACTGGCACCGCTGCCAGTACGGAGCCATTTCGACAGTCCTTAGAGCGGATCTGGGCCAAGGGTGAGGACGCTTGAAGCCTGGCCGCCCCAACCGAGCCACGGCGCCGTTACAAAAAGTCATAAGATAACTGTGGTCATCGAGCGGGTCCCAGGCGGGTCCGCTTTTTTTGTGCCTCTGCACGCAGCAGGGGGTTACTTGCTAACCAGCTTCCAGATCCAGTAGGCGGCAAGTGCCAACAGGAGCCAGGGCAGCAGGGCCCTGAACACCAACAACGACAGCACCACGACCCCGACGGAAATGGCGGTTCGCTTGGTCAGGGCCTTGGCCTCATCGGTCATGAAGCGCCAGCGGGGAAGCAGGGGCATCGGGATCAGCTGGGGAGCACGAGCCAAGCAAAACCGGTTTACTCAGCGATGGCCATGGGGGAAGGCCGAAGGGCTTGGCCGCCCTGTTCTAACCCCGAGCTCATGGCCGGCAAGCCTCGGCCAGCCGTTGGGCCAGGGCCGGCAGCAGCTGGGCATCGGCGGCCCGGGCGGCTCCCTCGCTGAAGGCCACCACCAGGAAGGGTTGGTGGCCTTCGATTTCGATGTAGGCCGCATCGTGCCTGGCCTGGCTCATCCAGCCGGCCTTGCTCCAAAGCCGGGCAGCGGCGGGCAGGCCTGCGCCCAGGAAGCCATCCACCTGATTCTCGGGATCGGCGTGGCGCAGCTCAGGATCGAGGCTGCGCGCCAGCAACGACTGCATGCGCTGGCAGGCCAGCGGCGACACCAGCGAGCCGCTGATCACCCCATGCAACAGCCTTGCCGTGAAGTCTGTGCTGAGCCGGTTGCGGTTAGACAGATCCGGGCCGTAGGACTGGCGCTCCCGGCCAAAGGGGCCATCGCCCCAGGTTTTCTGGCAGGCATTGCAGCCCTCCCATTCCGGCCAGCCCAAGGAGCCATACCAGCGGTTGACCAGCTGGCGCTGCTCGCTCCAGCTGGCTAAGGCCCCCGGCGGCAGCTCCGGGCCGCTGGTGGTGCCGCTGAGCAGGTCCAGCACCAGGCCAGTGGCGTCGTTGCTGGAATCCTGGATCATGGTGGCCAGGGCCCGCTCCAGCTCGGGGGAGCGCTCCAGCCATTGGCGCTGCAGCCAAGCTTCTGCGGCCACCAGGTAGGCGAGTTTGACCACGCTGGCGGGGTAGCGGGCCCGCTCCCCCGCCCAGCTGGCCCCGTGAGCCGTGGGAGCCTGGGCCCCATCGCCCCAGGCTCCGGCCAGGGGGGAGCTGGGATAGCGCAGCCAGGTCACCGAGAGGTCGTCCGTCAACGCGGGGCGCCCGTCCGCCTCCAGGGCCGCAATCCCATCGGCGAGGATCGCGTCCATCGCCCCATCTGGGCTGTAGAACCCCATCAGCGCCGCCTGTGGCTTTCTCGAACTTAGGCATCCTGGCGCCAGGCACCCCGGCCGCCCCCGAGCTGCTCCAAGCAGGAACCACCTGGACCCTGCTTGCGCCCCTGCCCTGCTATGGCCGGTGCAAAGGTCTGGGCCTAGCCACCGAGGCCGCCGCCGGGCGCCAGCTGACCGTGACTGGCGCCGATCCGGCCGGGGCCGGCCGGCTGAGGGTGCGCCTGGTGGAGGACGGCTACCCCAGTTGGATCGATCCCGCCCAACTGCTGGGCCGGGCCCTCGCCTCCAGACCCCGGCCACACCGGTTTCTGACCGCCGCCGCGATTCGGGCCCGGTTGGCTTCGGTGTTGGCCTTCGCGGAAGCAGCCCGCCAACGGCCCAACCGCTACCTCTGGGGCGGCAGCCTCGGGCCGGATTACGACTGCTCCGGCTTCACCCAAGCCGCCTTCGCCCAGGCCGGCATCTGGATTCCCCGCGATGCCTACCAGCAGGAACTGTTCTGCCAACCGGTGGCGGTGCGCCCGGGGAGCTACGGCCTGCTACAGCCCGGCGACCTGATCTTTTTTGGCCGGCCCAGCCGCTGCACCCATGTGGGCCTCCATCTCGGCCAGGGCCGCTACCTGCACAGCTCGGGCCGCGAGCACGGCCATAACGGCCTGGCCATCAACAGCCTGGATCGCCACCACCAGGATCCGATCAGCCGCCACTACCGCCAGGAGCTGCGGGGCGCGGGCCGGGTGCAGCGCTGTCACGACGGCACGACCCTGGCCTGAGCCAGGTCGACCTGGGTTGGCGGGAACGCGAAGGCGGGCCGGAGCCGGGGCCAGCAAACCGATCGGATCAGGACTGCGAATGCTGCGAACTAAGTTGCACAGAGCAAGGTTGCTGACGACAGCAGTGGGGATGGGTGCCTGATCTCTCTGTGGTGGTGCCACTGTTCAACGAGGCGGCCAGCCTGCCCCAGCTCGTGGCCCAACTGCTCGCGGCCCTGCGGCCCCTCGGCCGCAGCTTTGAGCTGGTGCTTGTGGACGATGGGTCCAGCGATGGCAGCGCCGCCCTACTGCGCCAGCTGGCGGCGGCCACCCCGGAGCTTGTGGTGGTGTTGCTGCGCCGCAATTACGGGCAAACAGCCGCCATGGCAGCAGGATTTGATGCCAGCTTGGGCAGCGTGATCGTGACCCTCGATGGCGATCTCCAGAACGATCCCGCCGACATTCCCCTGCTGCTGGAAACCCTGGAGCAGGGCTTCGACCTGGTCAGCGGCTGGCGCCACCAGCGCCAAGACGGGGCGATCAGCCGCCTGCTGCCCTCCAGGATCGCCAACCAGCTGATCGCCCGGGTTACCGGGGTGGGGCTGCACGACTACGGCTGCTCCCTCAAGGCCTACCGGCGCGAACTGGTCAGTGACATGAATCTCTACGGCGAGCTGCACCGCTTCCTGCCAGCCCTCGCTGCAATCGAAGGGGCCCGAATCACGGAGGTGAAGGTGGGCCACCAACCCCGGCGCCATGGCAAGAGCAACTACGGCATCGATCGCACCTTTCGGGTGCTGATGGACCTGCTCACCGTCTGGTTCATGAAGCGCTTCCTGACCAGGCCCATGCATGTGTTCGGCTTCTGGGGCTTAGTAGCCATGGCCTTAGGCCTGCTGATCGGCGGCTATCTGGTGGCGGGCAAACTGCTCACCGGCGCCGATATCGGCACCAGGCCCCTGTTGCTAGCGGCTGTGCTGGCGATCATCAGTGGCGTGCAGCTGTTCTGTTTCGGCCTCTTGGCAGAGCTGCAGATGCGCACTTACCACGAAAGCCAGGGGCGGCCGATCTACCGGGTCCGGGCCACGTTGCGCGGCAGTCTGGCCGCCTGAACCGGCGCTGCGGAGGGGCCGCTGCGGCCGCGAAAGCGATCCAGGCCCCGGGCCGCGAGCCCCGCCACCACGGGATCGGCATCGCGCAGGCCCAGGTGAAGCAGGGGCAGGGCCGAGCGGTGGCCCCAGGCCAGACAGGTCTCCAGTGCCTGGCGCCGGGCCGATCCGCCCAGGGCATAGCCGGCCTTGAGGGAGGCCAGCAGGACGCTGGTCTCCCTCAGGCTGCGGGGCTGGGGGGAAAGAGATTGTGAACCCGCAAGCGAGGACCCGGCGCCGGCTATCCCCAAAGGCCCAGGACCTGGTCCTGTCGCTGGCGCCAACGGGGCCTCCGACTGGGGCACAACCACCCGGCCCAAAGCCTCCTCGGCCTCAGGTTCTGGGACCACCAGCTCCATCTGGACCCGGTTCAGGGCAGCCACCGAAGCCCCGTCGGTGGAGCGCATCAGCTGGGGCCTGGGCCGACGCAGCAACCAGAGCACCAGCAGAACTAAGGCAACGGCGCCGCCGGAGAGGGCCTGGGTCATGACAAGGATTGAACTTTTATGTCGCCCCTCCAGCCCCCACTGGGCCAGATCGGGAGGCCTTCTTACAGTAACTGCGCTGACTGTATTGGCTCGCCCTGATGACCGGAGACTTTGTCGCCGCCTGGCTTCCCTCGGTGTTTGTTCCCCTTGTCGGAATCCTTGGTCCAGCGGTCGCCATGGCCCTGCTGTTCAACGTGATTGAAGCCAGCGACTGATCTGGTTCGCTTTTCTTCCGTCAACCGCTTCCTTCCTTGAACCCATGACCGTGACCCCCGTCGCCGACCCGACCGTCGGCAATCTGGCCACCCCGATCAACAGCAGCTCCTTCAGCAAGGCGTTCCTGAATGCCCTGCCGGCCTACCGCCCCTCCCTGTCGCCGAACCGTCGCGGCTTGGAAGTGGGCATGGCCCACGGCTTCTTCCTCTATGGCCCCTTCGCCATCACCGGCCCCCTGCGCCTGACCGAGTACGCCAGCACCTCTGGCCTGCTGGCCACCATCGGCCTGGTGTCGATCCTCACCGTCTGCCTGTCCCTGTACGGAACCGCCGGCAACGGCCCGAACGTGCAGCCCGCCGACGCCACAATCGACAATCCTCCTGCTGACCTCTTCACAAAAGCCGGCTGGGCCGAATTCGCCAGCGGCTTCTGGCTGGGCGGTTGCGGTGGTGCCGCCTTCGCCTGGTTCCTGGCTGGCACGGCGATCGTGTCACCCCTTGTGAAAATCGCCGGTGGCGTTTGGAGCGTCGGCTGAGTTTTCAGCAGACCCCAAACCCCAGCGACCAGAGCTCAATCAAACCGCCAATCGGGCGAACAAACCTGTTTCAGCAAAAGCTCCGCACCTGCGGGGCTTTTTTCATGGCTTGACATGGAACTGCCAAGGCGATCTGCCGCTTCCCCAGGGCCTATGGCCAGATCGTCTCGTGCAAAGTGAGATCAGGATCTTGGCGCTGGCGCGTGCATGAGGAGCCCAAGCCAAGCACGGCTGAACGCCAACGATCCAGGCCTGTTGTCGGGCGAGCCGGGGTTTGAGAGCCCAGGAGAGAACCCTTAACAGGCAGGAAACACCTTCAACCCATGGGGGAAAGGGTTGAAGGTGTCTCCCAGATCAGACCCTGGGGCGAAGCAAGCTGGCAGGGCCTGCTTCATCGGGGCCGCCATCGGTCCGTGTCGAATCCAGCCATCAACACTCGGCGAGCAAGCCCAGTGAACCATCCGCAGATCACCCCACCCCGATAGATCTTCCCCGGGGATGGGACCCCCCAGGTGCTGCTTCATTCCATTGGGCTGGCCAGCAAAAAGGCATGCATTGTTCGGATGCCAGTCAGCCTGTGCAGGCTCAAAAGGGGTAGGGCTCTGAGACCATTCGATCGATGGATAGGGCGATCAGCCATTAAAAAACCCCCGGCTTTCGCCGGGGGTGTAGTCGTCCCTCGAGAGGACAGCTAATCCGCTGGGATCAGCCGAACTTACCTGAGGTTGAGGCGATCAGGAAGGCGCCGTAGGTGAGGATATAGCCCACGGTGAAGTGAGCCAGACCAACCACCCGGGCCTGAACGATTGAGAGAGCGACGGGCTTATCGCGCCAGCCCACCAAGTTGGCGAGCGGGGTGCGTTGATGAGCCCAAACGATCGTCTCGATCAGTTCCTGCCAGTAACCGCGCCAGGAGATCAGGAACATGAAACCGGTGGCCCACACCAAGTGACCGAACAGGAACATCCAGGACCAAACGGCCAGGTTGTTGCTGCCAAACGGGTTGTAACCGTTGATCAGCTGGGAGCTATTGAGCCACAGGTAGTCACGGAACCAGCCCATCAGGTAGGTGCTGGATTCGTTGAACTGGGCAACGTTGCCCTGCCAAATGGCGAGGTGCTTCCAATGCCAGTAGAAGGTGACCCAACCGACGGTATTCAGGGCCCAGAAGACTGCCAAATAGAAGGAGTCCCAGGCGGAGATATCGCAGGTGCCGCCACGGCCGGGACCGTCGCAGGGGAAGGAGTAGCCGAAGTCCTTTTTATCGGGCATCAGCTTGGAGCCACGGGCATCCAGGGCGCCCTTCACCAGGATCAGGGTCGTGGTGTGCAGACCCAGGGCGATGGCGTGGTGAACCAGGAAGTCACCAGGGCCAATCTGCAGGAACAGGTCACTGCCGCCATTGATCGAATCGAGCCAACCGGGCAGGTAGGCAGCACCGGTGGTGCTGGCGACGCTACCGGAATTGGCAAGCAACACATCAAAGCCATAGAGCGCCTTGCCGCTAGCGGCTTGGACGAACTGGGCAAAGACGGGCTCCACCAGGATTTGCTTCTCGGGGGTGCCGAAGGCAACGACCACATCGTTGTGAACGTACAGACCCAGGGTATGGAAGCCGAGGAACAGGGAAACCCAGCTGAGGTGGCTGATGATCGCTTCCTTGTGCTCCAGCATGCGGCCAAGAACGTTGTTCTTGTTCGCTTCCGGGTCGTAGTCGCGGATGAAGAAGATCGCACCGTGGGCGAACGCACCGCACATCAGGAAGATGGCGATGTACTGGTGGTGCGTATACAGCGCTGCTTGCGTTGTGTAGTCCTTAGCGATAAACGCGTAGGACGGCATCGCATACATGTGCTGGGCCACCAGGCTGGTGACAACGCCGAGGGAAGCCAGGGCGAGACCGAGCTGGAAGTGGAGCGAGTTGTTGATCGTGTCGTAGAGACCCTTGTGGCCAGCGCCCAGGTCACCAGGGGTGCCCTTGGGGGGGTTGTGGGCTTCAAGAATCTCGCGAATCGAGTGGCCGATACCGAAGTTGGTCCGGTACATGTGGCCAGCGATCACGAAGATGCAACCAATCGCTAGGTGGTGGTGGGCGATGTCCGTGAGCCACAGGGCTTCGGTCTGGGGGTGGAAACCACCCAGGAAGGTGAGGATCGCGGTGCCAGAGCCTTCGGTGCTGTTGAACACCTGATAGGCGGTATCAGGGTTCTGGGCATACACACCCCAGTTACCGGTGAAGAACGGAGCCAGACCGGCGGGGTGGGGCAGCACGTTCAGGAAGTTATCCCAGCCGACGTGGATTCCACGGGACTCAGGAATGGCGACGTGAACGAGGTGACCGGACCAGGCGATCGAGCTGAACCCGAACAGAACGGCGAGGGGGTGGTTGAGGCGGGATTCAGCGGTCTTGAACCAGGCCAGGGAAGGCCGGAACTTGGGCTGAAGGTGAAGCCAACCGGCGAACAGGGCCCAGGCCGACAGGATCATCATGAAGATGGAACCCTGATACAGCTCGGCGTTGCTGCGCATGCCGATCGTGTACCACCAGTGGTACAGACCGGAATAGGCAATGTTCACCGGAGAGGAGGCACCAGCCTGGGTGAAGGCGGTGATGGCCCCTTGGCCGAAGTGGGGATCCCAGATCGCGTGAGCGATGGGACGGACATGCAGAGGATCGGCGACCCACTGCTCAAAGTTGCCCTGCCAGGCGATATGGAACAGGTTCCCAGAAACCCAGAGGCCGATGATCGCGAGATGGCCGAAATGGGTGGAGAAGAGCTTTTGGTAAAGCTTCTCCTCCGTCATTCCGTCATGGCTCTCGAAGTCGTGAGCCGTGGCGATCCCGTACCAAATACGACGGGTTGTCGGGTCCTGTGCCAACCCCTGGCTGAAATTAGGAAATTTCGTTGCCATTGGGAAAGGTCAGGTGGAGGTCAGCCGACTGCAATGATGCGGGCCAGGAAGAAGGCCCAGGTGGTGGCGATACCGCCCAGCAGATAGTGGGCAACACCAACCGCGCGTCCTTGGGTGATCGAAAGAGCACGGGGCTGGATGGCCGGAGCCACTTTCAGCTTGTTATGAGCCCAGACGATGGACTCAATCAATTCTTGCCAGTAGCCGCGGCCGCTGAACAGGAACATCAGGCTGAAGGCCCAGATGAAGTGGGCACCCAGGAACAACAGGCCATAGGCACTGCTGCTCGAGCCGTAGCTGTTGATCACCTGGGCCGCTTGAGCCCAAAGGAAATCGCGTAGCCAACCATTAATGGTGATGGCACTCTGGGCAAAATTCCCATTGGTGATGTGCTGGACAGTCCCGTCAGCATTGACGGTTCCCCATACGTCGCTCTGCATTTTCCAACTGAAGTGGAAGATGACGATCGACAGGGAGTTGTACATCCAGAACAGACCTAGGAACACGTGGTCCCAAGCCGAAACCTGGCAAGTACCGCCACGGCCTGGGCCGTCGCAGGGGAAGCGGAAGCCGAGGTTGGCCTTGTC
>CAINZT010000122.1 GCA_903855705.1 uncultured Synechococcus sp.
CGGACTGCCGCTGAGACCGATTGCAGCGACACCCTTCTCAAGGGAGCAACTTGTGTCTACACTTGCTCCGATCACAGATGCGGTGATAAGGGCATGCAATGCCCCTCCTGCCAACACACCGACAGCCGCGTGCTGGAGTCCCGGGCGGCGGACTCCGGCCGCAGTGTGCGGCGGCGCCGTGAATGCCTCAACTGCGAATTTCGCTTCACCACCTACGAACGGGTCGAAACCGTGCCGGTGACAGTGGTGAAACGCAACGGCAGCCGCGAAACCTTCAGCCGCAGCAAATTGCTGCATGGCCTGCTGCGGGCCTGTGAAAAAACCGGCCTCGAGCCCGCCCGGCTCGAAGGCGTTGTTGATGAGATCGAACTGCAACTCCAGGGCCGCAGCGGCCGGGAAGTGAGCAGCAATGAGATCGGCGAGCTGGTGCTGCAGCAGCTCAGCGAAATCAGCGAGGTGGCCTACGTGCGCTTTGCCTCGGTGTATCGCCAGTTCCAGGGGATCAGCGATTTTGTGGCCACCCTCGAAGGCCTGAGCCGCCGGCCCCGCAGCCGCGCCGCCAAGTTGGCGGCGGCCGTGGGCTGAGGCTCACTTCTAGGGACTGGATCCCTGGGGTACAGGCCTGGTCCGTGGTCTTGGAAGAGGTCTGGGCGAAAAGCGGGCGACAACAGCTGGCGACCCAGTCTCGGCCGCACTTTTCAACCGATCAGCTGCGAGCGCTCTGGCTTGCCTGATCAGGCGTGACGGCCCCAAGCCAGGGCCGAGTCGTGACGGGTTAGGCCCTGGCTTGGGGGCGTGGACCTGGCCATGGGGACCAGCACCCAGTTGGCTCTGGCCCCTCGGTGGGTTCTCGGGCCTGACAGGGCGGATCCAGTCCCAGTTAGGGGGGTAAAACCGCTTTTTGTATAGTGATTGATTCTGCGCCATACGTCGGCGGACGTTGGCGCCGATTCCCTCGCCCTGCCCTAGGCAGTCCGCCACCTCCCCCATGACCGTGACCCCTTCCGACGTCAGTCTCCTTGAGACAGGCAGCCCCATTGACCTGGAACAGGAGATCGCCGCAGAGCTCGATCTCGACCTGGCCATCCCGGAAGAGGTGCCCACCGCCGATGACCCCGGTAGCCGGGCGGCCGTGCGCGACATGGATGGGGTGGGCTTCACCCTGGAGGAATTCGCCTCCCTCCTCAGCAAGTACGACTACAACTTCAAGCCCGGCGACGTGGTGAAGGGCACCGTGTTCGCCATGGAGCCCAAGGGCGCCATGATCGACATCGGCGCCAAGACCGCCGCCTTCATGCCCATGCAGGAGGTGTCGATCAACCGGGTCGAAAGCATCTCCGACGTGCTTGAGCCCGGTGAGGTGCGCGAGTTCTTCATCCTCAGCGAAGAGAACGAAGACGGCCAGCTCACCCTCTCGATCCGCCGGATCGAATACCAGCGGGCCTGGGAGCGGGTGCGCCAGCTGCAAAAAGAAGACGCCACCATTTACTCCGAGGTGTTTGCCACCAACCGTGGTGGTGCCCTGGTGCGGGTGGAAGGCCTGCGCGGCTTCATCCCCGGCAGCCACATCAGCACCCGCAAGCCCAAGGAAGACCTGGTGGCCGACTTCCTGCCCCTCAAGTTCCTGGAGGTGGACGAAGAGCGCAACCGCCTGGTGCTCAGCCATCGTCGCGCCCTGGTGGAGCGCAAGATGAATCGCCTCGAAGTGGGCGAAGTGGTGATCGGCACCGTGCGTGGCATCAAGCCCTACGGCGCCTTCATCGACATCGGTGGTGTGAGCGGCCTGCTGCACATTTCCGAAATCAGCCACGAGCACATCGAGACCCCCCACACGGTGCTCAATGTGAACGACCAGATGAAGGTGATGATCATCGACCTCGACGCCGAGCGGGGCCGCATCTCCCTGTCCACCAAGGCGCTCGAGCCCGAGCCCGGCGACATGCTCACCGACCCCCAGAAGGTGTTCGACAAGGCCGAGGAGATGGCCGCCCGCTACAAGCAGATGTTGCTGGAGCAGGCCGAGGAGAACGA
>CAINZT010000123.1 GCA_903855705.1 uncultured Synechococcus sp.
CCGGCGTAGATGCGGGTGATCGCCGCTGGGTCATAGCTGAGCAGGCCAGAGGCCTCGATGAAATCACCCAGGTCCTGGTTCTGGGTAAGGGGGGTGGCGGCGCTGATGGCCGGATCACTCTTGAAGGGATCAAGGCCCTGGGCCTCTTCGGGCTGGAAGGTGTCAACCGGATCGTCCCCGGTTGGTTCATGGCCAATCGCGCCCTCTTTGCTGGCCCCTGGGCTACAGAGCTGAGGCTGTTCTGGCGGCTCGGGCTCCATCGGTTCGCCGGTGACGGCCCGGTGCATGGCGTCGACGGCGGCTTCGGCAGCGGTACGGACCATGGCAGCAAGGGGTGGCGATCCAGTGGGATCGAGATGGCCAGCCCCCTTCTAAACGAATCCCACAGCCGCTACGGTCGACCCGATCGCCTGGGGCTGGTTTGCTTACGGGTCTGCGCCTTGAAAACATTGCCCTGATCGAGAGCCTGGAGCTCGGCTTCAGTGGCGGGTTCACGGTGCTCACCGGCGAAACCGGTGCCGGCAAGTCGATCCTGCTCGATGCCCTTGATGCCCTGTTGGGTGGTGCCCAGGGGGCGGCAGGCGCCAGGTTGCTGCGCCAGGGCCAGCAGCGGGGCCGGATTGAGGCCAGTTTCAGCCTGACGCCGCCCCTGCAGAGCTGGTTGGAGCAGCAGCACTTCGAGCTCGAGGAGGACGACCTGCTGCTGAGCCGTGAATGGCGTTTGCAAGAGGAGCGGCTCACCAGCCGGCATCGGCTCAATGGTGTGGTTGTCAGTCGCGCCCAGGTGCAGGAGCTGCGGCCCCTGCTGCTCGATCTCACCGTTCAAGGCCAGACCCAGCAACTGGGGCGGCCCGGCCAACAACGCCGCTGGCTTGATCGCTTTGGCGGCCCCGAGCTAGCCCTGGCCCTTGGGCCAGTGGGGCTGGCCTATCGCCACTGGAAACAGGCGGCAGCCGCCCTTGAGACTGCCCGGCGCGACTGGCAGCAGCTGCAACAGGAACGGCAACAGCAGGAGCAATTGCTGCTGGATCTTGAAGCCGCCCAATTGGAGGATGCCAACGAGCGCCAGCAGCTGGAAACAGCCCAGGACCGGCTTGTTCATGGGGTGCGCCTGCAGGAAGGGGTGATGACCCTGCTGGGCCGACTGATCGAGGGAGCCGACCAGGCCCCATCAGCCCTCGACCATCTCGCCGCCTGTGAACAGGAGCTGCAGCTGCTGGAGGCCATTGATCCCAGCTTGCTTAGCCTCCGCCAGGCCTGCACCGATGGCCTGGCCCAACTCCAGGACCTGGCCCGCGATCTCGATCGCTATGGCGGCAGTCTGGAGAGTGATCCCGAAACCTTGGCGTCCTTGCAGGAGCGCATTGCCCAGCTCAAGGCCCTGGAGCGGCGCCATGGCCAAAGCCTGGGCGAGTTGATCGCCCGGCGCGATGAGTTGCGCTTGTTGTTGGCCCCCGGCGGTGGCGAGGCGGCGCTCACGGAGCTCGAAGCAAAGGAGCAGCAGAGCCGTAGCCAGCGGGATCGCCTCAATGGCCTGCTCAGCGAAGCCCGCCGCCAGGCCGCCAAGGCCCTGGAAGGCCAGTTGATGGAGGCGCTGCGGCCCATGGGCCTGGCCAATGTGCGCTTTGCTGTGGCGACCAGTGCGGCGGCGGCGAGTGAGGAGGGCGCCGATGGGGTGCAGTTCCTGTTTTCGGCCAACCCGGGCCAACCGTTGGCCCCCCTGGCTGAGGTGGCCTCCGGCGGGGAGATGAGCCGCTTTCTGTTGGCCCTGAAAACCTGTCTGGCGGCAGCCGATCCCCACGTCACCCTGTTATTTGATGAGATCGACAGTGGCGTTAGTGGCCGGGTCAGCGGCGCCATGGCGGCGCTTCTGCAGAAATTGGCGCAACAGCGCCAGGTGTTCTGCGTCACCCACCAGCCCCTAGTGGCGGCAGCAGCTGAGCACCATTTCCTGGTGTCGAAATGGGTGGAAGGGGGCCAGACCCAAACGCGAGTGTCCCAACTGCGGGACACCCAGGCCCGCCAAAAGGAACTGGCGGAACTGGCGGGTGGCGATTCCGGTGGGGCCCGCAGCTATGCGGCCAGCCTGCTTGCACCGCCCACCAGCTGATTGGCAGCCACCGTGGGGCTCTAGCGGGGTCCGGCCCCAGCTGCCAGCTGCTCTCGCCAATCGGTCCCAACTGGTCCCCAGGACCCACCTAGAATCACCCCTTATCGGATCCCGTGGATGGCTCGCGCGAGCGCCAGTTCTGATCGGCCTGACACCAGCTCCAACGCGCCAGCCCGCACCATCAACGAGAAGGCGGCCCAGTTGAGTGCCAGCCGCCTGCTCAATGGCGGCAGCCTTGAAGATGTGATCCGGGTGCGGGGCGCCCGCCAACACAACCTCAAAAATGTTGATCTGACGATTCCACGCAATCGCCTGGTTGTGTTCACCGGCGTCAGCGGCAGCGGCAAAAGTTCCCTGGCGTTTGACACGATCTTTGCCGAGGGCCAGCGCCGCTACGTCGAGAGCCTCTCGGCCTATGCGCGCCAGTTTCTGGGCCAGGTGGATAAACCTGATGTGGATGCGATTGAGGGGCTTTCACCAGCCATTTCGATCGATCAGAAATCCACCAGCCATAACCCCCGCTCCACCGTTGGCACGGTGACGGAAATTCAGGATTATCTGCGGCTTCTCTATGGCCGCGCCGGTGAACCCCATTGCCCCCAATGTGACCGCTCGATCCGGCCCCAGACCATCGATGAGATGGTGGACCAGATCAGCACCCTGCCCGAGGGCACCCGCTATCAACTGCTGGCGCCGGTGGTGCGCGGCAAGAAGGGAACCCATGTGAAATTACTGGGCGGCCTGGTGGCTGAGGGGTTTGCCCGGGTGCGCATCAATGGCGAGGTGCGCGAACTCGCCGATAACATCGAACTCGATAAGAACCACGCCCACAACATTGAGGTGGTCGTTGACCGGCTGGTGGCCCGAGAAGGCATCCAGGAACGGCTCACCGATTCCCTGCGCACGGCCCTGAAACGGGGTGATGGTCTGGCTTTGGTGGAGGTGGTGCCCAAGGCCGACCAACCCCTGCCCGATGGGGTGGAGCGGGAACGGCTCTATTCGGAAAACTTCGCTTGTCCGGTCCATGGCGCCGTGATGGAGGAGCTCTCGCCAAGGCTGTTCTCCTTTAATAGCCCCTATGGGGCCTGTCCCGATTGCCATGGCATCGGCCACCTGCGCAAGTTCACGCCGGAGCGGGTGGTGCCTGATCCATCGCTGCCTGTGTATGCGGCGATTGCACCTTGGAGTGATAAGGATAACTCCTATTACTTCTCCATGATTTACAGCGTGGGTGAAGCATTTGGCTTCGAAATTAAGCTGCCATGGAATCAATTAACGGACGTTCAACGGGAAGTGCTGCTCAATGGTAGTAAGGAAGAGATAGCAATTCAAGCCGATAGTCGCTATCGCAAGGGCCAGGCCTACATGCGCCCGTTTGAGGGCATCTTGCCGATCCTGGAGCGGCAGCTTCGCGATGCCAGTGGTGAGGCGGTGCGCCAGAAGCTAGAGAAGTTCCTGGAGATGGTGCCATGCGACACCTGTAAGGGCTTGCGGTTGCGCCCCGAGGCCCTGGCGGTGAAAGTGGGCCCCTACGGGATCCATGAACTCACGGCCGTGAGTGTGGGCGAAAGTTTGCTGCGGATCGAGGCCTTGATGGGCGTGGGGGCCAGCGAAGGGGCCGATCCCCTGATCACTCCGCGCCAGATCCAGATTGGCGATTTGGTATTGCGCGAAGTGCGCATGCGGCTGAAGTTTCTGCTTGATGTGGGCCTGGATTATCTGAGCCTGGATCGGCCGGCCATGACCCTCTCAGGGGGCGAAGCCCAGCGGATTCGCCTGGCCACCCAGATCGGTGCCGGCCTCACGGGCGTGCTGTACGTGCTCGATGAACCGAGCATCGGCCTGCACCAAAGGGATAACGATCGGCTGCTCGCCACCCTGTTCAAGCTGCGGGACCTCGGCAACACCCTGATTGTGGTGGAGCACGATGAAGACACGATCCGGGCTGCCGACTATGTCGTTGATATTGGTCCTGGCGCCGGCGTTCATGGCGGCCACATCGTGGCCCAGGGATCCCTGGAGAACTTGCTCACCTCCGAGGAGTCCTTAACGGGCGCCTATCTCAGTGGTCGTTTGTCGATCCCCACTCCGGCCGAGCGCCGTAGTAGCGGTAGCCGCCGCATCAGCCTGGTGAATTGCCAGCGCAACAATCTCAATGGGTTTGATATTGATATTCCGCTTGGACGGCTGGTCTGCGTCACCGGCGTGAGCGGCAGTGGCAAGAGCACCCTGGTGAACGAGCTGCTGCATCCGGCCCTAGAGCACAAACTGGGCATGAAGGTGCCATTCCCGGCCGGCCTGGATGAACTCAAGGGCATAAAGGCGATCGACAAGGTGATCGTGATTGACCAATCCCCGATCGGTCGCACGCCCCGTTCCAACCCGGCCACCTACACGGGCGCCTTCGATCCGATTCGCCAGGTGTTTGCAGCCACGGTGGAGGCCAAGGCCCGCGGCTACCAGGTGGGTCAGTTCAGTTTCAATGTGAAGGGCGGCCGCTGCGAGGCCTGCAGCGGCCAGGGCGTGAACGTGATCGAGATGAATTTCCTGCCCGATGTGTATGTGCAATGCGACGTGTGTAAGGGTGCTCGCTACAACCGTGAAACCCTGCAGGTCACCTATCGCGGCCACAACATTGCCGAAGTGCTGGAGATGACCGTGGAGCAGGCCGCCGAGGTGTTCTCCGCCATTCCCCAGGCGGCCGATCGCCTGCGCACCCTGGTGGATGTGGGACTGGGCTACGTCAAACTCGGCCAACCCGCCCCCACCCTCTCCGGCGGTGAAGCCCAACGGGTCAAGCTGGCCACCGAACTCTCGAAGCGGGCCACCGGCAAAACCCTCTATCTCATCGATGAACCCACCACGGGCTTAAGTTTCTACGACGTCCACAAGTTGATGGATGTGATGCAACGCTTGGTCGATAAGGGCAACTCGATCCTGGTGATCGAGCACAACCTTGATGTGATTCGCTGCGGCGACTGGGTGATTGACCTAGGCCCCGAAGGCGGTGATAAGGGCGGCGAGATCGTGGTGGCGGGAACGCCTGAGGAAGTGGCAGAACATCCCACTAGCCATACGGGCAGGTATCTGAAGCAGGTGCTGGTGCAGCATCCGCCGATGGTGGTGGATGCCTGAGGTCCTTCTTAGATAGTCCCAATGTATCTTATTGGCTAAAGACACGACAACAGAAGGGATTTTAATATAGATACGCTGTGCCAGGATTTTTGGCCTTTATTCTCTATCTTGTTATTTTTGGCAGTTAATTTGCTCTTGGTGCCAAGCAGCAAGGGGTTGCAGTACGTTTTGCTTTCTTTTGGCTGTTATTAAGGTCCAACCGTTTTTTCATTTAGGCTTTTATATAAAG